>NZ_CP070491.1:2139375-2445000 GCF_016925495.1 Methylococcus sp. EFPC2 | reverse complement strand
AGAAGTTCCTGGCGAACAGCCATTGTAGAAAGGCGGGTTAGGCGGGGTAGTATCTAGCCAACTCGCGCGGCTATAATTTATTACCGATACGATATTGCCAGGTGTGTAATTGGCAGTCATCCTGGAAATTGTGCCATAAATTTCCTGCTGCGAAAAATCTCCGCCCGGCGCATGCATTTCATAGTCGATCAGTGAGTCACCAGTAGAGGATGATGCCCCGCTGAGGACGCCATTAATCGGACCAGGCCATTTGCTTGGATCTCCGAAGGTATTTTGATAATTGGTGAAAAAATTCTGATCTTGATCGCAATATATCTGCGGACAAATATCATCCCTGGCCCCGGTTACTCCCTTATTTGGGCCGCTGTGAGACGCGCCTATCAGTCCTGCAACCGCGGTCCCGTGATCGAATTGGTCCAAATTTGCAGTCGATTGTGAACCATGAATCTTGATAAAACTCGATATTTCGTGGTGCATGTTATCGACATGCTCGGCTACCCCCACGTTGACTTTTCTCAGCAGGGACTTTTGATTCTGGAGATTGCTTTCCAGCCAGTCCCAAGCCTGGAACATCTTCATGGTTTCGTAAGGCGCTACGATGTGGTTTTTGACCACATCTCTACCCATGGTCGCCCGCATGTCTGACAGATCGCTGATCGATGCGTAACCGGGTATTACGTTAGGCAGGGCGAACTCGACGTGAGGGTCCGATGCGACAGTGTCTATCTGGCTCTGGTCAAATGCATTAAAGCATGAATAGCAAGTATTGAAGCGCAAAGTAAATATCGAGGGATGAGGGGAGTAGCCCACTAATTTTCCGCCATGGTCGGTGGCTACAGCCTCGGCAATTGCGTACGCCTCGTCGGAGCTCAAATTCTCCCCGAGCGTAAACATGACCTCGTCGGCCATGACCAAGTACCGACCGTCCAGATAAGTGGTGCCGCGAGCCTGTTCGGTATCGTAGAAAGGCGGTTTTTCAACGAATATCTCGCGGATTTCGCCATCCACATAGCGATAGTCATCATAAGCGGTGTAAGACTGCAAAGTTTGGGTGTAGTTTTTCCCGACGATATAGACCGCCTTGATCTTGTAGCGCTCTTTGTGGGCATGATTGATGTCGGTCGCCGGTAGCGGGGAAGTGGAAGTGTAAGTTCCGTCGCCAGCCACCGCATCGCCGTTCCAGCCACTGTCGTTCATAAAATTCCATGTCAATTCATTTCCCGCGTCGTCGAGTTTGGCAGCTATAAAATGGACAGGTGGCCGACTCAGTTTTTGAGAGTCTGCCTGGAAAGTGATTTCGGTGTCGGAGTTGGTGAATACCAGCTTAGGCGTGATGCTGAAGGCATCTATTTTTTCGCTCGCCGGGATCGAAAAATAGGTTTCGCGAAAGTCCAGGCGTAACTGGTAGGTAATGGGTGCCTTTATGGCCTTGAAGTCTATTCGTAAGGTTTTCGCTTCGCCGGCAGGAACATCGCCGGTCAATTCAAAAAAGTACTTGGTTTGATTTCCCGATTGATACGGCTTGCCATTCACTACAGGTATCGAACTGTCGTTTACGTTTATCGCGAATGGGCCTTTGATCGTTTGGGACGTGATGTTTTTGAATTTGACATAGCTGAAAAAAACGTTTTTCGTCCGGTCGAAGGCCGCGGGCGTTCTGGTGATCTCGAATTTAGGTTCCGATTCGGCGGCGACGGTGTTGTGACTAATGGCTAAAGTCAGCGATGCAACGAGGAAGCCCAATTTGAGTAGTTGAGTGAGCCGGTTCATGGCGTGGTCTCCTGGGTTTATCCCATCGTTTTGTGTTTTTTGTATCCAAATACTCCCAGCAGCCCGCTGGCGAATAAAAGCATTGCAGGAGGAATGGGAACTGGGGTTGGTTGAGCCACTGCGCTGAGGCTGATGTTGTCGAGGGTGACATGGGAACTCAGGCCGTCGAAGCCCGCGAGCAGTTGAAACTCCAGCGTCCAGCCGCTGAGATTGGCCAGCGCATTGAGCTTGGCGCTGAAGGTGCCGGCACCGTAGTTTTGCGGATTGAACAGCAAGCCGAGTTCGGCGTTGGCGTCGTAGTAGTTGCCGGTGCCGTCGCCAAAACCGACCAGGAAAGTCTCGTCAGGCGCTTCGGCGTCGCCCGCATAGGTCCAGTCGAATCGTAGTATCAGGTCGTGTTCGGCAGGGAGGGACAAGTCCAGCGACTGGAACAAGGTATTGGCAAAAAACACCGTGTCGCCGGCCCCATCCGCCTCGATGCGGGCGCTGTAGTTTCCCGCAGAGTCGATGATCTGGAAGTCCGGGCTTGCGCCCGGCGTGGCATCGGTATCGAGCGTCCAACCGCTGAAATCGCCCGTCTGGAAATCGCCGTTGCTCACGCCGGCGGCGTGAACAGCGGAATTGACCGCAAGCAACAGCAGTGTCAGCCACGAGGCGGCATGGGTTTTCCGAATACTGGGCATAAAAGCAACTCCTTAAATTGTCGCGATGAGGTGAAGAACCCTGAGCGATGTGCGCAGGCCGTAATTCCTGGCAAGCATCAGCATTTCGCTCTCGCCCTCTGCATGCGGATTTCTGGCAGTAGTCGAAGCGATAGGGATAAAACGCATCTCGGTTGACGTGAGCAAATCACATGCCTCGTCTTTTTTCTGCGTTTTTTTAAGTGCTTAGAGAAGTTCCTTTCCGGGCATGTAAAAAATCCTGACGGTAAAGACCGTTACCAATGCGCCAGGTTTTTTTGGTATTGCGTGGCGCGATACGAGTTTCAGACTCGCCGGAGCGCAAAAAGCGCTGTAGCGCGGCGAAGTGGGTGTTCTTCACCACCGTGCCAAGTCGCCCGAACATACGCCGTCTGGATCGACCGAGCCGAAATGCCTGTTTCGAGTACTCGGCCGCTCAAACTGCCGGCCGCCGGCTAGCCCGCCTCGAGCCGTGGCGCATCGCGGGCTGGCTCAAGCGTGGGATAAGACTGCTGCCGCCCGGGTTCGCCTAGGTCAATATAAGCCGAGTGCTTTACCAGGAAATTAAATCGGACTAAAATGGTCCTACTTTTCGAGGTGCTCATGCTCAGAATCAGCAAACTGACCGATTACGCCGTCATCGTGCTGGCCCAAATGGCCAAGTGCGGAGAAGGGGCGCATACCGCGTGCGGTTTGGCTGAGGCCACGGGAGTGGCGGCACCGACGGTGAGCAAGATATTGAAGATGTTGTCCCGGGCCGGCGTGGTGAAATCCACCCGCGGCGCCAAAGGCGGTTACAGCCTGGTACGTTTGCCGGAACAGACCAGCGTGGCCTCCGTGATTTACGCCCTGGAAGGCCCCATCGCCCTGACCGAATGCGAAGGCGAGCGCGGAGGCTGCGAACAATCGTCCTCCTGCCATGCACGCGGGAGTTGGGAGGTCATCAACCGGGCGGTGCGCAAGGCCTTGGAGTCGGTGAGTCTGGCCGACATGGCAAAGGTGCCGGCAATGGCCGGTCCTGCGGAGGTCAACATCCCGGTGAGCACCCTATTTCAATCGCGACAAGCTTGAGAGGCTCGACCCATGTCAGCGACAGCACAAACCATAGAAAAATTGATCAGCCAGGAATACAAGCAGGGCTTCGTCACCGATCTGGAGTCGGACACCCTGCCGCCGGGCTTGAGCGAGGACGTGGTCCGCGCCATCTCGATCAAGAAAAACGAGCCCGAGTGGATGCTGGAATGGCGGCTCGAAGCCTACCGGCACTGGCTCACCATGACCGAGCCGCGCTGGGCTTATGTCGATTATCATCCGGTCGATTACCAGGCTATCAGTTATTACTCCGCGCCCAAGGCGAGCGAGGGGCCGAAGAGCCTGGACGAGGTCGATCCCAAGCTGCTCGACACCTATAACAAGCTGGGCATCCCGCTCTACGAACAGGAGCGGCTGGCCGGCGTGGCGGTCGATGCGGTGTTCGACAGCGTGTCCGTGGCCACCACCTTCAAGGGCAAGCTGGCCGAGGCGGGGGTGATTTTCTGCTCCATGTCGGAAGCCATCCAGAACCATCCCGAGCTGGTGCGCCAGTACCTGGGCAGTGTGGTGCCACAGGGCGACAACTTCTTCGCGGCGCTCAACTCCGCGGTGTTCTCCGACGGTTCATTCGTCTTCATCCCCAAGGGCGTGCGCTGCCCGATGGAGCTTTCCACCTATTTCCGCATCAACGCGGCCAAGACGGGCCAGTTCGAACGCACCCTGATCGTTGCGGAGGAGGGCAGCCATGTCTCCTATCTGGAAGGCTGCACCGCGCCCATGCGCGACGAAAACCAGCTCCATGCCGCGGTGGTCGAACTGGTGGCCCTGGACGGAGCCGAGATCAAATATTCCACGGTGCAGAACTGGTATCCGGGGGACGAGGAAGGCCGGGGCGGCATCTACAACTTCGTCACCAAGCGCGGCGAATGCCGGGGCGCCAATTCCAAGATCTCCTGGACCCAGGTCGAAACCGGTTCGGCCATCACCTGGAAATATCCGAGTTGCATCCTGCGCGGCGACAACTCGGTCGGCGAGTTCTATTCGGTGGCGCTGACCAATCATCGCCAGCAGGCCGACACCGGCACCAAGATGATACACATCGGCAAAAACACCAAGAGCACGGTGATTTCCAAGGGCATCTCGGCCGGCCGGGCGCAAAACAGCTATCGCGGTTTGATAAAAGTGCTCAAGAGCGCGGAGAACGCGCGCAACTACACCCAATGCGACTCCCTGTTGATCGGCGATCGTTGCGGCGCCCACACCTTCCCGTATATCGAGGTGAAGCAGCCCAGCGCCCGGGTCGAGCACGAAGCGACGACCTCCAAGATTAGCGAAGACCAGTTGTTCTTCTGCCAGCAGCGCGGTCTCTCGGCCGAGGATGCCGTGTCCATGATCGTCAACGGTTTCTGCAAGCAGGTGTTCAAGGAACTGCCCATGGAATTCGCGGTGGAGGCCCAGGCTTTGCTGGGCATCAGCCTGGAAGGCAGTGTCGGATAGTTTGAATCGAATGCGCCATGCGCACGTTAGATAAGGTCAAAAACATGCTTAAAATCGAAAACCTCCACGTTCGTGTCGAGGACAAACCCATCCTCAAGGGCATCAATCTGACCGTGAACGACGGCGAGGTGCACGCCATCATGGGGCCGAACGGCTCCGGTAAGAGCACCTTGTCGCACGTGCTGGCCGGCCGCGAGGGTTACGAGGTCACGGAAGGCAGCATCACCTATCGCGGCAAGAATTTGCTCGAAATGAAGCCGGAAGAGCGGGCGCGCGAAGGCGTGTTCCTGGCCTTCCAGTATCCGGTCGAAATCCCCGGCGTCAGCAACATCTATCTGCTGAAAGCCGCCCTGAACGCCGTGCGCAAGCACAAGGGCTTGAGCGAGCTGGATGCGATGGATTTCCTGCGCATGATCAAGGAGAAGATCAAGGTGGTGGAGATGGACGAGAAGTTCCTCTACCGCGCGGTCAACGAAGGCTTCTCGGGCGGCGAGAAGAAGCGCAACGAGATCCTGCAGATGGCCGTGCTGGAACCGGCCCTGTGCATACTCGACGAGACCGACTCCGGGCTGGACATCGACGCGCTCAAGATCGTCTCCGAGGGCGTCAATTCCCTGCGCGCGGCGGACCGTTCGTTCATCCTGGTCACCCACTACCAACGCTTGCTGGACTATATCAAGCCCGATTATGTCCACGTGCTGGCGCACGGCCAGATCGTCAAATCCGGCGACGCCAGCCTGGCCCATGAGCTGGAAACCAGAGGCTATGGCTGGATAGAAAAGGCGGCATGAGCATGAGCGCGGCGCATTATCTCGAACAGTATCCGCAACTGGCGGCGACTCTGCCGGGCCGCGATCTGCCCTGGCTGAATGCCAAACGCCGGGCGGCTTTGGCGCAATTCTCCGCGGGCGGCTTCCCGTCTCCGCGCGAAGAAGAGTGGAAATACACCAACGTCACCGCCATCGAAAAGAAGCGCTTCCAGCCGGACATTCTTGCTGCGGGGACGAGTCTCGTGGATGCGGCCTGGCTGGCGCCGCTCTATTTGCAGGATGCCTGGGTGCTGGTCTTGCTGGACGGCCGTTACAGCCCGGATCATTCGCGTCTTGACGGTTTGCCGGAAGGCGTCGTCCTGGCGAGCCTGTCCCGGGCCCTTGAACAGTTTCCCGAACGGGTGGAGGCGCGTTTCGGCCGTACGCTGGAGGCCGAACGGCACGGTTTCATCGCGTTCAACACGGCTTATTTCACCGACGGCGTTTATCTCGACGTTCCCGCCGGCGTAGTGCTCGAGCGGCCAGTGCAGATACTCCATGTGTCCACGCGCGCGGACGGCCTGGCCGCGACCCGCAGCCTGATTTCCCTCGGCGAGAACAGCCAGGCCCGTCTGGTGGAAAGTTACGCCGGCTTGGATGGACAGAGTTATCTGAGCGCGGCGGTGACCGAGATCGATCTGTCCGAGGGCGCCGGTCTCGACGGCTACAAATTGCAGAACGAGTCGGATAAGGCTTATCACTTCGGCGGCCTTTATGTTTCCCAGGCGCGCAACGCCCGCTTCGCTCACCATAACCTGGCCTTCGGCGGCCTGCTGGCGCGCACCGAGATACATGCCGACCTGGACACGGGCAGCGAATGCGAGTTGAACGGCTTGTTCCTGGGGCAGGGGCGCCAGCACGTCGACAACCACACGCTGATCCAGCACCGCAAGCCGCAGGGCGTCAGCCACGAGACCTATCGGGGCGTCCTGGCCGACCGCGCCCACGGCGTGTTCCAAGGCCGCATCGTCGTGCATCCGGATGCCCAGAAGACCAGCGCCGAGATGAGCAACCGCAATCTGCTGCTGTCCGACGATGCCGAGATCGATACCAAGCCTCAGCTCGAAATCCTCGCCGACGACGTGAAGTGCTCGCACGGCGTGACCGTCGGCCAACTGGCGCAGGAGTCGGTGTTCTACCTGGAGTCGCGCGGGGTGGACCGCGAGTCGGCCCGCAACATGCTGACCTTCGCCTTCGCCAATGAAATGGTGGAAAAAATATCGCTGGACTCGCTGCGCGCTCAGGCTCAGGAACAGTTGTTGAGGCTGTTTCCTCAGGCGGGCATCCGGAGGGATTGGCTATGAACGCCCAACTGAAGCCTGCCCAGTTCGACGTGGCCAGGATACGCGCCGACTTCCCCATACTGGCCGAATCGATCCACGGCAAGCCGCTGGTCTATCTGGACAATGCCGCGTCGGCCCAGAAGCCGCGCGCCGTGCTCGACGCGATCCGCAATGTCTACGAGCACAATTACGCCAACGTGCATCGTGGCGTGCACACGCTGAGCCAGCGGGCGACCGATTTGTTCGAGGGCGCACGCGACAAGGTAAGGACCTTCATCAACGCCCGCAAGCCCGAGGAAATCATCTTCGTGCGCGGCGCGACCGAGGCCATCAACCTGGTGGCGCAGAGCTACGGAAGGGCGAACGTCGGGCCGGGCGACGAGATCCTCATCAGCGCCATGGAGCATCATTCCAACATCGTGCCCTGGCAGATGCTCGCACAGCAGACCGGCGCGGTGCTGAAAGTCGCGCCCATGAACCGGGCCGGCGAACTGCTGCTGGACGGATTCGAGGCCTTGCTCAGCGAGCGGACCAAGCTGGTGGCGATCGCGCACATGTCCAACGCGCTGGGCACCATCAATCCGGTCAAACACATCGTGGAACTGGCGCACGCGCGCGGCGTGCCGGTGCTGCTGGACGGCGCGCAGGCGATACCGCATCTTGCGGTCGACGTGCAGGCGCTGGATTGCGATTTCTACGTGTTCTCCGGCCACAAGCTGTACGGGCCTTCCGGGATCGGCGTGCTCTACGGCAAGGAGGCGCTGCTCAAGGCCATGCCGCCCTGGCAGGGCGGCGGCGACATGATACGCATGGTGACTTTCGAGCGCACCGAGTACAACGTGCTGCCCTACAAGTTCGAGGCGGGCACGCCTTACATCGAAGGCGCCGTCGCGCTGGGCGCGGCCATCGATTACGTGCGGGGCATAGGCCTCGACGTTATCGCCGCGCACGAGCACGCGCTGCTGAAATATGCCACCGAAAAGGCCTCGCAGATTCCGCAGTTGACGGTCATCGGGACCGCCAGAGAGAAAGGCGCGATCCTGTCCTTCACCCTGGAGCACATCCATCCCCACGACATCGGGACCATCCTGGATCAACTGGGCATCGCCATACGCGCCGGTCATCATTGCGCCATGCCGGTGATGGAGTTTTATGGCGTGCCGGCGACCGCGCGGGCCTCATTCGCCTTCTACAACAGCTTCGAGGAAATCGATATCCTCGTCGATGGAATCAAACAACTCATCGAGGTATTCGGCTGATGCTGGATCAAATCCGCGACCTTTATCAGGAGGTCGTATTCGACCATAACCGTAATCCGCGCAATTTCCGGGTCATGGACGATTACACCCGCAAGATCGACGGCTTCAATCCCTTGTGCGGCGACCGCATCACCCTGTACGTGAAGGTGGTTGACGAAGTGATCGAGGACGTCAGTTTCCAGGGCTCCGGCTGCGCTATCTCCACCGCCTCGGCTTCTCTAATGACGGAAATCGTTCGCGGCAAGACCGAGGAAGAGACCCATCATTTGTTCGAGCTGTTCCATCGCATAACCACCGGGCAGGACGAAAGAGTGAATCTGGAAGAGCTGGGCAAGCTGGCCGTGCTGGCTGGTGTGCGGGCTTATCCGGCGCGGGTCAAATGCGCGACCCTGGCCTGGCATTCCCTGGAAGCGGCCCTCAAGGAGGAGGGCGAGACGGTCAGCACGGAGTGAGCATGTCGGACTGGGTGGATGTCGTGCCCGAGGCGGGCTTGGCCGACGGCGAACATGTGGTGGCGGACGTGGACGGCGTGAGCGTCGCCGTTTTTCGGGTAGGAAGCGAACTGTTCGCCATCGAAGATGCCTGCACCCATGACGGGGCGGAGATCGCTTCGGGACGGCTGGACGGCTACGAAATCGTTTGTCCCCGCCACGGCGCGCGGTTTTGCATCAGGACGGGAAAGGTTCTCAAGGCGCCGGCTTACGAAGACCTCAGCTGCTTCCCCGTGCGTGTGGAAGGAGGCGTGGTGCAGGTGCGGGATGAGCGCTGGGACTGAACGGCCGCTTCAGGCATTCGCGTAGCATGCATCCTGCATCAATTCCGGTCGGCGGAACTGATAGTCGCTGGCGATGCAGTGGTCCAGCCATAAGGCCAGGAAGTAGTTCAGCGACCATTTGTAATCCATCACCTCCCGCGCCTCGGCATCATGCCGCATGATGTCGAAGACATAAGGTCTCTCTTTCGCGCTGAGAACTTCGGTCGTGTGGGCGTCCAGGTAAACGCGGATGCGCACGGCAGGTTCCGACAGGGCACCGAACTCCCAGGTGAAGCTGTGGGTCAGTTCGATCAGCAGGGTATAGGGCGAGCGCTCTAAAAGTTCCAGCTCCAGACCCGGTGTTCCGTCGGCACGCGCCGATACACCGACGGGGAGCGTGAGCAGATGCGGTATCAGCGTCAGCAAACGCGTGTAGTTGGCCTCGCAGACCCGCGACAGCCAGTAGGATTTGTTGATGGGTTCGAGCGTGCTCATGGGCCCGGTCAGGCTTCGCTATAGGTGGCGCAAGCGCTGGCGGTTTCCCACAGCGTCACGCTTAATACCTCGAATCCTTTTTCCTTGACGAATTCGTAGATCAAACGCGCCAGGTATTCCGCGGTCGGGTGCTCGGTCAGGGCCATATATCGTTCACGGGCCGCCTCGAGTGCTGGCAGCAGCGGATCGTTCTCATGGATCAGCAGGTTATGGTCGATTTGGCCATCGATGAATTCATGGGCGCAGGTCGCCAGGTCGGCAAAATCGCACACCATGCCTTGATCGTTTAATTGCTCGGCCTGAACGGTGATGGCCGCTTTGACGCTATGGCCATGCAGGTGGCGACATTTGCCCGGATGGTTCATCAGGCGATGGCCGTAACAGAAGTAGATTTCCTTGGTTATCGTGTACATGAAGGTAATGGATGAACGGGCGGCGCCTGATTCCGCGATCAGTCCGCCTTGATGCCTTTGATGGCGGCGGCGATCTGAAAGCCGCGCTCGTCCGGGATGCAGCGCGTGATTTCCGCGAAAGCCGTTAATGGCGGTGTGTTGGGATTGTCCGGAGAGGTGCGGATTTCCACGGCTCTACCGGGTTCGACGGGCCGGTCGGTGATGAACAATATACCTGCGGCGCTGACGTCCAGGCAGGATCCGTCACGGACACCGTCACGGTCGATCAGGTTAAAGCTTAGCCGGCAATGCGCCGGCGAGCGGGCGAAGGTTCTTTTTTCGATGTAATCGCTCATGGGCGAAAGCGTGGCCCGATCAGCCGGCCAGGCCGCGTATGCCCACGCTGGCGCGCAATTGCTTGACGAATGGCGCGCTGAATTCGCGCGCCTTGCGCGCCCCATCCTGCAAGGCTTCCTCGATCTTGTCCGGCGACTGTAGGAGTGCGTCGTAGCGCTCGCGGGCGGCCGTCAGATGGTCGTTGAGGTATTCGAACAGAAACTGTTTCATCTCGCCCCAGGCGATGCCGTCCTCGTAGCGGCGGCGTACGTCCGCCACTTCTTCCTTGGTTGCGAACGCCCGGTAGATGCTGAACAGGGTGCAGGTGTCCGGATCCTTGGGCACGCCGGGTTCGAGCGAATTGGTCTTGATCTTCATGATCAGCTTGCGGAACTGCTTTTCCGGCAGAAACAAGGGAATGGTGTTGTCGTAACTCTTGCTCATCTTGCGGCCGTCCAGCCCGGCCAGGATAGCGGTTTCTTCTCCGACCACGGCTTCCGGCAGGGTGAAGTGCTCGCCGTAGATGTGGTTGAAACGGCCGCCGATGTCGCGCGCCATTTCGATGTGCTGTATCTGATCCTTGCCTACTGGAACTTTGTGGGCATTGAACAGCAGGATGTCGGCGGCCATGAGGATGGGATAGTTGAACAGTCCCATGGTCACTCCCTTGTCGGGATCGCTCTCTCCGCTTTCCTCGTTGGCTTGCACCGCCGCCTTATAGGCGTGGGCGCGATTCATCAAACCCTTGGCTGTGACGCAGCCCAGCAGCCAGGCCAGTTCGGCGATCTCGGGGATGTCCGATTGGCGGTAGAACACCGCGTTTTCCGTATCCAGCCCCAAAGCCAGCCAGGTCGCGGCGATTTCCAACGTCGACTGGCGCACGCGCTCGGGATCCTGGCATTTGATCAATGCGTGGTAATCCGCCAGGAAATAAAACGGTAGCACGTTGTGGTCGTGGCTCGCTTCGATGGCAGGGCGGATGGCGCCGACGTAGTTGCCGAGATGGGGGGTACCGGTGGTGGTGATGCCGGTCAGGACTCTAGTCTTACTCATTCAAATTCCGAGATTTCCGAATCGCTGGGGCTGTGCCCCGAAAAAGCCGCCGAACTATGACATAAAACGGAGCATAGCGTCACCCGGCAACATGAAATGCAGTGCTCGCCTGCCATAGAGATGAGAATGCGTTGCAATAACCTTGCAATTTACCTAGAATCATTCTCAACTCTACAAGTATCGGGAGACCAATGGTGAGTACGAACACGAAATGCGGGGTGACTTTGGGATTGGTGTCCGCCTTGGGGCTGGGAAGCGCGCATGCGGCGCAGTCCGCGCCGGCGAACCTGGAGGAAATGTGGAAGATCATTCAGCAGCAGCAAAAGGAAATCGAGGCGCTGAAAGGCAAGGCTCAGGAAAATGAAGCGCTCAAGGAAGAAGTGAAGTCGCTGAAAGCGGCCCAGGAGACACAGACCAAGTCCGCCCCCCCGGCGGTGGCCGATGCCGGCGGCAAAGGAGCTCCGGCCAAGACCGCGGTAGAGCGCAAGACCGACATCCTGGCCACGGAAGTGGAGAAGCTAAAGACCCAGTTGTTCATACCCGAATCGCGCGAATACAAAAGCCAGTACGGTTTAGGTCCGGCCGCATCGCAGGTTTATCGCGTCAATCGGGGACTGTCGATCGGCGGATACGGCGAGGCCATGTACACCAATTACACGGCGAATAAGGGCAGCAATAAAGATTCTGCAGACCTGCTGAGAGCGGTCATCTACGCCGGATACAAGTTCAATGACTGGATCATCCTGAACAACGAGATCGAGTTCGAGCACGCCACGACGGGGGAAGGTAGCGAAGAGAAGGGCGAGGTTTCGGTCGAATTTTCCCAGCTCGACTTCCTGCTGCACAAAAATGCGAATATCCGCGCGGGCTTGATGCTGATGCCCATGGGCTTCATCAACGAAATGCATGAACCGACTACCTTCCACGGCAACATCCGGCCGGACGTGGAGCGTTACATTATTCCCTCGACGTGGCGCGAAGTGGGGGCGGGCTTGTTCGGCGAAGTCGTGCCCGACCTGCAGTACCGCATGTACGCGGTCAATGGCTTGAACGCCGAGGAGTTCAGCAATCAGGGCATACGCGAAGGGCGTCAGGGAGGCAGCAAGGCGGCTGCCGAGAATTTCGCCTTCACCGGCCGGCTCGATTACACCCCCAGCTTTGCACCCGGCTTATTGGTGGGCGCCTCGACCTTTTTGGGCAACGCCGCACAGGATAATTTCGTGAAGGCGAACGGCAAGAAGGCCGATGTCTTCACTCAACTGTATGAGGGCCATGTCCAGTGGCATTACCGAGGCCTCGAGGTCCGTGCGTTGGGTGCCTGGGGGCATATCGGCGATGCCGGCTTGGTCAGTCGGCAGAACACGTCGGCTGCCAGAGACAAGGATCCGACGGCTGATGACGTAATCGTCGGCAAGGAGAACTACGGTTGGTACACCGAAGCGGCCTACGACATCATGCCCTTGCTGTGGAAGGAGAGCACCCAGTATCTGGCCCCGTTCCTGCGCTACGAGCGCTACGACACCATCGCCCAGGCCCCGGATGGCTTCGACGACGATCGTTCCTGGGATCGTCGTATCTATCAGGGCGGGCTGACCTATAAGCCTATCCCCAATATTTCGATCAAGGCGGATTACCGCAATATCAGTGCCGCCAGTGGGCAAAGGCCACACGAGTTTAATCTCGGTGTGGGCTTCATTTACTAATACCGATAGGCGATGGAGCACCGGAGTGCTCCGTCGCCGTGTTATCTCGGGGCATTTATGTTGAAGAAAGCAGTGGCATTGACGGCGTGTTTGGCTACGGCAATGGCTCAAGCCGAGGTGTATTACAGCAAGGACGAAGCCTTCGAACTTGCTTTCGGCAAGGGCGTCGTAATCGAGCCCTTGCCGGTGTTTCTGAGCGACGAGCAGGCGGCGGAAATCGAGCGGCTCGGCAAGGTCAAGCTGGACTCCAAGCTGTTCACCTTCCACGTCGGCAAGCGTGGCACCGAAACGCTGGGGTATGCGGCGATCGAGTCGCACACCGTCCGCACCCAGCCGGAAACCGCGATGATCGTGCTCGACCCTAAAGGCGAGCTGAGCCGCATCGAAATCCTGGCATTTCATGAGCCGCCCGAATACAAGCCACCGGTGCGCTGGTTCGAGAAGCTTTACCGCAAGCCGGTACAGGATCTGGTGCTGGATCACGGCATCGACGGCATCGCTGGGGCCACCCTCAGTTCCCGCGCGGCCCTGGACGGTGCGCGCAAGGTCATGGCGATCTACCAGGTCACCGTTAAACAGGAGAATGCGCGATGAGATTTTTCGTGACCGGCGAGCAGCGCCGACAGAATCTGCTCAACACCGTCGTGTTGATGTTTCTGGGTTATATCCTCTTGCTGTGGATCAGCAACGGCATGATGTATTTCCACAAGATGGGACTGAATCCCGAGTCAGTGGTCGAGTATTACCTCGGTTCGGAGGAAAAGTTCACCCAGCCCAAGAGCTATCAGAGTCTGTTGGAGGTCACCCACTTCCACCTGTTCGCCATGGGCATGCTGGCCGTCACGCTGACCCATTTGCTGCTGTTCACGCCCTTGGCCAACAACATCAAAATCGCGCTATGCGGCCTGACTTTCGTGTCCGCCATCGCGGACGAAATTGCCGGCTGGCTGGTGCGTTTCGTCCATCCCGCCTTCGCCTGGTTCAAGATCGGCGCCTTCCTGACGCTGGAACTGAGCCTCGCGGTCCTGCTCATCGCGGTCGGCGTTTCCCTGATCGTCCAACGCATGATGATGACGAAAGAGCGCGACCGCGAAGTCGGTAGGCCGGTCGCCGTGAGCCCGGCGACGGGAGACGGCCGTTAAATCCGGCATCGCGGCGGTCTACCGCCAGGAGACGCCTGACGCACAGACCTAAGCCTTCGCCTTTTTCGGCGGCGAGCTGCGGCGGACGGTCTATGACGATCTGCAGGCGGTGATGGAGGCAGTTTACGCCGGCAAGGAGCGGCGGGGTGACAGGGCGTGTTGCTCCCACTTTACCGGCTACGCCGAAAGCCTCTCCATCACTTCCCCGATTTACGCCACTTCCCTGGACTCTACTCCGATCCAGCCGGCCCGAGTCTTTCCCTACTTCAATAATTCATTTCATCCAAAAAAATTTTGGATGAAATGAACCTTAAGGGGTTCTACCCCGAATCATCGGTAAAAGGTTTCCGTACCTTCACGCCAAACGCTCGACCATCGACGACTCTCTGTTGTAACGTCGCTGGCTTACGAGTACGGGTCATGACGTAAGGTTCTGGAGGCCAGGGTGGTAAAACGTACGGACGAATCGGTGGGCGTGGCGCTGATCAAGCGCGTTGCCGAGAAAGACCGCAAATCCTTCGAGGAGTTTTATTACCTGTATGCGGAAGGATTGGCGAGGTTCCTCATGAAAATGCTGAAACAGCGGGAATGGGTCGAAGAGGCGGTTAACGACGTGATGCTGACCGTTTGGCAGATGGCCGATCGCTACGATCCGGAGCGGGGGCGGCTTTCCACCTGGCTGTTCGGCATCGCGCACAACAAGGGACTACAGCTGCTGGAGCGGGTCCATCGCCGGCGGGAGGAATCCCTCGATGCATGGCCCGGCGAGGTCGAAAGCGAGGATGAAGCCGTTTCGACATCCCACGATGCCGCGAGCCCGGTAGCGTCCGGACCGGAACGCATCGTCATGGGCTGGGAGTTGGGAGACGCCATCAGCTGGGGACTCTCCCAGCTTTCCGCCGACCACCGACTGGTGCTCGAACTGTGTTTCAGCGAAGACCGGTCGTATCAGGAAATCGCCGATATCATGAATTGCCCGCTCAATACCGTGAAGACCCGTATGTTTCACGCCCGCAAACATCTGGCAGAGCTGATGGCGCGCAAAGGCTACACCCTGCCGGGGCAAAAGGTAACGATATGACGACGACTCAGCCCAATCAGGCGCCAGCCGACGAACATGACGAGCTGGTAAAGCTGATACCTTGGTACGTTAAGGGCAACCTGACGTCGAGCGAAAACGACGCGGTACAGCGACATTTGGAACTATGCGAGATCTGCCGGGAGGAATTATCGAACTGCTCGGCCTTAGTCGAACATTTCCCGGCATCCGCGGATGATTGGAAGCCCTCGCCGGCCCACTTTGCAAGCCTGCTTGCCGCGGTGGACGAACTGGAGTCGGCTTCGGCTAGGCCGCGCGCCGCTCCGGCCGCCGAGATCGGATGGTTTCGGCGCCTGGGTGCTTGGTTGGCGCAAACCCCCACCCCCGTCCGCTGGACCTTGGCCGTGGAATCGCTGGCGCTCGCGGCACTCGCCGTGCTCGTCGCGCTCCCTCCCCAGCCCATTCCGGACGAGCGGGCCGTCTTTCAAACCCTGTCCGATACGGAATCTCCTGCAAAGTCCCAGGGCATGCTCGTCCGTCTGGTGTTCGCCGAAGACATGACGACAGGGGAGCTGGCCGACTTGTTGAAACAAGCCAAGGCGCAGATCTGCCGGGGTCCTTCGCTGACTGGAAGCTATACCGTCGAGGTGCCGGCCGCCGAGGCCGACCTATCGTTGGTCATCTTGCGCGATCATCCCAAGGTGCGCCTGGCTCAGCCCGTCCCTGCTGTCTCGCCGGGCTCATGAAACGACCAAGGCGCGCCCTGTTCCCGGTTATCGCCGTCGCGGCGAACCTGCTGGGTTGCGCCGAATTGTCCGGGCAGTCGACCGAACCACCGAAACAGATGTCGAGTCGCCAGATATTGGTGACCCTGCCGGAGACGCTCAGGAACGATTGGACATCCATCGGCGGTGAACTGGGAAAACGCCATGGCATCGAGGAGTCCGGCGAGTTTCCGCTTTCCTCCATCGGAGTGGACTGCCTGGTCTACAAGGTGTCGGAGCAAAAGGATCTGCGGTGGGTGATAGAGCAACTGGAGGCCGACCCCCGGGTGGTGCTGGCGGAGGAAAATCAGGTGTTCGAAGGCCTGCAAAGCGGGGAAAGCGATCCTTTCGCATCCATCGGTTACGGGCCTCAGCTCATCCATGCCGACTCCGCGCATGAGATCGCCACCGGCAAGGGTGTCGGGATCGCGGTGGTGGACACGGGTGCCGAAAAAGACCATCCGGATCTGAAAGGGCGCCTGAAACAAATCGGCAACTTCGTCGAAGGGGGGGACGTCAGTTTTATCCATGACCGCCACGGCACGGCGGTCACCGGCATCATCGGTGCCCGCGCCAACGACGGAGTCGGCATCTACGGCGTCGCTCCGGAAGCCGAGGTGAGTGTGTTCAAAGCCTGCTGGTATCCGGATCAAACCGGGGCCAAGGCGCAATGCAGCAGTTGGTCGCTGGCAAAAGCGCTGGATGCGGCGATCAATAGCGGTGCCCGCATCATCAATCTGAGCCTGGCGGGTTCCCCGGATGAGCTGTTGAGCAAGCTGCTGGAAGCCGCTCACGCGCGGGGCATCAACGTGGTCGCCGCCAGTATGGAGAAGCAGGACGAGCCGGGGTTCCCCGCCGAATTGCCGCTGGCGATACCGGTGATTTCCGCCGGACCGGATGGACAGCCTGCGCAACCGGCCTGGCGTTCCCGTTATCCGGGCGTGGTTGCCGCACCGGGTGTCGAAATCCTCACGACCGTACCGGAGGATGGTTATGATTTCGTGTCTGGTAGTTCTCTGGCTGCCGCCCATGTCAGTGGCGCTATCGCTCTGTTGCTCGAATTGAACCCGGTGCTTACGCCGGAGCAGATCAAACAACTGCTGACTCGCGATGGAAACGGCAAGCCGGCGTTTCCCGAACATGCAATGGACATCTACACCTTGCTTCGTACGCTCAGGGATGGCCTGCCCCGTGAGCCCGCGACAGGTAAATCGGCTTACGCGGATCGATGACCGCCAGGCCCCATCGGCCGACTGGGTCTGTTCGGATTGCCGCGGTCGTGGGGCTGCTTCTTTGCGCCTTGCCGCTCGCCGGACGGGCGGCCGATGGTCTGTGGCAAAGCCTGATAGGCGGCAAGCCGGATCTGTTCCTGCGTTATCGCTTCGAATATGCCGACGACGCCAGGCCGACCCTCAAACCGGCCTACGCTTCGACCTTGCGCAGCGCGCTGGGTTATCGCACTGGAACCTTCCACGACGTGAGCCTGTACTTCCAGATTCAGGACGTACGCGTCGTCGGCAGCGAGCACACATTCAACGACGGATCCAATCGCGTAAGCGATCGCGCGCTCATCGCCGACGCGGAGAGCACGGAAATTCAGCAATATTACCTGCGCTACGGCGGTCTGCCGAAAACGGTGCTGACCTTGGGGCGACAGGAAATCACCCACCGCCCCGCCCCTTTTCAGCGCTTCGTGGGCGACGTGGCCTGGCGCCAACACTTCCAGAGCTTCGATGCCGTACGCGTGCTCAGTCTGGCGCTGCCCAAAACCATCCTGGACTACAGCTACATCTGGAACGTCAACCGCATATTCGGCGAGGACAACCCATTGCCGGACGCCGCCGACTTCCGCTCCAACAGCCATGCGCTGAACCTGCAATACAGCGGCTTGGCCGGCATCAAGCTTGAAGGCTATGCCTATTTGCTGGAGTTCAGCTCTCCGAGATCCCGGCGCTTTTCCACCGCCACCGCAGGTTTGCGCGTCCAGGGCGACCGCGGGCTGGGTTCGGGCCTGCGCCTCGCCTACGCCGGCGAGTTTGCGACTCAGCACGACTACAGCAACAATCCGAACCACATCGCCGTCAACTATGCGCTGGCCGAATTGGGCCTGAGTTACGCCGTGGGCGGAATTCTCGAATCGCTAGGGTTGAAATACGACTACGAGCGTCTGGAAGGCGACGGCGGCGCCCGGTCGTTTCAAACGCCACTCGGCACCAATCATGCCTTTCAGGGCGTCGCCGACCGTTTCCTGATCACGCCGGGGGACGGTATCCAGGATCACTTCGTCACATTTTCCGCCAGGCTGTCCGGGGTGCAAATCAGCGCGGTTTACCACCGTTTTCTATCCGATCGCGACGGTTATGCCTACGGTTCCGAATGGGATCTGCAGGCCGAACGCGCCTTCGGCAGCCATTTCCTCGCCGGCCTCAAATGGGCCGATTACCAGGCCGACCGCAATGCCATCAATGTCGCCCGAAACTCGGCGACCAGCCAGGCCTTCGACCTCACCCGATTCTGGGCCTACGTTCAGTACTCCTACTAGTCGGGCGATTTCTGCCAAAGCGTTTGAACCAAATTGATACCTGCCCCGAATCATGGGACAGGGAGCGGTAGAAACGCGCCCTTTTGAAGCGGAAAACACCTTGAACTCGGGTAGCGATTGGCCACGACTCAATCAGGGTGGGCGCTAAACAACGTCAGCCACCCTCCCCGCGTTATTAAGGTGGCCCTTAAATATCCTGGCTACACGTAAAGTCATATCAATGACTTAGGTATTATTTTACCGCGGATACTTTTGGGCCTGGTTAATAATCGACACGAATCTACAGAGAGGACCCAAGATGAATACCAGCTCATTTTCAAACATACCAAACACACTCGATGCTCCCCTGCGTCTGCTCTCAAGGGCAAGCATGGTCTTGGCGATAGTTGCCACGTTCTGGCTGGCCTGCGCCGGCAATTTTGCCCATGCGGCTCGGCCGATCGGCGGTCCGCACGACCCGGCTCCGCCGCTACCGCCCCCCATCGCCGGCGACAACTTCGGCTATTTCAGCGTCCGTCCGGACCTGCGCAAATGCGCTTCGCCCCTGTGCGGCGGCGTGTTCGTTCAGAGCGTCAACCGTCTCACCACCCGCTGCGCCGACGGCAGACTGCGCCCGGAATGTTACGTCGCGGACGTTTCCCTGCAGGCCCTCAATCTGCCGCCCGATCAGGAAGATTCCATACACCTTCGCGTCAAGAACGGCACGGTATTGCTGAAAGGCCATTTGACTGTCAAGCCGTTCTCGCCGCTGAACACGCCCGGCCTATTCGAAGCCTCGGAGGTCTGGCTGGCGGCGACCGACGCACGGCCTAGCGGCACCTTCTTCCGGACGGTGGATACCGGGATTGTGTGCATCGCCGCACCCTGCCTTTCATTCCAGGAATACCGGCTCAATTCGTTCGGGCAAAACGACATCGCAGGCGTCGACCTGAGCCTGGTGGCCGCCAGCGACGAGCTACTGGACTCGGCGCACGAAGCCTTGCGGACGGATGTAGGCATCCTGGTCGGCGGCAGGCACAACGTGGTAAGTGGCCCCGCGGGTGAAGCCTCGGCTTTGGTCGCCAGCCAGTTCTATCTACCCGTGCAGGCCGGAAAACCCGAAAAGTAACTCTGCTGTGCCCGTACGACGGAGCGGTCCACCGACCACTCCGCCGACAAGTCCGCAGCCTTCGCCCTGACGGCAGGAGAAAAACTCGGCGTGGACAGAGAGGTGAAAAGCGCTTGAACCAGGACGACGCCTGAACGGAATCATCGGTGAAGGAGCGGGGGAAAGCTTGCTGCAGCATGGCCCCCATCGCTGCCTGGGGTAGGCATCCGAAAGTTCAGGAAAGCAATTCTTCATGGGAGAGGTGTCATGAACATGCTCATCAACCAATTGATTCGTTCCTGCAACGGTCATTCTTACGAAACCGCCGGAATCATCTCGGCTTTCTTCAACGATCCGCATCAGGCTCGGGCCTGCGCCCAACAGATAAGGTCGCTGGTAAACGCCGAGATCGAGATCTGCGGGAGCCAGTTGGCCGTGCGGTTGTAGCGACCTCCGATCCCACAGCGCAAGCGACGCGACTTCTGGAGCGCCATAAGGAAATTCGCGCTGAAGACTCGCCACGAGAGAGCGCAAACCCGGTCGTGACTATACGAGGAAACCAACATGATCACATTTTCCAAAACAAACCGTCCCCCACGTTGGTGGACGATCATCGCGCTCGCCGTGACACTCGCTTACGCAAGCGCGGCGAGCGCGCTACGTCCGGTCAAGGACCCCGGCGACGATCCGAGCCCTGAGCCGGACCCAACCCCAGCCTGCATTCCAGCCGCAACGGGCCACATCAGCGCCAGTCCTGCCACGCTCTCAGTAAATCCGGGCGGGTCGGTCTCGAGCCAGTTGTCTTGGTCGGCAACCGTCACGCGCGGCTGCGCCTCCATCCAAGGTTTCGAAGTCGGGAGCCAAGCCGTCGACGATCACGGTAGCATGACCAAGACCTTCACGGCGCCGGGAGCTTATCGATACACGCTGAAAATGCGGACGGACAATGGCAACCCGAAAACCATAGCCACCACGGTGATCGAGGTAAAAGAGGCAGAGTCTCCCCCGGAACCCACGGCCCAGCGGGTTTGTCCGCAAGACCCAGCGCCGCAGGTCGTCGAGATTCGCGAAGCCGACCCGCGGGTCGACAAGCCACATCACGATCTCATGCTGCAAAAACTGGTAGACAATGTCGGAATAGCCAACAGAACCATAGTCCTGGGGCCGAATGTCGAACTGGACTTCACCGGTGCGAGTCCGGACCAGCTTCCACTGAACTTCGGGCCCTGCGTCACCCTGACGAGCGCGCAAGCTTTCGACACCGGCACCTCTGCAGCCTCGACGGCATCGCCCGACACCTTACCGCCGCCGGCCCGAACACCCCGCTCGCTGGGACCGCTGCTCAAGTTCGGGCCGCACCGCAGCGACGACGAAAAAGTCTTTCTTTCAGTCGATTGTCCTGCGCCCGATCCTCAGCTGCCGCCAGGTCCGACGAACGACAATGTCCGCATCTCCGGTTTCAGGCTGTACGGCCCCCGCTTCGGCCAGCAATACGATTACGACATCGGCATCCTGGTCCATCGCTGCCTCAACGTCGAGATATCGAACATGGAGATCGCCGGCTGGGGCGGTCAGGGCATCCAGATACTCGATGAAGGCGATGCAGAACATCAGCCGGCAGAAGGGCCTGGACAGCAACCTCCGAACAATGGTCCGGGCGAGCGAATCGGCCATCCCGAGCAAGTCAGGGTCTTCCATAACTACATCCACCACAACCAGCATCCACGCATGCTAAGCAACAGTCACACCGCCGGTTACGGAGTTGAAGTTCATCACGGAGCTTGGGCACGGGTCTACGAAAACCTGTTCGACTTCAATCGACACGCTATCGCGGCGGCGGGCGATACAGGGGGCTACGAAGCGCTGAGGAATCTGGTGCTGAAAGGTGGGGGAGATCACTGGCCTTACTTCGGCATCCATACTCATCAATTCGATATCCACGGCACCGGAGACAATGGCTTCGGCGGCCGGGCGGGCGTGCGGTTCGAGTACGCCAACAACGCCTTCCAGTATCAGGCTGGCAACGCAATCAAAATTCGCGGTCGGCCGCAAGAGGCCGTCAATATCCACGACAACGTGTTTCCGCATGAGGGGCTGGAGAACGACTGGGGCGATGATGCGATCGCGGTGGAAAACCGCAGCGACCTTGACGTCATCCATCTCGGGCCCAACAACACCATCAATAACGACTCCTATGGAAACTACGGGGTCTGCGATTTCGACGGCGACGGCATCGACGATTTGTTCCTCGCCACCGGCCAGACCTGGTGGTTTTCGAGTTATGGCGAGTTTCCCTGGAGCTATCTCAGCGCACGGACCGAGCGCCTGAACCAGGTGCGGCTCGGCTATTTCGATGCCGACAACCGGTGTGACGTGCTGACCGAAAGTAACGGGGAGTGGGTGATCGCCAGCGGCGGCACGGGGCCGTGGCAGAGCATCGGCGCATTCGGGGCCCCGTTGAGCGAGGTAACATTCGGCCGTTTCGATCCTAGCGTGCGCGACCATCGTCCCGGCGCGACGCGGCGGACGACGCACGCCTTCAGACGCATGCCGAGCGGCCAATGGCAGGTGACGTCGTTGTCGGCGCCCGCCTGGCAGAACATACAGAGTTCGTCCTTTCCGATGAGCAAGCTGCGCTTCGGCGACTTCACCGGCGACGGCGTCACCGACGTGCTCGCCCTGCAGAACGGGCGCTGGTCGATCTCGCAAAGCGGCCAGGGGCGCTGGCAAAGACTCAATCCCTCCCTGGCGGACGACGTGAGTTCCCTGTACGTCGCCGATCTCAACAATAACAACATCGACGACCTGATCAAACTTGAGCGGAAGGTGGGATACCTGGGTAAGGATACCGTAAAGGAAACGTTCACCTGGTGGGTATCCGACGACGGCCGCACGCGCTGGCGCAAGCTCAAGAGCTACACGTTCCAGCGCTCAACAAGAGCGTCACTCCCGCCCGTATTCGCATTCGCGGGGCGTTTCGGCGCGGCGCCGGGCGGGGGCGTACTGCTCACAGACCATGGCCGTATCGGGCGCTTCTACAGCGAGGCTGAAATCACGAGAGGCGCCTCACCCGACTGGTCCAGCCCGTTTGCTTACTGAGCGGCCGGACGGGGGCCGGAAAGCTGGATCGACCCTGCTTTCCGGCCTCAGTCCGACGATGAATACGGGAAGAGTGACGCCGGTCGGATTTCAAGACGGCTAGTCTGGAGAAGCGCCCTGTTGCGGCCGAATCATTGCTCCTACTGGGATTGCTGCCCCCTCGTCTCGCGCTCCAGTATTTCCGTTTCCGCCTTCCGTCCCCTGTCGAGGGCTTCCGCTTATCCGAGAACCTTTGAATTGCGATTCCTCCTAGTTTTCGTCGCGCCTGGATTCGGGAATTCAGGCCTGGAAATTTTTCGAAAAATCATTTGAACCAACGCGATGCATGACCGGAATCATGGGTCAAGGAGCGATCGACAAGCTCCCCACATCCATAACCACTCTCAGGAGATACCGTCGTGATAAACAAATACTTCCGTTCGACCATTCACGTCGCTTTGGCGGTGGCCTGCGTCGCCGCTTCCAGCGCTCCCGTTCATGCCAATGACGAGATCAGATTCCCGCTGGTGCGTCCCGCTACGCTGGGAGCCGCTTGTGCGCCCGATGCCAAAGGCTACGTGCGCGTCCGCACGCAGGGCAATGTCGAAGTCATGGACGTCAGAATCGAAGGCTTGCCGCCGCGGGTGGAGTTCGACGCCTTCGTGATTCAAGTGCCTCATGCCCCGTTCGGCCTGTCCTGGTATCAGGGCGACCTGCAGACCAACCGTGTCGGCAAGGGCTACGGCCACTTCCTCGGGCGCTTCAACGAGGAGACCTTTATCGTGGCGCCGAACGTCGCGCCCGCGCCCCATGTGCACAACGATCCTCCGTTCCCCGACGCGGCGGAGAGCCCGAAAACCGCGCCAGTCCACACCTATCACGTCGGCATCTGGTTCAACTCGCCGGAGGACGCTGTAGCCGCCGGCTGTCCCGACAACGTCACGCCTTTCAATGGCGAGCATCGTGCGGGTATTCAAATTCTCAATACCAGCAACTACCCCGATCTGCAGGGGCCGCTGCTTAGGCTCAAGCCGTAAAAACCCATATTCACGACTCACATACCGCGCATCAAGCGCGAATGGAGATACCCATGAACACTACCCACGCAGCCCAATGTGCGACCGCACGCCGCGTTCTGCCCTTGGCCTTCGCCGCCATCGTGGCCGGTACGGTATCGCTGCCGCAATCGGTCCACGCCGACCCCATCACGCCGCCACCCGTGCCTACGGATATTCAGGTGGAGGCGGGGCACAAGGCTTTCTTCAAGGCTCACGCCTTCGGCACCCAGAACTACGTTTGCCTGCCGTCGGAATCCGGTTTCGCCTGGAGCTTCTTCAGCCCGCAGGCCACCTTGTTCGGCCACGGCGACCAGCAGGTCATCACCCACTTCCTCAGCCCCAACCTCAACCCCGACCCGTCGGAGAACGTCACGCCTCGCGTCACCTGGCGGCATTCGCGGGACTCGAGCACCGTCTGGGCGCGGGGGTTCAAGTCTTCCGACGACGCAGCCTTCGTCGCACCGGGCGCGATTCCCTGGCTCCTGGTCAAGCGGGCGGGGTCGCAAGACGGGCCGACAGGCGGGCACAAACTGACACCGACCTCTTTCATCCAGCGGCTGAACACGGCGGGAGGCGTGGCGCCCGAGACCGGCTGCAGCGAACCGGCCGACGTCGGAAAGAAAGCGTTGGTGCCCTACGAGGCCGACTATTTCTTCTACAAACCCGACCAAGGCAGGTACTAAAACGGTGACCGGGATCGTCTCGCAGTCGGCAGAGCCTGCGGGCGAGGCAGGGGGCGGCGTACCGGACCGATAAGCTAACCCTCCTGGATCGACCCGAGGGCAAACGTTCGGCGATCCTGGAACTTAAAAATCAATGATTACAGGAGCATTCCCATGAATAAGCGACTTTCCAGCACTTTCCAGAATAAGGCCGTCGGCAGCGTGATCGGCGCCGTTGCCTTGATCTTGCTTGCCGGCTCGTTGACGCCGGCTCTTGCGGCCGGCGGCATCTCCGCTGGTCTCGCCGAGCTACACCCCAACGGCGAGATTCTGGCGTGGGGCTATTTCGACGACCCGGACGCCGGCGGCCAGTAAAAAAAGCACCTTACTACAAGACCCAGATAGCGGAATGCCGGCCAAAAGCCGGCGTTCCGCGGTTCCATTCGGTTGGTCAGCCCGCCAGATGCGGCGAGCCCACCCGAGCCGACTCCTATGTTTAAAGACATGAACCGCAACAACCTTGGGCACGCCGCGTGCCCATACAGAATTTGAAGGGATAGTTATGAAAGCTCCATACAAGTTCCAATTGAGAAAGGCATTGACCGGCACCGCGTTAATCGCCGGCGGGCTGTCCGTACTACACGTCGAGGCCGCGCCTCGCATCGAGTTCCAGGGACTCGGTACGCTGGGCGGGGCGACGAGCAGCGCCCGCGGCCTCAACGACCACGGCCAAATCGTTGGGTCGTCCCGAATCGGCGACGGTCCCGACGTCCATGCCTTCCTTTATAGCGACGGTGCCATGCAGGATCTCGGCACCCTGGGCGGTTTCGATAGCGTGGCTACCGGGATCAACAATCGCGGCCAGATTGTGGGACACTCCCAATTCATCCGAATAGCCGAAACTAGTTCCCACGGCTTTATCTACAGCAACGGCGTGATGCGGGACGTCGGTCTCCTGGACCGTGTGAAAGGGTTCTCAGCGGCCAACGCGATCAACGACGAAGGAGTGGTAGCGGGGCATGCGGCACAGCTTGGCCCGATAACAAATACGACGATTTCGCGCGCCATCGTCCTCAGCAATGGATCGATGACGGATATTGGCGCTTTGGGCGGGGTGAATAGCGGCCGCGAAAGTTCCGCCAATGCGATCAATGCCTCCGGGCAAATAGTGGGTGTCAGCGAGAATGGAGGCATTGAAACGAGGACTCGCGAAGCCTTCATCTACAGCGGCGGGGTCATGCGTTCATTGGGACTGCTGGGCGGGACCTTTAGCGAAGCCACCGCCATCAACGACGGCGGCGAGATTGCCGGAAATGTCATGGTGACGAGAATTCCGGATGTTCGTCACGCGTTCCGCTATGTCAACGGAACGATGCGCGATCTTGGCACTTTGGGCGGGCCCAGCAGCGCCGCCAATGCCATTAACAACAGTGGCCAGATCGTCGGCCACGCCGATATCACCGGTACACCGCTCCCGCAACGGCTCGATCCAGTCAAGGAGGGCCAGCATGCGACCCTGTGGAACGGCAACGTCATCCACGACCTCAATACACTGGCGCCGACCGGCTGGACCTTGACCGATGCGGCGGCTATCAACCGCTACGCGCAAATCGTCGGCACCGGGAAGAATCAGGATCATCCGGAAGGCGAAGCCTTTCTGTTGACGCTGCATCCCGACTGGCAGGGCAACGGCAACGGTAATTGGGACGACGGCAGCCGCTGGAATTTCGCCGGCTTGGGCAGCTTCAGCATGGCCCCCGGCGCGCGGCACGATGTGGTGATCAATCCCGATGGCAACGCCACCATCAACGGCGGCGCCAATGCCAGCATCCGCAATCTGAACATAAGTGGCAATGCCGGTAAGCTGGTGACGTTCAACCTCAACGGCGGCAGCACTAATTCCATGCAGGGCACGACGTTGAACCATGCTACGCTGGCCGGCAACGGCACGCTGGAAGGCGGTCTGACGATCGCCGCCGATAGCCGGGTCGATGTCGCCGGCGGCGACCGCATGCAATTGCGCAGCGGCCAGGTCAATAATGACGGTTTGATCCGGATATTGGGCAGCGGCGGCAATCGCGCGGCGCTGGAAGCCGATGGCCTAGTGATCAATGCAGGTGGCGGCGAAATCAATTTAGAAAATGCCGCGTTGAGCTTGTTGGGCGGTTTGGACAATCGCGGCCAGGTCAAGGTCAGCTTCGGCGCCTCCAGCATCAGCGGCGACCTCACGACCGTCAAGGACGGCAAAATCATCCTGTCCGGCAGCAGCGAAACCACTTTCTGGGACAGCGTGACGATGCAGTCCGGCAGCGAACTGCGCCTGGCGGCCGATGCCAGTGCGGTGTTCTTCGGCCAGGTGATTGTGCGTAACAGCGCGATGCTGACCGGTACCGGCACCAGTTTTTACGAAGGCGGACTGTCACTGGGCAACTCGCCGGGCATGGCGAGCAATGCCGGCAGTGTCAGCTTTGGGCTGGACAATTTCTATCTGGCGGAAATCGGCGGCCTGAGCCCCGGCGAACAATTCGATCAACTTCAGGTCGGCGGCAAATTGAGCTTTGGCGGCACGTTGAAACTGATGTGGTGGGACCACTTCAGCGCCAAGGCCGGCGATGTATTCGACCTGTTCGACTGGGGCAATAGCGCCGGACGTTTCGCCAGTATCGACACCGGCGACGCGTTGCTGGCCGACGGTTTACGCTGGGACTTCTCCAGACTCTACACCACGGGCGAAATCGGCGTGGCAGCGGTGCCACTTCCGGGCGCGGCCTGGCTGTTCATTGGCGGTTTGCTGACGGTGTTGGGGTTCAACCGGAACGCCAAAGCAGGAAACCCGATTTAAGGCGTGTCCGGCCGGCGCCAGTCTCGGACAGCGCCGCCAACCCTACAACCATAGCTGGAGAGGAACTGAAATGATTAACCAATGCTTGGCCATAGCGCCGAATGCCATCAGCCGTTCTCACATGCTTAGCCTCTTATCGCGCGTCTGCGCGGCGGCGTTTTTGTTCGCGGCGGGCGCCAGCTTGGCGTCTGCCGAACCCGCCGGAAAGCATGAGTTCGAATTCATTAACGTGGCTGACTCGACTCAGGGTTTTACGAATTTCGAACCCTTTCCGGCCATCAATAACAAAAGCGCCGTGGCATTCGTCGCCACTCGGAGCGATACCGGGCAAGGTGTTTTTCGATCACGCGGCGGAAAGGTGACAACCATCGCGTCCGAACAGGACGGACTGGAAAGTTTCGATATTGCCCCCGCCATCAATGCACGCGGGGTGGTGGCCTTCTCGTCTAGGACCAGTTCCGGCTCGTCCGCCATTTTTACCGGTGACGGCCGCTCCAGAAAACTGATCGCCGATTCGAAAACCAATGGATTGTTTCGAATCGGTATGGGGTCTCCCGCCATCAACGATGCGGGGACGGTTGCCTTTTCATCGGTCCTCTCCGAGAACGGCCGCCCCGCCGGTGCCAGTATCTTTACCGGCAAGGGAGGTGATCTGAGCACGGTTTTGAACACGTCGGCTTCGGATTTCGTTTCGTTCGGAAATGTAGCGATCAATGACGCGGAAAAGATCGTTTTCAGCGGGGAGCGTTCCGACGGGAGTCTTGGGATATTCACGGTTCGCAGAGCGCCGAAAACCATAGTGGATACCCATGCACGGCCGGAATTCATCGGCTTTGGCGATCCGGTCATCAACAACGGCGGGACCATCGCCGACGTGGCCTTCCTCATCGCCGACGGATTGAACAACGGGTTGGAGATCATTTCGGGTAAGGCGGGCGCCATCGTATCCAGGACTGATCCCAGCGGCCCTGCCTTCGCCAATGCCGAGCATCCGTCCATCAATAATCACGGCGCGGTCGCTTTCTACGCCTTCCCGAACTTAGATCCGAACGAGCCAACGGGCATCTTCCTGGAAGTGTCGGGCGGCAATTCATTGATTCCGGTGATCCGGCCCGGGGATGCCTTGTTTGGCTCGACCGTCAGCGCGGTCGATCTGGGACGGTTTGCGCTAAACGACCGGTTCGAGGCGGTTTTCCAATACGCGTTGACGGATGGGCGGACGGGTATCGCGATTGCGGCCTTCCACGGGGAGAAGGAAGACGACCAGGCGAAATAGTCGGGAAGGGTAGATCTTGGGGGGGGATGCGAGGCATCCCTCTCATGCCGGCATGCCGGTCCGTCATTTCATTCGTGAGTTGCGTATGGCGATGAAACTCGAAAATGTCGTGCCTTTTGGCCGGTCATTGGACGAATATAAAAAGATGTTCGCCCTGTCCGAGCGCGAGCTGAGTCTGAATATTCTTGGGGTCGCGGACGGGCCCGCGAGCTTTAATGCGGAATTGTCGGCGCTCGGCGGCCGCGCCACCTCCGTCGATCCTCTTTACGTTTTTCAAGCACCGCAAATAAAAGCCCGGTTCGATGAGGTCCTGGATCATATCATCGCCCAAGTCGAGGCAACGCCGGCCGACTGGGTCTGGTCGTATCATGGCTCTCCCGCCGGATTGCGCGCCAACCGGATCCGCGTCACCGACACTTTCATCGCGGATTTTGGCCGGCGCCGCGACTCGGGTTGCTATCTCGCCGGGGAGCTTCCCGAATTGCCGTTTTCGGATCGGCAATTCGATCTGGCGCTCTGCTCGCATTTCCTGTTCTTGTACTCTGAGCATTTTTCGCTCGAGTTTCACCGGGCTTCGATCCGCGAAATGCTGCGCGTGGCCGGCGAAGTGAGGATATTTCCCTTGTTGACGCTGATGCTCGAAAAATCGCCCCATCTTGCGGCGATACACGAGGTGCTGACCAAGGAAAATTACGTCCTGGAGATCCGGCAGGTGGAGTACGAGCTGCAAAAAGGCGGCAATCAAATGCTGGTCATCAAGTCCGGTAAATGATGCGGCTCAAACTTTAAGCCGGTTGCGCCGTCATGTGATGGCACCCACGAAATTCTCTCGCTCGTCTCGGCGTAGCCCGCGTAGGATGCATTAGCGGTTTCATCGCGTATTGCATCGGATGAAACATTCATACGGCGCAACACGGCTGTCGCCTAATGCGCCCTTCCACGGGGAGAAGGACGACGACCAGGCGAAATAGGTGGGAGCAGCAAAAAGGCCGCTTGCAGTATCTTGCAGTCTTTTCAGGTAAAGGTATTGAACCGCTCGGTCAGAATCAGCGCTTCCTGTGCATCCGCGATGCGCTTTTCCATGTCCAAGTGCCATTGTTCCCATTCGTCCACCCCGTTGCGGCTACTGGACATCGGTCGCATCGGGAATCCATCGGCCAACAGGGTTTCCAGCGCTTCCGTCACACGTCGTAACTCTGCACGTAGCGTCTGGATGGCCTCGGATTCGTCGAGTAGCTCATCTCTATGTCTCATTGTTTTGGTTCCTCCTGTGATTTACGCGGCCAAACACTTGAATGGCATCAGCGTAGCGCTCGCCCGCATCGCTGTCAGGTGGCCAGCACAATTCTGCAACATGGCCTTGCGCTCAATAATGCCAGGACTTACGCAGAGGAACTACAACTCTCCCTCTTGGAGAAGGGAAGGGGATGAGGAGTAACGGGGTTTCCGGCTGAAGCGAACTGCCGGTTTAAGATTGATGCGAAATGGGAGAAGGGCATAGGAGCCTGTCAGAAATTTTGTGTGTGAGGCATAACATGTTGTTAAGGAGCATGTATGCCAAGCAAGACGAGCAAGAAGAAACCGGCAGCGGCGCTGCCCAGCATTCCGAAAGAACTCATAGACCAGATGGTCAGTGGCCCGATGGACGCCGAGGCGATCAATGCCGCCTCGATGGCGTTCAAGAAGGCGCTGATCGAACGTGCACTGGGCGCCGAACTCAGCCATCACCTGGGTTACCCACCCGGCGCCGACAAGCCCGGCGAGGTGGGCAATCACCGCAACGGGGTGACCGGCAAGACGGTGCTGACCGAAGACGGGCCGCTTCGGATCGACATCCCGCGCGACCGTCAGGGCAGCTTCGAACCCCTGCTTATCCCTAAGCACGAGCGGCGCTTCACCGGTTTCGATGACAAGATCGTGGCCATGTACGCCCGGGGCATGACGGTGCGCGAGATTCAGGGCTTCCTGGCCGAGCAGTACGGCACCGAGGTTTCACCGGAATTCATCAGTTCAGTCACCGATGCGGTGATGGCCGAGGTCACCGCCTGGCAGTCACGCCCGCTCGAAGCCATGTATCCGGTGGTGTTCTTCGATGCTCTGCGGGTCAAGATTCGCGAGGAGGCGGTGGTCCGCAACAAGGCGATCTACCTGGCCTTGGCTGTTCTGCCAGACGGCACGCGCGACATCCTCGGGTTGTGGATCGAGAACACCGAGGGCGCCAAGTTCTGGATGAAGGTCTTCAATGACCTCAAGACGCGCGGTGTGGTCGACATCCTGATCGCCGTCACCGACGGCCTGAAGGGCATGCCCGAGGCCTTGGCCGCCGTTTTCCCAGCGACCACGCTGCAGACCTGTATCGTGCATCTGATTCGCAACAGCCTCGACTACGCGAGTTGGAAGGACCGTAAGGCACTGGCGGCAGCGATCAAGCCGATCTACACCGCGCCCAGCGCCGAAGCCGCGCTGGCCGAACTCGACGCGTTCGAGCAAGGCCTCTGGGGTGAGAAATTCCCGACCGTGGTCGCCGCCTGGCGGCGGGCCTGGGACCGGGTGATTCCCTTCTTTGCCTTCCCGCCCGCCATCCGCCGGGTGATCTACACGACCAATGCCATCGAGAGCATCAACGCCCGACTGCGCAAGATCCTCAAGACGCGTGGCCATTTCCCGAGCGACGATGCTGCCAGCAAGCTGATCTGGCTGGCCTTGCGCAACATTACGGCCGACTGGGGACGGGCGGCCAAGGATTGGAAGGACGCCATGAACCAATTCGCCATCCTCTACGCTGAACGCTTTGAAGCGGCTCGCGGATAAAATGACCACCGACTTTGCCACCGCGCCCTCTGCCTACGGTCTGAACGGACCTTCGGCAGCCGTCACCGTGGAAAAGTCTACTCACGCCTCACACACAGAAATTCTGACGCCCCCGGGCATAGCGGTATTAGTTTGAATACCCGTACGCCCCCAACCGCTTAAAGTTCTCGAGTGGCGCTGAAGCGGATGTCCGGCCAGCGTTCTTCGGTCAGGGACAGATTCACTCGGCTGGTCGCCAGATAGACCAGGTAGCCGCTGCCGTCCTCGGCCAGGTTGTCGTGGGCCTTCTTCTTGAATTCGTCCAGCTTCTTGGGATCATCGCAATTCACCCAACGGGCGGTACTGACCGACACGTTGTCGTAGACGCATTCGACGTTGTATTCGGATTTCAGCCGGAAGGCCGTCACGTCGAACTGAAGCACGCCCACCGCGCCGAGTATCAAATCGTTGTTCTTCATGGGCTTGAACAACTGAGTGGCGCCTTCTTCGGTTAGCTGCTGCAGGCCTTTCTGTAAGGCCTTCATGCGCAGCGGGTCTTTCAGCACCACGCGGCGGAACAGTTCCGGCGCGAAGTAGGGCACGCCTTCGTATTTCAGCGCCTCGCCCTGGCTGAAGGTGTCGCCCACCTGGATGGTGCCGTGGTTGTGCAGGCCGATGATGTCGCCGGCATAGGCCTCTTCCACGTTCTTGCGGCTGTCGGCCTGGAAGGTGATGGCATTGGCGATCTGCACCTGTTTGCCGATGCGGACGTGGAACATCTTCATGCCTTGCTCGTACTTGCCCGAGCAGATGCGCATGAAAGCGATGCGGTCGCGGTGCGCCGGGTCCATGTTCGCCTGGATTTTGAACACGAAGCCGGTGAATTTCTCTTCCTCGGAATCGACCGTGCGTTCGACGGCCTTGCGCGGCTTGGGTTTGGGCGCGAAGTCGGCGAAGGCGTCCAGCAGTTCCAGTACGCCGAAATTGTTGATCGCCGAGCCGAAGAACACCGGTGTCTGCTTGCCGGCTAGATAGGCCTCGTGGCTGAAGGTATGGCTGGCGCCTTTCACCAGCTCGATCTCCCCCCGCAACTCATCGGCCATATCGCCCAGCACTTCGTCCAGCTTGGGATTGTCCAGACCTTCGATGACCTCGCCCTTGATGATCTTGTCGCCGTGAGAAGGGCTGAACAGATGCACCGAGTCCTCGATCAGGTTGTAAACGCCCTTGAAACGCTTGCCCATGCCGATCGGCCAGGTCATGGGCGTGCACTGGATCTTGAGGATGCTCTCGATCTCGTCCAGCAGTTCGATGGGTTCGCGGCCTTCGCGGTCCAGCTTGTTGATGAAGGTCAGGATGGGGGTATCGCGCAAGCGGCAGACTTCCATCAGCTTGATGGTGCGGTCCTCCACGCCCTTGGCGCTGTCGATCACCATCAGGGCCGAGTCCACTGCGGTTAGGGTGCGGTAGGTGTCTTCGGAGAAGTCTTCGTGGCCCGGCGTGTCCAGCAGGTTCATGATGCAGTCCTTGTGTTCGAACTGCATGACCGATGTGGTCACCGAGATGCCGCGCTGTTTTTCCATCTCCATCCAGTCCGAGGTCGCATGGCGCGCGGCCTTGCGGCTCTTGACCGAACCGGCCATCTGGATGGCGCCGCCGAACAGCAGCAGCTTTTCGGTCAGCGTGGTCTTGCCGGCGTCGGGATGGGAAATGATGGCGAAGGTGCGCCGGCGGTTCAGTTCGTTGAGCAGTTCGGACATGATGGATCGGGTGGATCGGATAAACCGGCGATTATACCGGAACTCGCGTCCCCGGCCGGGTTTTCGTAGCTTGCTGGATTTTCGAGGCAAGTGAGCGGACGATTTAGCGGGTGCAAGGTTGATGAAAGCCGACAGGGGTATGGTCGAACTGCGATGCAAGCGCGGTGTTTGTAAGCGCTTGAAGTCTCGCTCAAGCAGATGAGGGGTACGATATGGCAACGACTGGCGAAGCATTCCCAAACCAGCCAACGGTCGACTGGCACGCTAGCGATGCCGATGACGTGGTCGAGCGCCTTCGGTCGGATCTGCATCGCGGCCTGATGCCGGCGGAGGTCCGCCGCCGTCTGAAACAGTACGGCCGCAATCGGCTCCCCTCACCGCCCGGACGTCCGGCCTGGCTGCGCTTCATTCTCCAGTTTCACAACGTTCTGATTTACGTGATGCTGGTTGCCGCGGCAACCACGGCTCTATTGGGCGACTGGGTCGACACCGGCGTGCTGCTGGCTGCCGTTTTCGTCAACGCCATCATCGGCTTCATTCAGGAAGGCAAGGCGGAACAGGCCATGGATGCGATACGCGGCATGTTGTCGCTGCGCACGACGGTCATACGCGATGCCGAGCGTATGGAAATCGACGCCGAAGACCTGGTGCCTGGCGATATCGTGGTGCTCGTATCCGGCGACAAGGTGCCCGCCGACCTGCGTCTGGTGGCGGGCAAAGGCTTGCGCGCGAACGAAGCCATCCTCACCGGCGAATCCGAGACGGTGGAGAAGACCATCGCTCCCGTGCCGAGCGACGCCTTGCTGGGCGATCGCACCAACATGCTTTATTCGGGCACGCTGATCGCTTCCGGACAGGCCATGGGCGTAGTGGTGGCGACCGGTATCGACACCGAACTGGGGCGCATCAGCGCGATGCTGGAGCAGGTGCAGGCGGCGACCACCCCCTTGCTGCGCCAGATCGCCGGCTTCGGGCATTGGCTGGCGTTGGCCATCGTGGTGATGTCTGCGGCGACATTCGCGGTCGGCGTGCTGTGGCACGGGCATCCTGCCGACGAGATGTTCATGATGGCCGTGGCGCTGGCGGCATCGGCCATACCGGAAGGCTTGCCGGCGATCATGACCATTACCTTGGCCTTAGGTATGCGGCGTATGGCCGGCCGCAAAGCCATCGTCCGCCATCTGCCGGCGGTGGAAACGCTGGGATCGGTAACCGTCATCTGCTCAGATAAGACCGGTACCCTGACCCGCAACGAGATGACCGTGCAACGGGTGATCACCGCTACTCATGTATTCGAGGTGAGTAGGGTGGGCTATGCCCCGGACGGCGGCATACACCTGGGAGACGCGGCCGTTACCGGTGGCGAGCGTCCGGATCTGGTCGAAATAGGCCGCGCCGCGGTTTTGTGCAACGATGCACGGTTGCGCAGGCAGGCCGACGGGAGCTGGCAGGTGGTCGGCGATCCCACCGAGGGTGCTCTGCTGGCGTTCGCCATCAAGGCCGGGATCGACCCCGAATGGGAGCGTGAAATCTGGCCGCGCACCGACGCCATACCGTTCGAGTCCGAACACAGACTCATGGCCACGCTGCATCACGACCACGTGGTCGGCAAAGGCGTCCTCTACGTCAAGGGAGCGCCCGAACGCATATTGGCGATGTGCGACCGGCAGGGCGGTGAGTCCGACGCGCCGCTGCACCCCGAGTATTGGCATCGCGCCGCCAGCGAGGCGGCGGCGCATGGCTTGCGCCTGCTGGCGATCGCCGCGAGGCCCGCCGAGGAGTCGCAGCATGAAGTGCACTTTGCAGACCTGGAAACCGGCTTCACCCTGTTGGCACTGGTCGGTATCATCGATCCGCCGCGGGCCGAAGCCATGGCCGCCGTGGCGGCATGTCACAGCGCCGGTATCCGGGTCAAGATGATTACCGGGGATCATGTCGAAACGGCCCGCGCCATCGGCGAGCAACTGGGCATCGGCCGACACAAGCCGGCTCTGACCGGCGCCGAGATCGAGGGGATGGACGACGCCAGGCTGTGCGAGGTGGTGCTGGATGTGGACGTATACGCCCGCGCCAGCCCCGAGCACAAGCTGCGCCTGGTTCAGGCCCTGCAGGCGGCGGGCCAGGTGGTTGCCATGACCGGCGACGGGGTCAACGACGCGCCGGCGCTGAAGCGCGCGGACGTCGGCGTGGCCATGGGCCTAAAGGGCACGGAGGCGGCCAAGGAAGCGGCGGACGTGGTGTTGGCCGATGACAATTTCGCCACCATAGGCAGCGCCGTGCGCGAAGGACGGGGCATCTACGACAACATCCGCAAATTCATCCTGTTCATGCTGCCGACCAACGGCGGCGAAGCTCTGGTGGTGATCGCCGCCATCCTGTTCGAACTGGCGCTGCCGCTGACCCCGGCGCAGGTGTTGTGGATCAATATGGTGACCTCCAGCACCCTGGGCTTGGCTCTTGCATTCGAACATGCCGAGCGGGACGTGATGCGGCGTCCTCCGCGCGACGCTCGTGAGTCGCTGCTGTCCTGGTTCTTCGCTTGGCGCGTGCTGATGGTTTCCGTGCTCATCATGGCGGGGTCGCTGGGCCTGTTCCTCTGGGAGCTGGACCGGGGCTCCAGCCTGGAAACCGCGCGCACCATGGCCGTCAGCTCGGTCGTGGGGGCGGAAATGTACTATTTGATCAGCAGCCGTTACCTGTACAAGACCTCCCTGTCGCTGGAAGGCATCTTCGGCAACCGCTATGTGTTGATCGCCATTGCCGCTTGCGCGGCGCTGCAACTCGCCTATACCCATGCCGTGCCGCTGCAGGCGCTGTTCGGTTCGACCGACCTGTCGCTCGACGAGTGGCTGAGGGTGGCGTTCGCCGGGGCACTGGTTTTCGTGGTCGCGGAAATCGAAAAGACCGTGATCCGCGGATACAAGAAGTTGCGCCGCCATGTCTCCGGCGCGGGAACAGGAAAGGTATCCCATCGCCCGCGCAAAGCGGAAGCACAGTGGAAAACGCCGCGGTCGTTCCTGGTAGCCACGGACTTTTCGGCGGACTCCGGGAACGCCGCAGGCCGGGCGGCCAGCCTGGCGGCGGAACATCAGGGCCGGCTCGATCTGCTGCATGTCGTGGACTTGTCGTCGCTGAAGGCGGTGCGCGAACTGCTCCGCTCGCACGACGAGGCCGAAGCCAAACTGGTCGGCGCGGCCCAGCGCCAACTGGAGGAAGCGAGGTCGGATGTGGCCAAGACGGTCCCTGTGCCCGCGAGCGCACGGGTGGCGGTAGGCAATGTGCTGGAGGAAATATTATCGGCCGCCGAGCAAGCCAATCTGTTGGTGCTTGGCGCGCGTGGACTGAATCCCTTGCGCGACCTGATCCTGGGCACGACCGCCGACAGGCTGCTGCGCATGAGCATAAGGCCCACGCTCGTCGTCAAGCGCCCGGCGCGTGAAGGCTATCGACGCGTGCTCGTTCCGGTCGACTTTTCCCCTCACTCCATCGCCGCGCTGAAGATGGCGATGCTCATTGCTCCCAAGGCCGACGTCTGGCTGATACATGCCTTTGTCGCGCCTTTCGAAGGGAGGCTGAGACTGGCCGGTGTGCCCGACGAAGATCTGGAAACCTACCGCGTCGAAGCTCGGCAGCAGGCGCTGATCCGCCTCGGCAATCTGATGCTGGATGCCGGGGAAACCCAGCGTCGGCTGTTCCGGGTCGTAGAACATGGCGATGCGGTTCGTCTCATCCTCGCCAAAGAAGAAGAGTGCGAGGCGGATCTGATCGTCATGGGTAAGCATGGTCTGTCTATCGTCGAGGAAATGCTCCTCGGCAGCGTAACCCGTCACATCCTCGCCGATTCGAAATGCGATGTGCTCATCGTGCATGAGCATGCTGGCGTGCTTGATAAAACGTCGCGTACCGGCAAACCAGTAGCGTGATGCTTGGATTTTTACCCTAAGACAAGAATGGAAAAGGCCGCATCAAGCGGCCTTTTCGGGTTTTATCGGTGCGGCGACAACTCAGGGCCGACCGTCTTCCTGGCTGGTTTTGTCGGGCAGCAACAGGTCGGCGCGGCTGACGCCCAACCACATGGCCACGGGACAGGCTACCAGCACCGAGGAGTAGATGCCGAAGACGATGCCTATGGTCAGGGCCAGGGCGAAGTTATGCAGGGCTTCGCCACCCAGGAAGAACATGGCCAGTACCATCAACTGGGTCATGGCGTGGGTGATGACGGTACGCGACATGGTGGTCGTGATGGCGTTGTCGATCACATCGACGACGCTGGCCTTGCGCATCTTGCGGAAGTTCTCGCGCACCCGGTCGAATACCACCACGGATTCGTTCACGGAGTATCCCAGAATCGCCAGGACGCCCGCGAGCACGGTCAGGGTGAACTCCCACTGGAAGAAGGCGAACATCCCCAGGATGATCACGATGTCATGCATGTTGGCGACGATGGCCGCCACCGCGAAGCGCCAGGTGAAGCGCAAGGCCAGATAGGCCACGATGCCGGCAGCCACCAGCAGCAGTGCCAGGATGCCGCCCTCGTAGAGATCCTTGCCCACCTGGGGGCCTACGAATTCGACCCGGCGGATTTCGGCGCTGGGATCCTGGGCCTTGAGCAGCGAGTAGACCTCTTCCCGCAGCTGGGAGCCGTTGACGCCTTCCTTGATGGGGAGCCGGATCAACACGTCCTTGGTGGTGCCGAAGATCTGGACCGCAACTTCGGGTATCTTGTCGGGCTGGCTTTCCAGGCTGCCGCGTATGGCTTCGATGTTGGCGGGCTGGGCGTAGGTGACTTCCAGCAGCATGCCGCCGGTGAAGTCGATTCCTAAGTTCAGCCCGCGGAAGCCGAGGGCGAGTACGGCCAGGATGAACGTCACCAGAGAAATGGTGGTCGTGACCTTGCCATACCGCATGAACGGTATGGCGTGTTTGATCTTGAATAATTCCATGAAAACTTACCCTCAGATGGCGAGTTTGTTCAGCTTGCGCTGACGGCCGTAGGTGAGATTGACCAGGAAGCGAGACACCAGCACGGCGCTGAACATGGAGGTCAATATGCCGAACAGCAGCACCAGTGCGAATCCGCGTATCGGTCCGGAGCCCAGGATGAACAGCGCGAGGCCGGCGACGAAGGTGGTCACGTTGGAGTCCAAAATGGTCGCGAACGCGCGCTCGTAACCGGCGTAGATGGCCATCTGCGGGCTGATCCCGGCACGCAGTTCTTCGCGTATGCGTTCGTTGATCAACACGTTGGCGTCGATGGCCATGCCCACCGTCAGGGCGATGCCGGCCAAGCCGGGCAAGGTCAGGGTGGCCTGGATCAACGACAGGGCCGATACCAGCAGCAATACGTTCACGCCCAGGGCGACGACCGAGAAGATGCCGAATACCCGGTAATAGACGATCATGAAGATCGCGATGGCCGCGAAACCATAGACGTTGGATTTGACACCGATCTCGATGTTTTCCTTGCCCATGCTCGGGCCGACCGTACGTTCCTCGACGATGTCCACGGGGGCGACCAGGGCGCCGGCGCGCAGCAGCAAGGCCAGGTTGCGGGCCTCGTCGCTGCTGTCCAGTCCGGTGATCTGGAAGCGCTTGCTGAAACGGTCGCGGATGGTGGCGACGTTGATGACTTCTTCCACGGTCTTTTTGGTGACGACCTTCTGGCCGTTGACTTCCTTGGTTTCCTGCTTGTTCTCGATGAACACCACCGCCATCGCCTTGCCGATGTTGTCCTTGGTGGTGTCGGCCATTTTCTTGGCGCCGACGCTGTTGAGATTGATGAACACCGCGGATGAGCCCGACTGCTGTTCCAGGCCCGAAGACGCGTCGACCACCTGGTCGCCGGTCACTATGATCTTGCGCTGCAGCAGGATGGGCTTGCCGGCACGGTCGCGGTAGACGCGAGAGCCCAGCGGAGCCTTGCCGTCCGGACCGATGCTGTGCTCGCTGTCGACCAGGCGGAATTCCAGGGTCGCGGTGGCGCCGAGGATTTCCTTGGCGCGGGCGGTGTCCTGCACGCCCGGCAACTGGACCACGATGCGGTCTTCGCCCTGCTGCTGGATGACCGGCTCGGCCACGCCCAACTCGTTGACGCGGTTGCGCAGGGTGATGATGTTCTGGCTCACCGCGTTCTTGCGGATTTCGCGGACTTCCGGATCGCCCAGCTTGGCCACCAGCAGGTTGTCGCCGGCGTTTTCATCCAATGCCAGACCGCGCAGTTCCTTTTTCACCACGTCCCGGCCCTGGCCCAGGGTGGCGCCATCCTGGAACTTGACCTCGATGACTCCTTTCTCGCGCTCCACCGACAGGTAGCGGATCTTGTTGTCGCGCAGCAAGGTGCGGATGTCTTCGGCATACCGTTCCTCGGCTTGCTGGATCGCGGCAGGCATGTCGACCTGGAGCAGGAAGTGCACGCCGCCGCGCAAGTCCAGACCCAAATACATGGGCTGGGCGTTGATGGCGCGCAGCCAGGACGGCGTCGCGGGCGCGAGGTTGAGAGCCACCGTGTAGTTGTCGCCCAGCGCGACTTTCAGCACGTCGGCCGCCTTGAGCTGAGCTTCCTCGTCGGCAAAACGCACCAGTAGGCGTTTGTCGCTCAGCTCGGTTTTCAGGGTCTTGAGCCCGGCATCCGCCAGCAGCTTGTCGACTTGAACCACCGTGCTTTGGTCGACCTTGGCCGTGCGGCTGGGCGAGAGCTGAACCGAGGGGTTCTCGCCGAAGAAGTTCGGCAGAGAATAAATGAACGCCAAGGCTAACACGCTGATGACTAGGATGTTTTTCCAGACGGGAAAGCTGTTACGCATGTGTGGTGCCTGTTTGATGTATATCCATGGAGGGGGCCGAGCCGCCGACGGGTTCCCTGAGGCTTATTTCTCGGCTTTCTTGCGCGACTTGTAGGTGCCCTTGGGCATCAGGGCGGAGATAGCGTGTTTCTGGACGTTGACGATGGTGTTGTCGCCGACTTCGAGTTGCACGAAGCTGTCGTCGACATCCACCACCTTGCCCAGCAGGCCACCGTTGGTGACTACTTCGACGCCTTTGGCCAGGGAATCCACCAGCTTCTTGTGCTCGCGACCCCGGCGATGCTGGGGCAGTACGAACAGGAAAAAGAAAATCAGCAGGATGGCGCCGGGCAGGATCAAGCCGGCGAGACCCGGATCTTGCGCGGCGGCGGGGGCTGCTTCGGCCAGCGCGTCGGAAATGAAGAAACTCATGGGAATACTCGTATGGTGTTATTCAAAGCGACGCATTATTACACAGACGGTTCAAAAATTGCTCCACGGCCGCCGCCCCTGAGCCGGACGGCGCGGGCGCGGGGCCTGCGCGGTGTCGAGCGCCGATGGGGCGGTTACGGGTTGGCCGTGCTGCGCTCCAGTTCGCGGCGGGCCAGGCGATGGAACCGGCCATCGTCGAACTTCACCAGCAATGCAGCGGCGAAATAGCCATAAGGCAGGACCGGGCCGGTTGGTCCCGGATGCAGGTGCTGATATGGCTTGCCCGGCTGTTCGTGATGATCCGCGTGGCAGGAAAGACCGAGAAACAGGTGCAGGCTGAACCAGGAGTCGGTTGCCCAGGCGGCCGTTCCGTCGAAGCGGCGCCGGCGGCGCGTGAGTCCCCAATGCTGGAAATAGTTGACCGTTTCCAGCAGACGCACGGCGGCATGGGCCTGGTACAGGAACAGGACCAGGGCCATGGGGCCGAAGACGGCGAATATCGCCGCCAGTAATCCGCTTTGGATCGCCAGCCCGTGCATCACCCGATTCCGCAGAAAGCGGACCGGCCCGGGTCGGCGAGCCAGGCGGGATCGTTCCAGCCGCCAGGCACCTGAAAATTGGCCCAGGAGCGTGCGCGGCCAGAACTGCCGGAAACTCTCGCCGTAACGGGCCGTGGCGGGGTCGGCCGTCGTCCCGACCCGGCGATGGTGGCCGCCGACATGCTCGATGGCGAAGTGGTCGTACAACACGGTCCACAGCAGCATCCTGCCCATCCAGCGGTGATGCCTGGGGCGCCGGTGTATGAGTTCGTGGGCGACCGCGATGGCGGAACAACAGGAGGTGGTGCCGGTCAGTATGCGCAGGGCCGCGATATTGGCGGCGCTTTCGCCGATGGCCAACAGCGTGCCGAAAGACAGTTGGCCGGCGTAGTTCAGAAACAGGCCGATGTTGACGAACTGCAGGGCGAAGAGCGGATAGAGCAGGGTGGTGTATGCCCGATCCGGCCAGCCGGGAGGGACTTTTTCCGCCACGCGCGGACCCCGGATGTCCATAATCACGCAGAGCCAGACGGGCAGGGTCCATAACAGGGCGGAATACCAGGCGTGCGGGCCGGACGAAAGAAAGGCCAAATTGCATAATGGCAACATGAAGGGCAGGAGGGGGGCGATGTATCCCAAGAACGAGTCACCGCATTTGCTGCCGATAGGCCCGCTCTTCGTCGGACCCCGCCATGCTGCGGTCTCCGACGGGGAGACGGTTCGTGTGGGTGCCGCCATGGGTTTTAGATTTCTCGCCTGGTCATGAGCAAAACCTACTACATCGGCCTCGCGGTCAGCTACCACGACCCGGCTCTCGCCATCGTCGACGAGGCGGGCGACGTGGTCTTCGCCGAGGGCGCAGAGCGTTATCTCCAGTTCAAGCGCGCCATCAACTGCGAGCCGGATACTCTGAGCCGGCTGCCCGAATTGCTGCGGCGCTATTGTCCGGACGCCGGGCGCTTCGTGATAGCCCGCAGTTGGCTTGCACGCCGGCCCTGGTACGAACGCGTCGCCGCCGCGCTGGGCTTGCTCAAGCCGGACGGATTGGCGCGGCCTGGCATCAAGCGTTTGCGCTCCCCCCTGCCTAATTATCAGATCCATCACATGATGGCTTGCAACCGGGCCGGTATCGCCCGGGGCGGCTTGAACCTGGCCAGGGTGCTCGAAGAATGGTATCCGGGATGCGATCGGAGTTTTCGCGATTACGCCCACCACGCCGCCCACGCGGCCTCGGCCTGTTACGCCAGCCCCCACGAAGACGCCGTTTGCGCCGTGGTGGACTCCTACGGCGAAAACGGTTCCATGGCGTTTTACCGTTATCGTGAAGGACGCTTGGCCCGGCTTCACGAAGCCCGAGGCCTGGGTAGTCCGGGATTGCTGTATATGAAGCTCACGGAGCTGTGCGGCTTTGACGGGATCGCGGGCGAAGAATGGAAGGTCATGGGGCTGGCCGCTTACGGACGGCTCGACGAAGAGTTGCTGGCGCTGTTCCGAACGCTGGTCCGGGTGCGCGATCTTGGGGTCGTTCATCCCCAGGCCGGCTTTTTCGCCGCGCTGAACAAGCTGGAGCACAAGCGTCGCCGCCGCGACGAACCGGCCCGGAAGGCCGTCGATCTTGCCCATACAGGGCAGTTCTTCTTCAACGAGATCATGACCGAACTTCTGCAAGGCCTGCACGAGCGGAGTCCTTGCGACCGCCTGGTGCTGGCCGGCGGCTGCGCCCTGAATTCTTCGTTCAACGGTTCGATCCTCGAGCGCACCCCGTTTCGCGAACTCTACGTTCCGCCCGCCCCGGCCGACGACGGCGCTGCGCTGGGCGCGGCATGGCTGGCTTGGCGAGAAGAACATGCAGATTTTGCCCCGCGTGGCGGCCCCCTCTCACCTTATCTCGGCTCGACCATGGAACCGGCCGCCCTGGCCCGCTTGGCTCTGCATGCCGGTGGATTGCACATACGTCATCTGCCGGACACCCTGTGCCGGGAGACCGCGCGCCTGTTGGGAGACGGCAAACTGGTCGGCTGGGTGCAGGGGCGCGCCGAATTCGGCCCGCGCGCGCTCGGTAACCGCTCGATACTCGCCGACCCGCGCGACCCCGCCATGAAAGAAAGGATTAATGGGCGGGTGAAATTCCGCGAGGAATACCGGCCCTTCGCTCCGTCCATACTGCACGAGCACGGGCCGGACTATTTCGAGAATTACCAGAAGGCCCCCTATATGGAGCGGGCGCTGCGATTTCGGGCCGACGCGATAGACCGCGTGCCGGCCGTGGTGCATGCCGACGGCACCGGCCGCCTGCAGTCGGTGGAGAAGGAATGGAATCCGCGTTTCCATGAACTGATACGGGCCTTCCACGGCATCACGGGGGTGCCCTTGCTGCTCAACACCAGCTTCAACGTGATGGGCAAGCCCATCGTCCATACGGTGGAGGACGCCATCGCCGTGTTCATGACCAGCGGCCTGGATGCGCTGGTCATCGAAGATCATTTGTTCGTCAAGCCGGGTGTCACATGAGTTCCGGCGAGCCTTGGGGGGCGAACGGGGAGGCGATGCGTGGGCGCTTTCATCGCTGGGTTCATGCCCGCGAGTGCCCCGGTGTGCTGGCCGAGACCCGTGATTTTCTGGATCGGGCCTTGGCCGAGGTCAAGGAAGCGGGCGGAGCGGGCCTCGATCCCGAATCTCTGCCATCCGCCGCCCCCTCGCCGAATTCGGAACCCGCGCATTTCACGGGCGAGGCGCTGGCCTTCCACGCCCCCCTAGGCCTGCTCGAAGGCGGCTGGCTGCAGTCCGTGGCACTGGCCGGCAACGGGCACCTGGCCGAGGTCGCCGAGTTGTTCGCGGCCTATCTCGAACTGCTCGGGCCCGATGAAGCCGCCGCCCCGGCCTCTTATTACCGGGGGGCTCTGGCGGGCGCCGGCGTGTCTTTGCCGGCCGTGACGACCCGGCCATTCGCTTTCGATACGCGCATCGGCGTTCCCGCGCTGGAGTTTTCCTGCCTGCAACTGGCCTTGGGCTTGCACGCGTCTTGCCTGTTGCCCGAAGTCATCGGATACACGTTGGCTTATGCCTGCTCCGCAGCGCCCTGGCGATTGCTCGCCGCGCCGGGAGCACGGCGCAGCGGAATTCTTCGGGCATTGGACGAACATGCCAGGCGTGCCTTGCAGATGCACGCCGGGCGCGAACGCGTACGGTCGGGCGTGGCCTTGTATGCCCGGGCCGAGGCGCGTTATTTCCATGCCTGGTCCGCTTGCGAATCCCGGTCGGCGAATCCGGCACACGAGGTAGCCGAGATATTCCGCCGCAAGGCGCCGTATGCGCGCGGCCACCATGGCGGAATAAGCCTGGGTGGGCGTAGCCTGGATCAATGGTTCGCCGACGAGCCGTTCGATGCCACGCCTTTTCTGGCCGAGCTGGCAGCCTCCTCATGGATGGACGGCCCGGAAGGTGAGTGTCCGTTCGACCGGCTCGCGGGTTTCGGCGGGCCGATGTTCGGGGTGTTCAGCGCGCCGGAGTTGGCGCTCATCGCGGCCTGGCGCAAGCAGGCCGCCACGCGGACACCGCTGTTAAACGACTCGGGCGACAATGCCGGGGCAGACTTGCCCGCGCAGATCAAAACATCGGCCGGGCCGGAGCCGTCCCATGGCCAGGCATTTCGGGCCAGGACCTTCATGGAGCGTGCGCAAGACCGGCTGCGGCGCTGTTTCTCGTCCCGCGAGCCTCCGCGTTCCCTGTTTCATCGCCTGCTGGTCGGGCCGGATACCGAGGCGACGGTGGGGCAGGCTCGCCTCGTGGTCGAACGGGTATTGCGCCGCAGCGGCCGCGGCGGAGTCTTTGCGGACTATAGCCCGCAAGCCCTGTCTGACTGGGTCGAGCGGCAATATGCCGGACAGGTGGCGGCTGAGCGGCCGTTCGACGGCCGCCCCAGGCTGAGCCGCGCGGGCTATGTCTGGGGCGTTTGCCAGTTCGCGCCCGTCGTCCTGGTCGACGGCTGCTGGCTGCAACATCAGGGCGAGGCGGCGTGGCAGGGAGACCGCGTGCGGCGATTGCTTTACCGGATCTATGCCGACGAACTGGGGGCGGGACGGGTCGAACGCAACCATCCCAATGTCTATCGGGCTTTGCTGGCATCGGTCGGCGTGGACTTGCCGCCTTTCGACAGCCCGGAGTTCGCCCGCCATGACCGCTTGCTCGACAGCGCATTCGATTTGCCGGTTTATTTGCTGGCCATCTCCCGTTTTCCGCATCGTTACCTGCCGGAAGTCCTGGGCCTAAACCTCGCCATCGAGCTGAGCGGTTTGGGAGCGCAATACCGGCGCCTGGCCGACGAACTGCGCCATTGGGGCCTGGACCCTGCCATCGTCACCCTGCATCAGTCCATCGACACCCTGGCGGGCGGGCATGCCGCGCTCGCGGTGGAGGCAATACAGTGTCATCTGGATGAGGTCGCACGGAGCGCCGGCGCCGCCTCGGTTGCGCAGCATTGGGATCGCATCGGGCGAGGTTATCGTTCCCTGACCAGCGCCACGCGCCCCTTCAAATGGGCGCTGGTACTGGCTTACGCCCGGCGCTTTCTGCCGGGCCGGCGGGACTCGAGTAAAATGCCGTCCTGCCGGGAGTAGGGCGCCGGCTGCGGGGCCGTACCGTGGCCTCGCTGGGGCCGGTGGAGGGGCCGGGCATTATGGGGAACAGGAGTCACGATGCGTTTACATCATATGGCGCTGGCGATACTGGTTACGATGATCTGGGGATATAACTTCGTCGTGATCAAAATCGGCCTTGCGGAAATTCCGCCGCTGCTGTTCTGCGCGCTCCGATTTTTTCTCGCCGCGTTTCCCGCAGTCTTGTTCATCAGGCGGCCGGCGGTTCCTTTTTCCAGGGTGATAGCCTTCGGACTGGTGATGTTCACGCTCCAGTTCGCATTGCTGTTCACCGGCATGCAGGCCGGCACCACCGCGGGTCTGGCCTCCCTGATACTCCAGATCCAGGTGTTCTTCACCATCGCGCTGGCGGTGGTGTTTTTGGCCGAGCGCTTGAGCGTTTGGCAAATCGTCGGCGCCTCGACCGCCTTCTCCGGCATCGGACTGATCGCGGTGAATCTCGGCGGTGAAATTTCGCTGCCGGGCCTGGTCTTGATCCTCGCCGCGGCCGCTTCATGGGGGTTGGGAAACCTGATCGCCAAGAAGCTCGGCAAGGTCGACATGCTGGCCCTGGTGGTCTGGAGCAGCCTGGTCGCGTGGCCGCCGCTGGTAATCCTGTCATTCCTGCTGGAAGCTTCTCGCTGGGCCGAAGCCGGCATTTTGAATCTGTCCTGGCCCGGTATCGGCGCGGTCGCGTACATCGTGTACCTGTCCACCCTGCTGGGATTCGCCGCGTGGAGCTGGCTGCTGAGCCGTTATCCGGCGGTGACCGTGGCGCCTTTCACCCTGCTGGTGCCGCTGTTCGGTTTTGCCAGCTCGGCACTGGTTTTCGGCGAGCCGCTCCACGCCTGGAAGATAGGCGCGGCGACGCTGATTGTCGTGGGCTTGGGCATCAACCTTTTCGGCGCCCGCCTCGCCTTCCGTTTCCGTCGGGCCTGAGGGGCAGACGAAACGACAGGGACATTAGATTGACAGTCTATTTTGCGGCTCGGTCTACTAGGTGGAACGAATGATCTGGGAGAGCTAGGGCCGTGCCGCAATTGAATACCCGAGAGCGCTTGCTGGAAGCGGCCTGCCGCCTGTTTTACCGCGACGGCGTTCATGCCACGTCGATCGAGGTGATACTGGATGAGGCGGGCGTCGCGCGGCAAAGCCTTTATCAGCATTTTCAGTCGAAAGACGGTTTGGTCGGGGAGTTCCTGAAGCGCCGCGACCAGCACTGGCGCGGCTGGCTGGAAGGCTTCGTGGAATCCCGGGCGGAGACGCCGCGCGAGCGCTTGCTGGCGCTGTTCGATTTTCTGCAGGATTGGTTCAGTCAGCCGGACTTTCACGGCTGCGCCTTCATCAACATCGCCGCGGAGTTCGCCGATCCCCAGCATCCTTTCCGGCAGATCGCGGCCGATCACAAGTGCCTGGTGCTCGACTACATCCGCACACTTTGCCGCCAAGCGGAGTTGAACGACCCGGAAGTGGCGGTCCGCCGATTGGGGCTGTTGATGGAAGGCGCCATCACCACCGAACTGGTCACGCCCGGCAGCAATATCGCGGCAGAAGCCCGGTGCCTCGCCGCCCTCGTACTCGACGCCCACACTTGATTTCCGCAGGAGAAAGCCATGCCGCAAGTGCACAAAACCTATCCCAAGACCGCCGGCTTCCGCCTCGGCATCTACGTGTTCAAGGACGCCGAAATCGTCGATTTCGCCGCGCCCCACGGCGTATTTTCGGTGGCGCGCCGGTTCGATCCCGAACTGGACGTTTTTCTCATCGCCGACGCGCGGCGGCCGGTGCAGGCACAGGCCGGTTTCACCGTGCTGCCCAACTACGATTTCAACGACCGGCCAGCCATGGACGCCTTTCTGATACCGGGCGGTTTCGGCACCCGGCAGGAAACGCACAACACCCGCCTGCACGATTACATCCGCAGCCTGCCGCAATCCACTCTGCTGACCAGCGTGTGCACCGGTTCCTGGATCTATGGCGCCATGGGCCTGTTGGACGGTGTCGCCGCCACCAATCGCAAGGAGCCCGATCGGGTCGAGCAGTCCGCCGCCGGCCTGGTGCCGATCGACCGTCTGGCCAAAATCGCTCCGAAATGCCGCATCAGCCGCGCGAGGGTGGTGGACAGCGGTCGCATCGTCAGCGCCGGCGGTATCGCCTCCGGCATGGAACTGGGATTCCACCTGCTGCGCCGCGCCGGATACGACGAAGACTACCTCTCGGAGGTGGCCCGTGTGATGGAATACAGCCAGGCCTATGCCGGCTACAAGGACGATATCGAATACGCGGATTAGCGGTTCGTACGCCGGTTCTTCATCCTCCGTCGGATGAGTGGCTTAGCGGCCATGCAAGGTGTGTATCGCGCCGGATGTTGCTTCGCGTCCCCGCGATGTCGAACGGCCTGATGGCGTCTGTTCGCAAGAGTGAAACCTGAGGTGATAAATGCAACCGGATGAAATCGCGGCAAGCTACGACGCGATAGCCGAGCGCTGGCGCGGCGAAACTTTCCCGAGGAAAAATGGCATCGTGCAGCACGAGCGGGCGATCGCCTTTTTGCGGGAAAAGCACCGGGCACTCGATATCGGTTGCGGCTGCAGCGGGCGGCTCATCGAGCTGCTGGGCAGTCACGGTTTCGCGGCGGAAGGCGTGGATATCTCGGAGCGCATGATCGCGTTGGCGAGACAGGCGCACCCGGAGATCGAATTCCATCACGCCGATATCCGCCACTGGCACTTTACCCGGCAGTACGACCTGATTTCCGCCTGGGACAGCATCTGGCACCTGCCGCTGGCGGACCAGGGGCCGGTGCTGAGGAAGATCGTGCAGGGGTTGGCGCCCGGTGGCGTGTTCATCTTCACCATGGGCGGCCTGGATGAGGCGGCAGAGAAAACCGATGCGGCCATGGGCCCGCCCATGTACTACAGCGCGCTGGGCATACCCGGCACGCTCAAGCTGCTGACCGAAGCCGGATGTGTATGCCGGCACCTGGAATACGACCAGTACCCGGAATTGCACGTCTACATCATTGCACAGAAGGCCTGAGCACTTACGGAAACACGGAGACTATGACGACCGCGGTGGCGCCCGAGGCTCCGCTTGGTTATGCGTCCCGTCTTCTAGAGCGTGGCAAACCCGAAGCGCCGCCGTGCGGCGACCAGCGCCAAGCCCATGACGGCTAGCGCCAGGGAAGAAGGCTCGGGGACCGCCAAGGTCGCCAGGAAACCGCGGGCGATGATCGCGTCGGCCGCCGTCGTCGGATGAAAAGAGTCGTAATAGAGGTAGTTCGCCGGGGTCGAACATTGCGTCACCCCGTCGAAACAGGCGTCCGTCACATTGGTCAGGCCATAAGCGGCCGGGTTGGCGACCACGTCGCGCGTCAGGGCGGCTGTATCGAAAAACAGCACGTCCGTAGGCAGGCTGGCCAGCAGCAGCGCATTGAACGCGTCGGTAAATGCGCTGGCCTGTGCCGCGGCGACTGGACCCAAGGACCTGAACTCCGGGGTCAGGCCGAGGTCCGGCATACCCGGTGCCAGGATGGTGCCCGCCCCCAGCGCCTGCAAGTCCGAGATGATGGCAACCAGGTTGTTTACCGCTCTGTCTATGATCGCCAGCGGGTCGCCGGCGTCGAGTGGAGAGGGTGCCAAAAAGTCGTTCGCGCCACCCCACACGACGAAGAGCCCATCGCTCAAGAGCGGTCCTAGCGTGCCCCGGGTCGTGTCATACACTGTCGTCATGCCGGGCAGGCCGGCGAACCCGAATGAGGTCACGCTGCCGTTGTCGCCGAAATTGCCGACCCCCGTCGTCGCACCTATCCAGGCCAGATCCACCAGGGGCGCGCCGAGGGACGTGGCCAGGTGTTCCACGGCCAGCGGGCCGTCGGAACGTCGGCCGTTGTAATAAGGCGTGCCGGGTAAGCCTGTTGCGGCGAACAGGTTGCCGTTGTCGGACAGGCTGTCTCCGTAAACCACCACGGCACTGTAAGGCGAGGCGTGTGCCATCGATGCGAGGCACGGCAGGAACGCCAAGGCGATGAGAAAACGTTGGATGGACATAAACAAAGCCCCCTGCTTTGATGAGTGTCGATGGGAACGCGCGGAATCCGCCCATGCCCTGTTCGGCGGCACGGGCGCCGCCCGCTTCATCCGCGCGGCAAATCGGTAGCCCCGATCAGCCCGGACGTTTGGAGATTAAACACCGTTTGTATCGGGGCGTTAAGCTTCCGGCGCCGGGGCACGGTTGAGATAGCTCAAGGATGCTCTGAATAAGTCGGGGTTCGACGCGTTCACCCTGAACGGAATCAAGCCCTTAGCGTTCGTCCTGTCGAAGGGCTAAATCAGAGTTTCCTCAAGTCGCCGACCCGACAGAGCATTGCCGCCGAATTCAGCCCGAACCCGGTGACCGCCGCGTCAATCGGATAGGTTCAGGGAGTCGCTGACGTCCTGAACGACTTCCTTGCGCGATTTGTCCAGGTAGGTCTTGGCCTTGCCGATTTCCGTCGTCAGGGCGTCCACCGTTTGCTGCATGTTGGCCAGGGCTTGCAGCTTGTAGGTGGCCACGGTGTCCATGGTGTCGTAGATGTTCTGGAAGGCTTGCGACAGTTGCTTTAGATCGACCGCCGCGCTCGTAGCCTGCTCGTGGACCCGGCCGGCCTGTTGCTTGAGCATGGCGGAGGTCGATTCGATCATGTTGCCGGTGGTGGTGCGCAGGGCGCCGATCTGGTCCAGCACCAGTTTCTGATTCGCCAGGGCCTGCGCCACCGTCACGGCGGTGCGCAAGGCCGAGACCGTCGTGGTGGTCGCCCGTTCGACGCCCTTGATCAATTCCAGATTGTTCTTGCGGATCAGGTCCATGGCCAGATAGCCCTGGATGGTGACGGCGAGTTGGGTCAACAGATCCTGCACCTTCTGGCGCAGATAGAACTGGAGTTCCTCGCGCACGATGCGGGCTTTTTCGGCGTCGACCGCTTCGATCTCGGCGAGCTTGAGTTCCAGGGCCTGATCGATCTTTTTTCCGATATAAACATGTTGTTCCAGCTTTTCCATGCTCCGCCAGGCCCTGAGCTTTTCCTCCTCGATCGCCGCATTGTCCTTGCGGAGTTCGTCCTGGCCGCTGTAAAGCGACTGGATGATGGTGTTGATGTGGGTTTGCGCCGACTGGTATTGGCGGAAATAATCCTGGACACGGCTGCCCAGGGGGATGAGTCCCAGCAGCTTGCGCGGTTCGAGCAGATTGCCGCGGCGCGGGGTCCAGTTCCTCGATCTGCTTGCGCAGGTCGAGCAGCGATTTTGAAATCGTGGAGCCTTCGTCGAAAACGCCGCTGTTCATCGCATGGATGGGCCTTTCGAGCAGGCGGTTGGAGATGCCTGCGGCTTCCTGAATTTCCGCATGGCCCAGCTTGTGCACGCTGTCCACCTTGCTTTTGAAGGCTCCACTCAGCGGCGGTTCGCCGAGGATGGCTGCGATGAATTCGCCCACGCGCTCGTCCAGCCGGGCGACCACTTCGGGCTCCAGCTTGATCATGGATGCCGCCTGTTCCTTTTCGACGGGCTTGACGGCTTCGGGCGGGGTGAGCGGAGAGGGTGGAGTCAGTTCGGGGGCGTCGCTCATGGGGGTTCCTTGCGGCTGGTGACTACGGTGGGTGCCAGCGGCCCGCCCGCCCGGCCGGAAGGGGAGGCCAGGCATCGTTTTCGCAGCACGAGGCGGTATGATAACGCTCCATTCACCGGTGGAACATTTGTCACGGAAACCAGGATGTATCCCTTGATTACCGAAACACGCAGGCTGGAGCGCGATCTCGATGGCCGTCAGCTAGGCGGGGTGTGCAGCGGGCTGGCGCGTTATTTCGGCGTGAACACCGGCGTGGTAAGGCTGCTTTTTCTGCTCTCGATAGCTTTTAGCTTCAGCTTGACGCTATGGGTCTATTTTGTGCTTTGGGCCTTGTTGCCGGTCAGGAAATCGCCGTTAGCGGGAGTTTCATGGCGGCTGCGCAGGCGGGTGCGCCACCTCGACCGGCTGATCGAAGCGAGCCGCGAGCGTCTGAGCCGGGGGAGGTCCGTCGCCGTCCTGGAAAATATCCACACGCTCGTACTGGCCCTGTTGCCGGACTTCGACCGCTGGCTGCTGTACAAGGAGCCGGAGCTCTCGGCCGCGAAAACGGCGGCATTAAAGGATTTGCCCAGGCTGCTCGAACAGTATCTCCGCCTGCCGATCCCGCGTTCCGTCGAGCACGGGTCTGGGAACGGCTGGGCCGCAGAGGAAGCGCTGGTGCGCGAGCTGGAGCGTTTGGAAAGCGTTTTTCAGCAAGCGGTGGAGCAGCGATTCCACCAGCCGCTTGCCGGTACGGCGACGTTTTCGCCGAGCGATCCAGAACCGGATGGCGAGTTGCGCGCCATACGGAAGAGCCTGGCGAACCTGGAACGGCGCATCGCCGGCCGGGTGGACCCGCCCGTGTTGGCCAAGCTGAGCGATCTGCGGGAGACCCTGATCGCTGCCTTGTCGCGACTCGGGAAAACGGCCGATATCGCCGATCCCAATGTTTACAATCTCAGGCAGATCGCGTTGGAGTATCTGCCCGACGCGGTCGAAAAATATCTCGCGCTGCCGGGAGAGCTGAGCCGGTCCGAGCCCTTGGCGCGGGGCGGAACGGCCCAGGACGTGCTCTCCGAGCAGTTCGACGTGTTGGACGACGCCCTGCGCAAGATGCTGGTGAGCCTTTATCGAGACGACGCCCAGGGTTTGCTGGTCCACGGCCGCTTCCTGCGCGACAAGTTCGTGGATCAGCCCATCGACTGGACGAGAACCTCGCCCCGGTAGGCTGCGCAAACCCTGCGGCCCGGCAGGCGGCTTATTCCTTGGTCCAAAACGCCAGCCATTGATTCCGCGGCAGCCACATCTGGGCCAGCGAGGTGAATATCATGACCGTGGAAGCGAGCGAATAACCCAGACCGCCCAACATGGTCAGCCAGGCGAATACGGGTATGTACTTGGTCAGCCACCAGGACAGGATATCGATGAGCAGGAAGGCGAAGGGCGTGGCGATCAGGATCAGCTGCAGGCGCTTGGGATATTCGGCATAGCCGAATATCCAGCCGACGAACATGAAGATGAAGGCGATGCCGAACAAATGGATGTGCGACACGCGCGTGAGCTGGGTGACGCTGGCGCCCTCATCGACTTCCGCGCTCTTCTTCACGTTTTCGAATTTGCTGAAGTCGGGCAGGTTCGAACCGGCGTTATGGCAGGCGACGCAGTATTTCTCCATCAAGGGTTGGATTTTCCCGGACCAGGCCGTGATCGGCGCTCCGTCTTGCGCCCATTGTATGATCTTGAAGCGTTCCTCGTCGGGCGCCATGGGTTTCATCTGGCCTTCCAGCATGGCTTCCAGCTTGGAGCCCGAGCGGTTGCCGTAGTAGCTGTAAATGATGTCGTTGAGGGATAGCCCGGGTTTGCCGTCGGCCAGGCCGTGCGTCAGCATGATCTGCAGGCCGGCCATCAACAGGCCGACGCCGATCACCAGCAGGTAACCGGTGAACAGGACCTTGAACTTCAAAGGAAGGTTGAACAGTGTGCTGTTGGATGTCATGCGGAGTTTCCTGTGGGAGTGGTGACTGGGGGCAGTTTACCAAGGTCGCCAGGCGCTATGAGGCCGGTCGGATGAATGCTGAGTTTACGCCCGGGCCGGCCCCGGCCAAGGATGCGGATCGGCCGGGCTTAGCGTTTCGGTCCCGATCGGTCGGGCGAACCGTAACGCAGCGCGGCTTGCTCGCAAAATGCGCCGACCATGGATTCGGCGATGTTCTTGAAAAATCCGCCGAAAGCCATGGTGAGCAGGGCGTTGGAAAACTCGAAATCGACGGTGAAGCTGACGTCCGATCCGCCATGGGGATTGGCGACGAATCCCCAGGTGCCGTTCAGATATTTGAAAGGACCATCCACCAGCCGCATGTCGATCGCGTGGTTCCCGCGCATGGAGTTCTCCGTCGTGAAGTCGAACTTGATCTTACCCTTGGAAAAAGTCATGGTCGCGACCAGGCGCTCCGGGGCGACCGAGCGCAGTTTCACGGCGCTGCACAGGGGCACGTAACGAGGATAGGCAGCCACGTCGTTGACCAGGGCGAACATCTGCTCGGCGGTATAGGGAACGCAGGCGCTGGTGCTGATCTGGGCCATGGAGGTACACCGTTAAGGGGTTTTTGCCTTGAGGGTCATTTCCGCCAGCGCGTCGCCGAGCCGCCTGATTTCTTCCTGCGCCTTTACCTGGGCGCTGACGTCGTACTGCACGCCCAGATAGTAAATCAGCCGGCCTTCGCTATCGAAGAGTGGGGTCAAGGCCAGATGATTGTGAAACATCTCGCCGTTCTTGCGGTAGTTGCGGATGTCCACTTCGACCGGCCGGCATTCCGCAATCGCTTTTTTCACGCTGAAACGGGCCTCCTGCTGCCGGTCTTCCCCCTGAAGAAAGCGGCAATTGCGGCCTATGATTTCCTCTTGCGTATAACCCGTCATCGTTTCGAAGGACTTGTTGGCGTAGATGATGGGCATGTCGTCCTGGTCGGGGTCGGCCAGGGTGATTCCGTTGACCGAGGCGTCGAGGATATTTGCCAGTATCTGAGGAATCAAGGCGGGATCTTTTTCTACCACGAAAGCCATGGCCGTACTCCTAAAGGTCGGATGGTGACGTTGTTGTTGGCGCCCGCTGAGATAGCGTCGCTTCGATGAGCCGCTTCAGGTTTCTTGTGGTTCTCTCCGCACCGTCTTGTATGACGAGTCTGACCAGTTTTTCGAATGGCCTCATGAAAATGAGCAGTTCGAGCAGCTCGAACGTGAAGGTCAGGCGCGAGTTTTCCCCATCGAACGGCTGGATTTCGTAGGTGCAGCGGTAAGGATCCTTGATTCCGGAGAAACTCAGGCGGCGGCTGGGTTCGTAGATTTCCACCCGGAATTCGGAGTCCGAGCGGTGGCCCTGATCCACGCGGACTTGCCGGGCAACCGTGCCCGGGCCCATGGCGCCGTCCGTGAGTTTCTGGAGCAATAGGACCTCGGGCGACCAGCGAGGGTAGTTTTCGAAAAAGTCCTGCGCGATGAAGCGGAAGATCGCCTCGGGGGAAGAGCCTATCGGCAGACTGGATTGGCCCACCACGGGGTTTTTCGCGCCTAGGCCGAACATGACGGGGCCTCTTGGATTTTCCTGCAACGTCGGGCGGTACACCAGGGAGCGGCCATGGCGGAGGCTCAGGGCAGATAGGTATTGACGCCCGCCAGCGTCAAGTCGTGCCGGGTTTCCATCAGGTCTTTCAGCACGACGGCCGGCGATCCGGCGACGACGTTGCAGCGGGCTCCGACCCACCCTACCGCATCCCGACGTCCCAGGCTGATCACATAGCCGAGTTCGCGATGCAGATAAGGCTCCAGGATTTTCCATCCTCCCGCATGACGCAGGATGTTGCGGGCGCATAGGCTTCCTTTGCGTACCGCCGCCTGGGCGGTCATGGCATTGCAGCCCGGACCGCGATAAACGGTGCAGTCTCCGGCCGAAAACAGCCGGGGCAGGGGCGCGCCGTCGAGCACGATCTGGCCGTAGGCGTTGCTTTCCAGCCGCCGGGCCCGTTTGCCCGCAAAATTGAAGCTCAGACCGGCGTCCAGGCGCTTTTGCTGGCCGGTCGAGCGGTTTTCGACGAGGAGCGTGTCGTCCTCTACCGCCCGAAACAGCGTGTTCATCCGGACTTCCACATTCAGTTCGGCGAGCCGGTCCTCGACATAGGCCCCCATGGCCACGGAGAAGCGGCTCAATAGCCGGTCGTCGGCGTCGATCAGACGCAGGGCGGGGTGCCGGCCACGGGAGCGGAAAAATTCCGCGAGCTCGAATAGAAACTGGAGTCCCGTAGGTCCCGCGCCGATGACGTTGACCGCTTGTTCGTGTTCGATCATTTGCAGGCGTTCGACCAGCCGGCTGATCTCCTCGCCGGCTACGTCGTACAGGGAGAAAAGCCGGTCGGTTGCTGCTTCCGCCGCGTAAGGCACGCCGACGGCGATCAGCAGGTAGTCGAAGGGCAGTTGTTCGCCGTCGACGTCGACATGGCTTTCCCGTCCCCACTTCCTCAAATGATCGTCGTCGACCGGCAAGGCCGCGCGCAGGTGGCGAAAGTCGAAGCGCCGGGCCAAGTGTGCATAGGGAACGCGGACGGAGGCTCGTTCGGTGCGGAAGACCTCGTGCAGCCGGGTGATTTTCAGATGATGCTCGCCCGGATCGATCAGCGTGATCCTGGCCTTGGGGCAATAACGCCGGAAACCGGCCAGAGCCGCCATGCCCGCATAACCGCCGCCGACGATGACCAGATCGGGCGTTACCGCAGGGACATAGAAGGGTAGGAAAGCCATCGCATACTCCGGGTAATGCCGCCGCGAGCCGCATTACCCGGGGGCTGTCTTGAGCCGGCGAGTACGGCCGTGAACGAGGCAGGATCTTCGACCCGCATCGACGGGGATAAATTCCCTGCCGGCCGGAACGCCGGTTAGCGGGCGGGCGGACAACCGGTCGCGCCGGCAAACCCGCACTGGCGCCAGGCTTCGAACAAGGCCAGGGCGACCGTGTTGGAGAGGTTGAGGCTGCGGCTTTCGGGCACCATGGGTATGGTGAGCAGGTGGTCGCGGTCGAAGCGGGCTCGCACGATGTCGGGTAGCCCTCGCGATTCGGGGCCGAAGAGGAGGGCGTCGCCAGCCTGAAATCTCGCGTCCGCGTAGCAGCGTTTGCCCTTGGTGCTGAATGCGTAGGTTGCACGGGGCCGCACCGCGTCCAGGCAGGCGTCGAGGTTTTCGTGCACCCGCATGGAGGCCCATTCGCGGTAGTCCAGGCCGGCGCGGCGCAGCTTCGCGTCGTCGAGCTCGAAACCCAGCGGCTTGATGAGATGCAGGCTGGCGCCGGTATTGGCGCACAGCCTGATGATGTTGCCGGTATTGGGCGGTATTTCCGGCTCGTAAAGCAGGATGTGAATCACCGCCTGACCTCGGGCAGGACCGTCGTTATTCGACCGAAGGCGCCGGAACCGGCTCCAGTTTCCAGATGTCGCGGTTGTATTCCCCTATCGTGCGGTCGGTGGAGAACTTGCCGCTGGCGGCCGTATTGAGGATGCTCATGCGGGTCCAGCCGTCCTGGTCTCGATAGGCTTCCGCCGCGCGGCGCTGGGCCTGTACGTAGCTCTGGAAGTCCGCGGCCGTCAGCCAGGGATCCCAGGGGCTTTTGACGGACTGGACGATGGCGTCGAAGATGCCGGGCTCGAACTGGTTGAAGTGGCCGGCTTCCAGCAGGTGCATGACGCGTTTCAGATCCTCGTTTCCTTCGATGATGGCACCCGGATCATAGTGCGCCCGGGCCGCCTCCACTTCCTCGGCGGTGAGGCCGAACAGGAAGAAGTTGTCCGCGCCCACTTCCTGGCGTATCTCGATGTTGGCGCCGTCCAGGGTGCCGATGGTGAGGGCGCCATTCATCATGAACTTCATGTTGCCCGTGCCCGAGGCTTCCTTGCCGGCCGTGGAAATCTGCTCGGACAGGTCGGCTCCGGCCGAGATGATCTCCATCGCGGACACGCGATAGTTGGGCAAAAAAGCTACTTTCAACAGCTTGTCGCAGGCCGGATCGCCATTGACGACCGTGGCGACATTGTTGATGAGCTTGATGATGCGTTTGGCCATGACATAGCCGGGCGCCGCCTTGCCGCCGAACAGCACGCAGCGGTTGGTCCAGTTAGCGGTATCGCCCCGCTTGATGCGGTCGTACAAATGGATGACGTGCAGCACGTTGAGCAACTGGCGCTTGTATTCGTGGATGCGCTTGACCTGCACATCGAACAGCGCGTCGGGATCGACCTCCAGCGCCAACTCGGCCTTCTTGTGAGCGACCAGACGCTCCTTGTTGGCGCGCTTCACCTGGCGCCAGCGCTCGCGGAAATCGGGGTCGTCGGCGTAGGGCGCCAGTTTGCCGAGTTCGGACAAGTCGGTAATCCAGCGGTCGCCTATGGTTGCCGTGATCAGCGCGGCCAGGTCGGGATTGCACCAGGCCAGCCAGCGACGCGGCGTGATGCCGTTGGTCTTGTTGTTGAACTTGTGCGGCCACAGTTCGTGAAAATCGCGAAACAGGCCTTGTTGCAGCAGGTTGGAGTGCAGTTCGGCGACGCCGTTGACCGAAAAACTGCCGACGATGGCGAGGTAGGCCATGCGCACCTGCTGCTCGTCGCCTTCTTCGATCAGCGACATGCGGGCGATGCGGTCGAGATCGCCGGGCCAGCGGCTGGCCACTTCGGCCAGGAAGCGCGCATTGATCTCGAAGATGATTTCGAGCACGCGCGGCAGCAATTGCCGGAACAGGCGCACCGACCAGCGTTCCAATGCTTCCGGCAGCAGGGTGTGGTTGGTGTAGGCCATGGTGCGGCTGGTGATGTTCCACGCTTCGTCCCAAGGCAGATCATGCTCGTCCATGAGCAGGCGCATCAGTTCCGCGACGGCGATGCTGGGGTGGGTGTCGTTGAGCTGGAAGCAGTTCTTCTCGGCGAAGGTGCTGAAGTCTTCGCCGTGACGCGCCACCCACTTGCGTATGATGTCCTGCAGGCTGGCCGAGGCCAGCAGGTATTGCTGGCGCAGACGCAATTCCTTGCCGTTTTCGCTAGCGTCGTTGGGATAGAGCACCATGGAGATGTGCTCGGCGCTGTTCTTGGCCGCGACCGATCCGGCGTAATCGCCGGCGTTGAATTCGTTGAGATCGAATTCGTCGGTGGCTGCCGCTTTCCAAAGGCGCAGGGTGTTCACGGTGCCGTTGCGGTAGCCGGGAACGGGAATGTCGTAGGGCACGGCGAGTACGTCGCGCGTATCGACCCAGCGGACATGCCGGCTGCGGTCGTGATCTTCATAGTATTCGGTGTGCCCGCCGAAACGGACGCGCACGGTGAGCTCGGGTCTTTCGATCTCCCACACATTGCCGTTGCGCAGCCAGTGATCGGGCTCCTCGATCTGGTAGCCGTTTTCGATGTGCTGGCGGAACATGCCGTATTCGTAGCGCAGACCGTAGCCCATGACGGGCAGTTGCAAGGTGGCGCAACTGTCGACGAAACAGGCGGCCAAGCGCCCGAGTCCGCCGTTGCCGAGTCCGGCATCCACCTCGTTGTCGATCAATTCCTCCAGGGCGATGCCCAAATCGTGCAAAGCACCTTCCACCGGTTCTTCGACGCCGAGATTGAGCAGTGCGTTGCCCAGCGTCCGCCCCATGAGGAACTCCAGCGACAGGTAATAGGCCTGTTTGCAGTCGGTGTCCTTGTAGGCGTACTGGGTATTTTTCCAGCGCTCCATCAACCGGTCGCGCACGGTCAGGGCCAGGGCCGCGTAGCTGTAATAAGCCGATTTGTGGAATTTGTTGCGTCCCAATGTGCAGTTGAAATGCCGGCGGATATCGAGCGCCAAGTCGGCTTTTTTAAAGCTCAAGGGCGGCAGATCGGGCAGGCGGGAGGTGGGTTTGCTGCGGGCGAGAGGTTTATGTGGCATGGTCCGTAGTGCAAATGGGAGGAGCTCGACGAAGTCGGCTTACCGCCGGCGCTCCGGGTGAAGTCTGGAGTATGTTCGTACGGGCGCGGCCTTTCATGACTCACCCGGGCCGGTATTATCGCATCAACCCGCCAGTCTAAGAACCGCGAGAGTTGTCGGGTTATTTCGCATCAATGCGCGGCGACTTCCCTGCGGTATGCGGGAAAGATGATCCGGACGCGCAAGCCGCCCTCCGGGCAGGCTCGCTCCAACCGCAAGCGGGCACCGTGCAGTTCGGCGATTTCCCGGATGATGGGTAATCCCAAGCCGCAGCCATCGCCGGGGCTGCCGGAAATGCGGTAGAAACGTTCGAGTACCTTGTCCAGTTCGTCCTCCGCAATACCAGGGCCATCGTCCTCCACGGCGAGTACCGGCTCGTCCCCGTCGATCAGGCTGACCGAGATCGTCCCGTCGGCGCGACCATAACGCAGGGCGTTATCGAGCAGATTGTTGAGCATCTCCCGCAGAAGGGTTTCGTCTCCGGCGAGCCGTATCGGCGTGTTCGGCCCTTCGAAGTTGAGTTCGATGTTGCGTTCCAGCATGCGCGGCGCCCAGTCCATGCAGCAGGCCCGGCTGAGTGCACACAAATCGAGCTCGCGGAACCGCCGGCCTCCCTCCATATAGGGCTCTGCGCGCGCCAGGGCCAGCAGTTGCGAGCTCAAATGGGCGACCCGGTCGACGCTGCTGTTGATGTGGCTCAGGGCCGGTTTTATCGTCGCAAGATCGTCGCCGCGCAAGGCGCGCTCCGCCTGCAGCTTGAGGCCGGCCAGGGGCGTGCGCAGCTGGTGGGCGGCGTTTTCGATGAAGCGGCGCTGAGCGGCCATCGCTTGCGCCAGCCGTTGCAGCAGATCGTTGATGGTATGGGTCAGCGCCCGCACTTCCAGCGGCACGTCGCTGTCGGAGATGGCGGCGAGATCGCGCGGCGAGCGCTGGGCGATACTGCCGGCCAATTGCTTCAGGGGGCGCAAGCCGCGGTCGACGCCCCGCGAGACATAGGCGCCGGTCGCAACGATCAGCAGCAGTTGCGGGAGCACCGATGCGAGCAGTACATCGTTCATCATGGCGCGCCGTTTGTTGACCGTTTCCGCCACGGCGATCAACACTTCGTCGCCGCCGGCCGCAGGCGCCAATAGCAAGGCGACGACCCGAACCGCTTGGTCCTGGATGGTGCTGTCGAAATAGTAGGGGCTTTCTCCATTCCACTCCCCGCTTGGCGGTTCGGGCACGGTTTGATCGCCGGCCAGGAGACCGGCCCGGCGGGAGCTGATCCTGAAATAGGTTTGATCCACGTCGTCCCAGCGGAAGACTTCCAGGGCGCTTTGCGGCAGATCGACGGTCACCTCGTCCTGTTGCGATTTGACTTCCTGCACCAGGGAGTGGGCCGAGTCCAGCAGCCAGCGGTCGTAGGCCAGATCGGCGTAATGCAGGGCGACGAAATAGGAAACCACAGCGTCCAGCATCACGATGACCACCAAGGGCAGGGTCAGCCGCAGCAGCAACTGGTCGCGCAGGCTTTTGGTATCAGGCATCCCGGGATTTTTCCAGGAGATAACCCAGGCCACGCACCGTGCGGATGCGGGTGCCCAAGGGTTCCAGCCGCCGGCGCAGGCGGTGGACATAAACCTCGATGGCATTGTCGCCCAATTCTTCGCTGCGCACGGCCAGGCGCTGGGCGATGCGATCCTTGCTGACCACGCGGCCGGCCTGCAGCAGCAAGGCCTCCAATACGCCGTACTCGCGGGGCGACAAGGCCAGCTCTTCGCCATCGGCCAGTACCCGGCGGTTCTGGGTGTCGAGGGTGAGCGAGCCAACCGTCAGACGATCGTCGTAGGCGCCGTATGTGCGCCGTATTAGCGCCCGTATCCGCGCTTCGAGTTCCTTGAGCTCGAAAGGTTTGGTCATGTAATCGTCGGCACCGAGCTCCAGGCCGTTGACGCGGTCGTCGATGCCGTCGCGCGCCGTCAGGATCAGCACCGGAACCTGGCTCTTGCGCGCGCGCAGCTTGCGCAACACCTCCCGACCATCCAGATCGGGCAGGCCCAGGTCGAGTACGACCAGATCGTATATCTGGGTGCGCAGGGCGCTGTCCGCGTAACCGCCGGTCGTCGCCGTGGTGACCGCGTAACCGGATTGCGCCAGGATTTGGGTGAGGCCGTCGGCCAGGACCGGATCGTCTTCCACGAGCAATAGGTTCATGGCGCTCATTATCCAGCCGGTACGGGCAAAGTCTCAACTGCCCGGGCGGATTGCCTCACCCTGCGGACGGGTGCCGGCTGTTTCGGTTGCGATACGGCCCGGCTGCTGCAAGGTTGTTGAAAGCTTGCATCCTTACGATATCGAGGCAAAACCAATTGGGGGTATTATGAAACCATTCGAGAAGCTGTTGCTGGAAAACAAGGCCTGGGCCGAAGAGCTTAAAGTCAAGCAGCCGGATTACTTCGAGCGCCTGGCTCAGGAGCAGACACCGGAGTTCTTGTGGATAGGCTGCGCCGACAGCCGGGTACCGGCCGAGATTATCGTCAACGCCGCACCGGGCGAGATCTTCGTGCACCGGAATATCGCCAATCAGGTGATCGCGACCGACTTCAACAATCTGAGCGTCATCCAGTACGCGGTCGATGTGCTCAAGGTGAAGCACATCATCGTCTGCGGTCATTACAACTGCGGCGGCATCAGGGCAGCCCTTTCCCGCCAAAATGCGGATTTGGTAATCGTGAATAAATGGCTGCTGCACATCAAGGACATCTACCGCTTGCACCAATCACAGATCGAAAATCTGCCCACGCGCGAAAAGCAGATCGATCGCATGGTGGAGTTGAACGTCATCGAGCAGGTGCGGCGCCTGTCTCATACGTCCATCGTCCAGCAGGCCTGGAAACGCGATCAGCGCCCGGTATTGCACGGTTGGGTCTACGCGCTGAACGACGGCATCATCAAGGAACTGATCACTCTGCCACCGGATTCCGAAATCGACTCCATCTACCAATACGTCGAATCGTCCGAACATTAGGCGACGAGTCCGATCTCGCCAGCGCCGCACAAGCGAGTTGGCGATAGTCTTGCCATGGTTTAAGTAGCCAAATGAGCGAATCTTCCGTACGCCTGCCGGGGAGTCGCCGTATCAACAACTAGGCGTTGCTGCATACCCAAACTTAAGAGGTCCGTGTAATGATACATAAGCACATAGGCTATTATCTCCGCCACCTGGGTAACGACATCCCCGCCGGCCTAGTCGTTTTCCTGGTTGCCTTACCGCTGTGTTTGGGGGTTGCGCTGGCCTCGGGGGCTCCGCTCTTCTCCGGCATTATTGCCGGGATAGTCGGCGGTCTGGTGGTAGCTTGGGCCAGCGGTTCGCAGTTGAGTGTTTCCGGGCCGGCGGCCGGCTTGACCGTCATCGTGTTTCACGCGATCGAGAAACTGGGCAGCTTTGAGGCCTTTTTGCTCAGCGTCATGGTGGCTGGGCTTTTTCAGTTGGTCCTGGGTTTTCTGAGAGCCGGCGTCATCGGCGCCTATTTTCCCTCTGCCGTTATCAAGGGCATGCTGGCGGCCATAGGCCTCATCCTCATCATGAAACAGCTGCCTCACGCGGTGGGGTATGATGCGGATTTCGAGGGCGACGAAACCTTCGTCCAGCCCGATGCCCACACGACCTTCAGCGAGCTTCTTTATTCGCTCCAGGCCTTATCGCCCGGCGCCATCATCGTTAGCGTCACGTCCATCCTGATCATGCTGGCCTGGGATAGCCGGGCGCTCAAGCGCATCCCCGTGCTATCCCTATTGCCTGGTCCGCTCATCGCCGTGCTCTTCGGCATCGGTTTCCAGTTCTGGAGTCAGAGTTTCGCGCCGCAGCTAGCCATTGCCAACGAGCATCTGGTTCACTTGCCCGCCATCATGGGACCCGTCGACTTCCTGCATCAGTTCACCTTCCCCGATTTCAGCCAGTGGGCGAGGTTGGATATTTATACGATAGCCGGCACCATCGCCGTGGTTGCCAGCCTGGAAACCCTGCTGAGCCTAGAAGCGGCGGACAAGATCGATCCACTGAAGCGCGTAGCGCCGACCAACCGGGAGCTGAAAGCGCAAGGGCTGGGCAATCTGGTCAGCGGGTTTCTGGGCGGAATACCGTTGACGGCCGTCATCGTCCGCACCTCGGCCAACGTGAATGCGGGCGGGCGAACCAAAATGTCGGCTTTCGTCCACGGCATATTCCTGTTGCTCAGCGTGATGTTTTTGGCGCAATATCTGAACCTCATCCCACTGGCTTGCCTGGCGGCCGTACTCTTGCTGACGGGCTACAAACTGGCTAAGCCAGCTCTGTTCAAAGACCTTTACCGCAAGGGTCTTAATCAGTTCGTGCCTTTCGTCGTCACGATTGCCGCTATACTGCTCACCGACTTGCTCAAGGGGATGGCGATCGGCGTGGCCATCGGTCTGTACTTCGTGATTCGAGCCAATTTCCACGCGGCCATCAGCCTGACCCAAGACGGCAAAAACTATTTGCTTAGACTGCAAAAGGATGTGTCGTTTTTGAACAAGGCTTTGCTGCGCAGCTATCTGGAACGGGTGGAGGAGGACAGTTACCTGATTATCGACGGAGGGCGAGCCCAGTTCATCGACCAGGACATCCTGGAAACGCTGCAAGATTTCGCCAAGGCGGCGCAAGACGACAATATCACCGTCGAGCTGAAAAGCATACGCGGCATGAACGGGAATGGCTCGGAGTGAGTTTCAGAAGGCCGTAGGATCGAATATCCGTACGGTTCAGCATTGCATCAATATCGCCATGAAGTTCATCGTCCCGAATGGCCCATAATATTCATTATGCTGCGACGGGATATATGCGCCTGCTCGCGAGTAATATCGGTATCGATATGTGACCCTATCGTAGGAGTTCCGTTTTGGATTGTGCGCTAGCTAGAGTATCAGGGGTGCTAGTTCTTTAATATTGCGCTGGTAGTATGGGCCAATAGTGTGAGCGCCTCTGTCTGCGAACGATATTTTCGCTTGAGCTCGACAGGGTTTGTTCGCTACCATTCCATGGTTGATAAAAAAGGCTTACCAAGAAAACTGGTAAGCCTTTGATTTTGAATGGTGCCTCGGGCCGGGGTCGAACCGGCACGCCGGTAAAGGCGAGGGATTTTAAGTCCCTTGTGTCTACCAATTTCACCACCGAGGCGTAAGCAATGGATCAGCTATAACAAGAATATCAAGTCTAATGAGAAATTAAAAGAGTCATGCGGCGAGCGTCGCCGCATGCGCTCGCCAACACAGCCTCTAGAATAGATTGTGGCCGCGTTGGGGTTGCAGCGTAGTCGCTCTCCAGCTCATGCCGTCTATTCCACGGGATTGGTTTTGACGAGGAAAATAACAATAACCTTACTTTGGGAAATCTACATGCAGTTCGTACAGGCTATATCCAAAGAATATAACCGCAGGTTTTTCGATTGGGTGGCCAGGGATGTACTGAAAACCAATCCCTTGCAGCCCTCAGGCGATTCACCGGTTATCGTAAGCATGTTGTGCCACCGGGACGTGCGGATGTATCTGCTCGCTATTAAATCGTTTTATCGCGCTTTGGGGCGAGGGCGCATCGTCATCATCAATGACGGAACCTTGACCCAAAAAGATATCGATCTACTCAATCTGCATGTGAAGCCCAGTGAGTATGTTGAAGCCTCCGATTTGAGTTCTCCGCATTGTCCGGAATATATCAGCTGGAAAAAATTATTCTGTATCGCTCGCTATATTAAGGATACGTATACCATACAGTTGGACTCGGACACCTTGACGGTAGGTTCCGGTCTGCCTGATGTGCAGAAGCACATTGACACCGACACGAGTTTTATACTCGGTACCTGGAAAAACCAGCAGCCGACCTCCATGCTGGAAGCTGCAATAGCCGCCCAAGCCAACCAGTCAACGCACGTTCAAATGCTGGCGGAAAAATGTTTTGATCGGCTGCCCGGTTCCGACACCCTAAAATATATTCGGGGATGTTCCGGATTTGATGGTTTCGCAGTCCAATCATTCGATCTTGCTTATCTCGAAGCATTTTCGCAGCAGATGTACAGCTTGATTGGAAATAAGTGGAATGAGTGGGGCAGCGAACAAACGACTTCAAATGTGATCGTTGCGAATTCGGATCGGGGAGCAGTTTTACCGTACCCAAAATACTATAATTACTGGGGTGAGGTAGAAAACGGCAGCGATTTCATACATTTCGTTGGCTCTTACCGGTATCACGGCGGAGTATACCGGAGACTAGCTCGTCGCATCATACGTGAGCTGTCGGCGTAAATCGGCGCGGCTTGCTCGGCTATTGAATCCTAACTAGCCCCGCCTTGCCAATAAGCACTCATACAGCCTGAGAGGGAGCAGGCTGGGTAACAAGTACTTTAGGTCCTTCGACTTCCAATAGCCTGTGCGCAAAAGCTTTCTCGACAGCCGCCATGCCGTCAGTAAGTCCCGCTGCCAAAAAGCGGTAAATGTCGCATCGTATAGGAATCCGTCAACCAGTTTCCGTAGAGATTCAGCGGAAATATGCTTAACAAACTTCGGGTGCGCGGCGATGAAATCCCTGCGTACCGAATAGGCATCGTTAACCTGACGTGATTTATTCGATGAAATTTGCCCTTTGTCATGCCACCGGTAGTAGGCAAGTACTTCGGGAACCTGGATAAAGTGTTGTGTCACGGCAAGGATACGAAGCCATAGATCATAGTCCATGGCACTAAAATAACGGGTGGAAAAGCCGCCAACCTTATCGATAACCGATCGTTTGACCAGGGCCGCGTGTATCGGCCAAGGACAGCCGCCGAGAAAAGCTGCCACCGGGTCGCCTTCTTCATATTTCGGCGGTAAATAAGGAGGCGAGATTCTGGCTCCGACATTCTGCCAACCGCAGTAGGTAAGATCGGCGCCAGATGATTCAAGGGCCAAGCGTAGTTTTTCCAGGCACTGAGTATCCCACCAGTCGTCCGCATCCAGAAAGGCGATGTATTCGCCTTTTGCATGTGCTAGGGCCAGGTTGCGAGCGGGGTAGGGACCCTGATTATTCTGGGTAAGCACAGTTATGCGTTGACCGTGCTCGTATTCCAACTGCCGAAGCACGAACAGGCTTTCATCCGATGAACCGTCGTCCACGATAATTAGTTCGACCTCGGTTACGGTCTGGCCCAATGCGCTTTCGACCGCATCCCGAATATAGCTGGCGGAATTGAAGCAGGGCATGATGACGGAGATCATACGCGTACCTATGATGGCCGCATTGGCGGGATTCGTTTGAGATGTCGACTCATATGGATAGGACGGCGACTACCGCATTGTTTCCTTTGCCATCGTCGCAGGTCGTCTCCTATGGGAGCTAATCGCCCTTGATACCACGCATCGCCCCCATTACGGTCGCGAATGTTTACCGAATTCCTGGTATGCCTCATACACGCGTTCGGCGATATGGGGCCATCTGAACTTTTCGGGAAAGCTGCGCACGCGATTGGCATCAAACCGGGATTCCCCATCAAAAAAAAGCTGTAAAGCACTTCGGATCCCGTCGGCGGACGGATTGTCGACATAAATGCCATTCTCCCCATTGACAATATAGTCTGCCATGCCGCCTTCCCGGGAGCTGATAACTGGAACTCCGCATGCGTTAGCCTCCAGAAATACAATGCCAAAACCTTCAAAATTTTGAGGCTCGGCATAAGAAGCCAGTATAAACAAATCGGCCTGATGGTAGCATTCGAGCAGTTCTTGATCGGTCTTTCTGCCTTCCAGAAAAACTCGTCCTGTTAGGCCCAAACGCTGAATTTGCTCTTCCAATTCATGGCGGTAGTTGCCAGTCTGGTCGCCGCTAATGACCCGGTAAATGAAGTCATAACGGTCTTTCATCATGCCTAAGGCCTCTATGACACCGTGGACATTTTTTATTCTGTCCGCCTCATCTAAGCGAGTGACCGTCAAAATGACCTTATGACTGCTGTTACCCGTGATCGATCTGCTAGGGCGGGATGCGAAAAAGCGCTCATTGACTCCCGGTGGGATAACAGTGGTTTTGCGATACGCAAATGGATAAAGTGCATGCAACCGTCGTCTTGTGAACGTACTGACCATAATAATTCGGCGACTGCGCATGATGGCTAGCCAGTAAATCAAGTAATTCATCCAACGTTCTAACTTGCCCATAATATTGCGAATAACGCGTTGACCGGCAGGAAATATGCGCCAGATCAGATATCGTTCAAGCAGTTTTCTACCAAATAGTGGAAAGCGAACCCTAAAACTGAAGCAGTCGTCACCGTGACCGGTCACGAATACATTTTTTTTAATCAAGGCCAGCGGGGCATAGAAAAAATATAAGGCATGCCATATGTCCATGTTATAGCTACGCAAAACTCCTAAATCCTCGCCCAAGCGACCGGTTAGTATGGGATGTAAGGTATATGCCGCATCCTCGAATCCCGGGGCTACAGTGAACAGGTGAATTTCGTGACCTTGCGCTGCTAATGCTTTCGCCAGTTCGAAGCAATAAATTCTCGCGCCTCCTATCGTAGGAAGGAAAAATGGGGTAACGAGACCGATCTTTAGATGTTGGATATTACTGATGGCCATCATCGTGGGGGAGGGTTGAGAAGCTATGAGAATCCTAAAGAAAAGGATATGGACAATTAAAGTTCCATGCCTGTAATTAAATGTGCGGGCCGCATTGAGTATCTATCGTAATAGGGTGGCGATCAAATACTACGTCGGGAGCTTTCAAGGTTATCTTTATAGGACTTTTGCAATTCAAATATTTTTGCTGAACAAGGGCCGAAATGGTTAAATAAATAATCTCTTATTCCAACTAAGATGGCCCGATTTGTCGGATGGTTCCAAGCGCTCCTTAGGGTCCAATAACTTTCCCGATAGCGCCGGGACATGGCGAGCTTTATACCAGAGTATAGCAGTCGTTCAAAAACAATTCGACAGATGCTCGATATAACGCGAGATCTTTGTAATAGGCCGAAATGCCTTTTGGATAAAAGTAGACGATTTCTAAATATATAATAGTTCTTTAATGGGGATTCCTCTCCTCCAAATGAAATCGAGATTTTATGCCAAACTATGGCGGTAGGGATATACATGCACTCCCAGCCGAACTTTCTCATTCTGAAAGATAAGTCCGTATCCTCGTGATCTAGAAAGAATATAGGGTCGAGCAGTCCGGATTGTGCTAGGGCGCTACTGCGCAAAAACATACAACAGCCAGTCGCAAACTCGGTCGATTTGGCTGAATTAAATAGGCGGTCATCCTCACTTCCTTCGCCAATATGCTCAAAACATTTTTTTTCGACATTCCAATACCCCCCCGCGTACCATATTCTTGTCGGTTCTGAGTAATAAAATATTTTTCCCGACAATACACCTGCATTAGGGTATGTTTTCCCGCTATCCACCAAGGCGGTTACTAGTAATGGGTCAACAACGGTGTCGTTGTTTAGAAGTAGGACGAAGTCGGCTCCTTGTTCGAGAGCGAAGCGGATTCCTATGTTATTACCCTCGGCAAAGCCATGATTGTGGAAGGTTTCAATCAAATAGGTGTCGGGAAATTTTTCTGCAATGGCTTTCACCGAGTTATCCGATGAGCCGTTGTCCACCACTAAGATCGCTAGATTTTTATACTTCAAATGTCGCAGTGACGTTAAACATTCGCATGTGTCGACACATCCATTCCAGTTCAACACAACGACAGCTACCTTGGGTTCATTGTGGTGATGCAAGGGCCAAGTAATGGATGTCTTAGAGTAAGCTGGAATCGGCATGATTGAGTTGAATGAATAGATATTTGTCGTGATCGGTGACGGCCAAGTCTTAGTCTTACATGGATGGGTCTTGGCCGGACAGGATAACGCAGTCGTCTCAGTTTAAGCGAAAACTTCCTGCTGCAGCACCAGGAAAGAGTAGACACAATATGTCGGTAACTATGGTTAGGTGCCTCGTTAATTTTTAATGCAGGATGCGGATGCCGATCTATCTTGTAGCCTCCGCTGACTTGAAATGTTTCAAGCCTGGTATTTAAGATAGGCTACTAGTCAACTGCAACGCAGATTGCGGTTCTCCATTCTGCGCGCCTCCATGTTTTGAATTTCAAGGGCGGGCGATGCTACTAAGGTATTAACAGGTTATGGCGCTCACGTCACAACCTGTTTCCACCCCCTCTTACCTTTCCCAGAGGGAGACGGAGATCAAAGTGTTCGCTTCGTGACTTTCATGGTAGCTCGGCCCCAGTTTTCCGTATAAAAACGCGCTCAGAATCGGCATACATGCTCCATCAGTGTGCGCTATTTAGTAGCCGGATTAATAGCAAATTCTTCCATCAACTGCCTAGCCAGTCGAATCTCGCTCGTAGGGTCAGAGTTTATGGTTTTTCGTGGGCCCGACAGTACTTTTCAACATTGGCGCAGCGAAGCGTGCTATGTACAGGATGAGTGAAGTCGTCATAAATATATTTTATCGAGCGCCACTTAACACGCTGATGCGATAGCACGTATTTGGCTATTTTTAAATTCCATGAAGTATCGGCCAAATAAGGCCGTCCATTTTTACTGGAGCGCCATTTTTCGGTTGTCAATTAAGTTCGATGTCAAGATTTCTAGGCTGCATTTGTTTTTAAATTAAGAGCGAGCTTTAATACGCCATAAAATGTGTCTATCTAATAGTTGCCGAATTTTATGCCGACAGTAAGATCGCCAGTTTTCATGTTTCGCGCCAAGATCCGAAAGAATCCTGCGCCGCGCTGATGCTATGTCCTGATTTGGGGTAGGATATCTATCATAAATAATGCGAAAATCTCGTAACTTTGCAAACGTGTTTCGGGTGGTAACGCTATCATTCGCGGTAGGCCGTACCCGGATTTCGACAGTCTTCCGGTTTGTATACAAGAAGTCCCATAACAGAGAAAGTCTGATAAGAATATCCCAATCTTCGTGAGATGACATGCCCTCATGGAAAAATCCGACGTGCGTCAGGCATTCCCTTCGATGAGCCCATGTGGGAAGAGGTATAAAGTTCCAGGCAAGTAACTTAGTCTGGTCTGTTCTAAGTGAGTCTTCTATATCGTTCGAAGATAATTCAACCCGGTTTCCGCCTTCCAAAGACTCAGTTATTTTTATGGCTCCAGTATATAGAAACGGGCTGCCGCTATGCAGCATGGCTTTGACAATACCTTCTAGATGTTCGGGAAGATACGTGTCGTCATCATCAAGATAGCAGATTATCTGCCCCTGGGTCAGGCGCAGCGCGGTATTTCGGGCTGCAGCCTGACCAAGGCGCCCCCAATGATTTAATAGCCGTATGCGGCCGCCATGGTCGACACTCCTTACGGATTCCTCTACATCTTCGCCGCCATCGTTGACGACTATAGCCTCCCAATTTTTATAGCTTTGGTTCGCTAAGGAGGACAAAGCATCCTTAAGGAGTTGCGGCCTATTGAACGTGGCGACAACGACTGATACCAAAGGCGTTTGGTGTAAGGAAGGGAAAAGAAACGATGGCGAAGAACGTGGAAGTGCGCCCCACCGCCGAGGCCAGTGTTGCTGCCTCGCATGTTCGGCTTCGGTATTTGAAAGAGTTTTGTTAGATAACTCGACGCCCACTGGACTCGCAAGATAAAGCCCAAGAACCTCAGGCACATGTACAAAGCATACTCCTGCGGCGGCAATGCGCAGCCAAAACTCATAATCTCCAGCTGAACGCAAGTTACCGTCGAATAATCCGTGGGTGCCATGCAGATCTCGGCGCCAAACTGGTTGGGGTCCTATAAAGCAAATTTGGAATAACCGACGTGCCTCGTACTTAGGCCAATGGAATACGCCTGTAATATTCTGAGATGGCCATACTTCGTTTTCAACGTCCGTGACAAAACTATCTGCGTAGGCAACCGCTGCATTGGAGTTGATTTCCAGAGCGTCAACTAGTTTTTCTAAAGCATCGGGACGGTGACGGTCGTCGGCGTTTGCATTGGTGAGGTATTTCCCTTGTGCAGTCGCGATAGCTCGGTTCCAGGCTTGGTAAATCGTTTCGCGGGTTTCCGTCCGGATGTAACGAATATTTGTAAACCTTTCTTGGTAAGCGCGAACGACCTCGCCTTCCCTTTGAGAAGAACCAGAGTCAACAACGATAATTTCTAATTGTGAAGCAATTGTTTGACGCTCCAGATCTTCTAAACATCCTGAAATAAAGCGCTCAGCGTTATAAACAGAGACAATGGCCGTGATCAGAAAATTATTTTTATCCATTATTAGTGTGCAGACTATATTTACTGGCCATTTAGTATAGCCGGGAGGAGGGATGATGCCGATGAATATAAGTCATATGTTGATTTGGTAGGCAAAATGGCTCCATCCGCATGGACGCTTAGGGCGGATGTAGTGCAAATGGTGCGCGACTCTCGTTATGGGAGTCCGCTGTGTGCGCCATGCCGTTCGGGGCGACCTCCGGAAATATGTAACCGTTTATTATGCGAGTCACAGGCGTGAACTGTTGGGAAAACGCATCAAAGTCGAACCATTTCAGAAAAGTCAGGAGCAATCGGGTATATGGTGTACAGTATGACGTGCAGGTCGCCAGGAAGGCGGTTAGCTTTAGGCGATTGAAGTATGCTATGAGCGGCGAAGCCGCACTCGTTGGTAACTATTTGAATTCATGGAATGTTCCTTTAGTCAGCAGGTTTATCAGTAACTGGTATTAACCTGGTCACTATTTTCTGTGGAAGAATGCGCTCAGCACCGGTATAAATGCTCCATCGGCGTGTGCACTATAAATGGGATTGCTTCCGCCATGTTGGAGTCAAAGGCTGAGGAGGCTGCCAATGTATTATAGATTTGCCTCCGCTAATTCTGCGGTGAATTTACTATAGACGTCGGCGTATTGAGCTGGGAAAAGTGCTAAATCCAGGTAATAAATTCTAGGCTCTCCAGATGCGCTAAGTTTAGTTCGTCTACTATACTGTATTAAGTCCAATACAAGCTGTTGCTTGTCGATAGCAGGGCCATAATTAATTAAAAAGCCAAAGTTATCAAAAACGCAAATAAATGGGTGGGTGGCTAAGAGATCAGAAAGCACATGTGACCATTCATGTAAGTTATCATATTTTCCGGTATCTGTTTCGACCCATAGAATTGGAAGGTGCTTTCTGATGAAACTCAGGTTTGTTGAAATAACGGTGGCGTCGTAGCCATCGGTATCGGTTTTGATGAGGGATACCGGTCTATTGGTAAGAGTATCCAGAGAAACTGTTTGCGGGCACTCTTCTTTTTGCATTATGTGCTCAGAATTTTTCAATACTCGAACCGTAGCGGTTCCGCGACTTTCGGTTAGGTGCAAATGCTGACCAGGCGGGCCAACAAACGCTTGTATTATTTCAACGTCATGGAAAATCTCGGGCAATGCCAGCTGATTGGCCTCAAGATATGTAAAGTAACTTCGAGAAGGTTCTATGGCGATGATGTGTGATTCGCAGCCAGCCAGGCGGAGCAAAGCGATGCTATCACCTATGTTTGCGCCGATGTCAATTATGCACTTGTCTGGGGCAGCTAAATAAGCTAGGCGTGAAAGGAATGGTAGCCGGCGATCATAAAGTGGGTATTGTTCTCGATAGATGTCCAATTGGTGGTCGCGTGGGGCTAGTAGGCGGCATTCTCTGGTATTGTCTTTAAGTTTAAGTTCGCGCGCGTCTTCTAGAGGTTGCCATTTCGCACTCAGATGTTCCTGTGGAGCGCGATTACGCAATGAGGGATATATATATAGCGGCCCGCGCTCGGCTATTTTGGTATTGAATGAGACATGCTCGCATGTTTCCAGACCATCGGCATCTAGTCCTAAGTAATCGCACGGAAGGGCCGATGCCAGCCGGTAAATGGCTAATCCGCCAAATGCAGATTGCACCGGAATAGGCGCATGGCCAGTGGATATGGGGATTTGACGTGAATAAATATAACGTTCGATTGCTTGATCGCTGGTCATATTTTTTCGGGTTCTATGTTCATGCCAACAATCTGTTGGGCACCATTCGGCTTGGCGTAGTGCCCATATGTCGTAGTAGAAAGGAAATGAATTACAAAATACGCCTTGTGTGTCCGGTGTATTCTGTAAGAACTGCATCGCGTCTCTAAACCCGTTAAGGTTAATTTCAACAGAATTGACGTTGTCAAAATCGATAACTATAAGGTGATCGTAGGACTTGTATCTACTATTTCGAATGTAATTTAGATAGGCATTTCTGGTAAACGCGAGTCTGTCCGTGCGTTTGGGCTTCCTCTCCAAGAGACCATCGAATTCCAATAAATGTCCTCTGCATACGCCTCGGAGCCATCGCTTCAATGTAGCCTTTGTGGTATCGGATGAGTCATTTTCTACAAAAATGAAGGCGGTCTTATCATAAAGGCTTGCGAAGCGCTCGATGTTGCGTAAAACCTTACTTGTATGGGGTTCGGCGTTTCTTGCACATCCGACAAATACAGCAGACAACTGCGCGCTAGCACGACGCTCACCTGAGAGGCATGAGGCGATTCGTCTACAACGCAGTTGTGCTTTATGGAAAAGTTTCATTCGTATAATAAGCGCAACACACTAGGAGAATACTTCTGTTAGTCGAAGAGCGAGCGAAATAAACTGATGCAGTTCTTTTCTTGTGAAGCCATTGAGCTACTGGTATGGGGTGATTCCAAGTAAATCTATAGTGAGATAGGTGCCTTGGGTTGTTTAGCAATAAGGCCGGGCTTCAACGGCCGTGACCCCCGCCTGCTTCAGGTACTCCAGTCGCTTCTCGAAATGCTGGCTGTCGTGTGGGTGGCGGCGGTGCCGGTCTTAATCTTTTTGATCAATTGTGTCGTTCGGTCCCTTCGGACAGCGCTTGAGCACCGGCCTCCTCGATGTGGTTCTCGAAGGTCCCCACCGTGGTTCGGTCTGGCACGCCGGCCGAATCGGACAATCCGCAGAAACGCGGGTAAGTCATCCGTTCTCGCCGTCGATATTCCATCTACTCGTTTGAGAGATTGTTCACCGGCTTGAGAACTAGGAGGCACACCATCGTCTCAGTGGGAAATGGCAGACGACCGCCCTGCAAGCTCACCAGACGGGGCGCTACTCTATTCACTGCCGCCACCTCAATAAATCGGACTTGATCATACTCTTCGGGGCTTCAAGGTTTTTTGGTTACTCATCGTACCGTTCAACACCCCGACTCGGGCGCCTATTTTGCCAGGTGCGGGACCAAAGGCCGAGGCTTTTCGAGATGCCGGAATCTAGGTTTTTGTAGATCAGATATCGTAGAATCATGAGGTTACGATCTAATTTTTCCTAAAAAATAGAGGACGTTTAAGTTGCCTAACAATAGCTCTAGAGTTCATCTAAATTGCTTGGGCATTGAGGTGCTCTTGACGTTTTTCAAGCCTTGTTGTGCTCAAGCAATTGCCAGCTGCATTCTAGAGGGAAAAAGCCTTGTCCAATTGTTCGAGTTCTATTAATTGAAGAAGAAACTATTTGAAAATGGAATAGATTTTCGCCATAAAAGATGTTTCTATCTGCGTCCGCTTCCGCTATGCCGATCCGTATGGAGTAAATTCCGGGCCAAAGTTTGATTTTTGATATGTTGCAAACAACCTCTAAAATACCAGGAGATATATTCCTATATGTTATGTCGTCTATGCTATCTGCATTTGCGAGGTATAATAGGTCTGGCGTATGTACGCCAACGCCGATACACATGCTTTTTAACGGCATCTTGAGATTGAATTTTAAGACGGCTTTAATGTCTTCGTTATGTTCAAACGTATCGGTCGTCTGGCCGTCCTGGTTATAAAGCTCAATTCCAATTAGGTCAATTTCATCTGTTCCGCATGTGGATGATACCCTAGTGCTTTGTTTCTTTATTTTTTCGTCACTCTTCTCGTAAAATAGGTTGCAGGTATCCTTGGCGGAGCCGTCGGCGATAACCTTGCCTTTCTCTAAAAGGACAACTCTTGAGCAGATTCTTTCTATCTGTCGTATGTTGTGTGAGACGATTAGGACTGTTTTTTGGTCTCGCTTGATCATGTTTTCCATGCGATCAAAGCATTTGCGTTGAAATGCGATGTCGCCTACGGCTAGGACTTCGTCCACTATTAATATTTCTGCATCAATACTGGTGGCGACCGCAAAAGCCAATCTAACTTGCATGCCTGAGCTGTATCGCTTCACAGGTGTATCGATGAATTGGCTCAACTCGGCGAAGTCGACAATGTCGTCAAATTTTTTGTCTATTTCTTTTTTTGAAAGGCCCAGGATGCTTCCGTTGAGATAAACATTTTCTCTCCCGCTAAAGTCGGGTACGAAGCCTGCGCCAACTTCGATCAGTGGTGCTATCCGACCGTTTACAGTTACTCGGCCTCGCGTAGGTCTGCTGATGCTTGCTAGCATCTTAAGCAAGGTGCTCTTGCCCGCGCCGTTGTGACCTATTATGCCGACGACTTCGCCTGTTTCGATGTTGAAGCTGATGTCGTCGAGCGCTAGAAAGCGTTCTCGCTTTGACGTTGGCTGTCCCAATATTCTTTTCATTCCATTGGCCAGGGTTGCCCTTAAGTTTGTCAAATGGCCAAGCGTGTATTCCTTGGTTACGTGATCTATTTCAATAATCGCCATGCGATTGTTCCGGGGTATGTTATGTTTTACGGTTGAGTTATATAATATCGGCGAAGTAACGTTCTGCGTTCTTGAAATAAATATAGCTCAAGGGCAAAATCAACAGGGTTAGTGCCAACCCAGGCCAGATAGAGGAAAAATCCGGTGGTAGGCCTTGTAATAAGGCGCGTTGAAAGCTATCAATAATGCCGGCCAATGGGTTGAGTGTGTAAATGGTGTAAAGAGGTTCCGACCAATCGCCAACAGCGCGTTGGACCAGTAGCTTATGTTTGACCAGCGTGAGTGGATACATGACTGGAGACGCATACATGGCCAAGGATAAAGTTACAGGCAATGCTTGGGCGATATCCCGATAGTAGACGTTAGATGCTGCGCCAAAAAAACTAATGGTCAGGGCGACTAACATTGTGTAAAGAATGATCAGTGGTAGCCAGACTATTTGAATTGTGGGCATTATTCTGTAGTAGCTCATCAATCCAGCTAGGATAACAAGGCTGATGCAGAGTTCTACGAGTTTTGTCACCATGGCGGTAATCGGAAATACTTCTCGTGGAAAGTAAATCTTTTTTATTAGGGCCGCATTGGATGTAACGCTACTGACTCCTTCGGAGGCGGATTCCTGGAAAAGTATCCAGGGCAGCAGTGCAGCGAAGGTGAGGAGCGCATAGGGTAACTCGCCGGTATCGATTCCGACGAAGCTGCGTACCAGTGAAAACGTCAGCATTAGCATAATGGGCTTAAGTAGCGCCCAGAACATTCCCAAGTAAGATTGCTTATAGCGTAATGATATGTTTTTCCAGGCCAGGACGGCGATAAGCTCACGATATCTTAAAAGTTTTATAGCCATTTCTTTTTAAGGCGTTAAGAGGGTCAGGATCTTGGGGTATCGCGAATGCAAATCTCAAAGCGATGCTTTAAGTTTCAATAGTGATTTAGAATTGGGCAGGTTGGTTAAGCCTTGCTCTATAATGGCATTAGCTGCCGATTTGTCGCCCTGCTTTAAATGAAAATTCGCGAGGTCCCGGTATGCTATTTCAAGCTTTGGGTTGGCCTTGATGGCACCCTGGTAATTGGATATCATCGGACCGAATTTGCCCAAGCCTCTGTTGGCTCTGCCTTCATAATATAAAATTAACGCGAAGTAGTTGCGTGCGGCCGGTGGGTATTGAGCTGGGCTGCTTTTGAACTTTCCTATGTCGGTGTAGCCTTCGAAGTTGCTAATGGCTGCTGAGAGCCATTGCGATTTTTCTGGAGGGTTGAACGCTTTTTCCCCGCGCATGACTTGCACGATACCCCCGCAGAAGTGGTTGGCTTTTCCATCATTCCAGCTTCCTGGTGCCTGTGTGGAGGTCGTATTTCCTAAAGCCTTTTTGGCTTCCTCGCTGAAGTAGTTCTTTGCTGCTCTACAGAGCGGTGGTAGTTGAAGGACTTCCGCTGCTGTCCAGTTACCTGCTGCAGGATCAATTGCTGTGGCATATTCGCTAAATGTTAAAATAAATGCCGCAAGGAAAGCTTTATATACGGGAGTCATGTGTGGTAGCTCGTGGTTGACGAATATATAATGCAGATTTCGAGTGAAAACTGTTGCCTTTAAACGGTAGGGCAATAAGCTTGTTGGCCTTTTAGGTTTCCGTGCTTGACTATCTTGGCAAGTCTCAGCGTAATGTGAATTATCATTTAAGATGAGGAAAGCCGCATGGTCCGATTACCCATCAATTTTGCTCCTTATTCCTCCTTGGCGGCTACCCGCGTTTTATTACTGGGTAGTGGCGAACTTGGCAAGGAGGTGGTTATTTCATTGCAGCGCTATGGCGTGGAGGTGGTCGCGGCCGACCGCTACACGCTGGCGCCCGCACATCAGGTTGCGCATCGCACTCATGTGCTCGACATGACTGACCCTCATGCGCTTAGGCGGCTTATCGAGTCGGAGCGGCCGCACTTCGTCGTTCCGGAAATAGAGGCGATCGCTACGGATGCTCTGCTATCCATTGAACATGAGGGTTTAGCCGAAATCATACCCACGGCGAGTGCGGTCCAGCTTACCATGAATCGGGAGGGCATCCGACGTCTGGCGGCTGAGGAGCTTGGTTTGCCGACATCGCGGTATGCGTTCGCCGATACCCATGAGTCTTTTCTTGCGGCCATTGAGACTATCGGTTTTCCGTGTTTCGTCAAGCCTGTGATGTCGTCTTCCGGGAAAGGGCAGTCGTTGTTGCGTTCGGTGGGGGACATCGGCAGGGCCTGGACGTATGCCCAGGAAGGGGGACGCGTTAAGGGGGGGCGCGTGATTGTTGAAGGGAAAGTGGATTTTGATTTCGAGATTACTTTGCTGACCGTTAGAGCGCTCGATGTGCACGGAGAATTGCGCACTTATTTTTGCGATCCGGTCGGGCATCGGCAGGAAAATGGCGACTATGTCGAAAGCTGGCAGCCTCAACCGATGTCCGCTGAGGCGCTCGCTGAAGCGCAACGGATTGCCGATTCCGTGTGCGAGCGATTGGGTGGACGAGGTTTGTTCGGGGTGGAGTTGTTTGTGAAGGGCGATCGGGTGTGGTTCAGCGAAGTCAGTCCCAGACCGCATGATACCGGAATGGTCACCATGGTCACTCAGGCCCAAAGCGAGTTCGAACTCCATGCACGTGCCGTCTTGGGCTTGCCCGTCACCACAACTTTGCGGAATCCCGGTGCCAGTGCGGTTATTTATGGACAGATAGAAGGAAGGAACGTGGCATTCGAGGGGGTAGAGCGGGCTCTTGCTATTCCGGGTACGGAGATACGCTTATTTGGCAAGCCGGAGTCGTTCCCTCGTCGCCGCATGGGGGTTGCATTGGCTTCGGGTGACGATGTCGAGCAGGCCCGTTTCCGAGCGCGGGCTGCCGCTGATTGCGTTAAGCCGGTTCGGGCATAAGGTTGTGCACTTGCAATGTGGCGCTTACGTGCAAGACTAGCCTCCCAGTGCTGCGCGTATTCGCCCCGACGAGGTAGACGATGTATGGATTAGACTCGAAATGGCTGGTGATGGCTTTGCTGGTGCTGGGCAGCGGGATTTCGTATGCCGATGTGTACAAGTACGTTGACGGTGCCGGGCACGTTTACTACACGGACAAGCCGCGCCACTCCGGCTTCCGATTGATCATCCATACTCCGGTTGCGTTTTCCCGGAGTGCGCCTTCGGGTGCCTTGGCATCGGCGCACTCTCGATACTCGAGCCGTATCTTCGAAAAAAATCGACAGCAGTACACCCCTTTGGTAGAGGCCGCCGCGGACCGTTACCGCCTCGACCCGGCTTTGCTGCATGCAGTGATTCAAGCGGAATCCGCATACAATCCGGGAGCGGTTTCCAACAAGGGCGCGGCCGGTTTGATGCAGTTGATGCCGGGAACCGCCGAGCGCTTCGGCGTACGTGATCGTTTCGATCCGGTGGAAAACATCGACGGTGGCGCACGATATCTCAGTGCGTTGCTGGGGATGTTTCGTTCCGACGTGCGTCTTGCGGTCGCCGCATACAACTCCGGCGAAAATACCGTGAGAAGATTCGGCAATCAAATTCCTCCCATTGCCGAAACTCAGGATTATGTGGATAGGGTCCTTAACTATTACCGGCGTTGAGGACGTTGACGCCAAAGCTTTCCAGCAGTCGGATTAGTCTGATGAGGGGGAGGCCGACAAGGGCGTTGGGATCTTCCATTTCCAGTTTTTCGAACAAGACCACCCCCAGTCCTTCAGACTTGAAGGCGCCAGCGCAGTCGTAAGGCTGCTCCCGCTCCACATAAGCGGCAATCATGCGCTCAGACAATGGGCGAAACCGGACGATGGTTTCATCTAGGTCCAGCCGGCTTTCTCCGCTACTGGAGTCTAAAACGCAAAGGCTGGTGAAAAATTTCACCGATTTTCCGGATGCTGCCCGAAGTTGCTCGATTGCGCGCTCCCGAGTCAACGGCTTTTCCAGTTGCTTGTTGTCGAGTGTCGCGACTTGATCGGACCCGATGATTAAGTGATGTGGGTAGCGAGATGCGAGGGCATGGGACTTCTCGCTCGCCAAGCGCAAGGCTAGTGCGGGGAAGAGTTCGTTCGCCTGCGGGGATTCGTCGACGGCCGGGGCGGCCCACTCGAAGGGTAGACCCAGTTTGGCCAAGATTCCGCGGCGGTAACGAGAGCTGGAGGCGAGCACCAGCGAAGGGCGTGAGGACATGGAATTACGTGGGTGATGCGCATGGTCTTGTGCGAGCGAGTGGAATTATACCGTTCGTCGGCCCGATTGAGATGGTGGTCAGGGTTTTTCGCAGAATCCCGGGAACTCTCCTACACTTGATTCGAGAAACTGGTCAAGGCCAGTTTCGTCATTCCCAAATAATGATTTAAGGAGGGGATCATGAATCATTTTCGCACTTTGCTTACGGCCGGCAGCCTAGCTTTGCTGACAGCTTTTTCGGCGCCTTCGTATGCCCGACACGATCAACAGGACCAAAGTTGGGGGTCGCGATTCGTCAGCAAGGCATCCCATGGTCTTGCCAACGTCGCGACCGGCGTCGTCGAACTGCCCAAGAATATTGGCAACATCACCAGCGACAGCAACATCTTTGCCGGCCTTACCGTCGGCGTAGTGCGCGGGGTATTTCATACGGTGAGTCGAACCTTGGTCGGCGCTGCCGAGTTCATTACGGCGCCCATACCGACCGATGATTTCGTGACGCCCGGCTATGTGTGGGAGCGCTATAGCGAGGATACCCGGTACTTCGGTCTGCACTACCCCTTGTACTGGACAAGCTTCGGTTCGCTGGATGAAGGCGAAGACTTGCGGGCCAAATGAGTTTGGCCGGTCAGGCCTGCCCTAACCACCGTTACGATATTCAAGGAGCAGTCATGAACAAACTACATGTGTTAACGGCCATCGGGCTCGGCGTGTTGCTGAGCGCCTGCGCGGCGCCGTCCCGTAACCTGGCGGCGTTGGATGCTAAGATCGACGAGGCTACTCAAGGGGATTTCGGTCAGTTTATTGCTCACGAGTCGCTAGCCGAAGAAAATCTCGCCCATGCCCGCAAGATCAAGCAGTACTGGCAGGACGATCATTATTGGAACATCGAATTGGAAAAATGCGCGCTGGATGCAGCCGGCAAAGCGGCGGAGCACCGAAAGCTGGCCGAGGAGGCATTGATCCGCTGGCATGACAACTGTGATCGTCACAAGGAGATCTGTCACCGTTTGGACGAGTTGGGGGGGCTGCACAAAGAGAATTTGTTGCCGGTCGCCTATTTCGATACTGGTAGTGCTGTACCCAAGTCCTTGAGGCAGGAACATATCGACTCGGTATTGCACCTGGCCAAGGACTATCCCAATTTGACGGTGGATGTGATCGCCTACACGGATACGGTCGGAAAGGCTCATGCCAATAAGCATCTGGCCGAACGTCGAGCCGATGCAGTGAGGGCTTTGCTAGTCAAGCAAGGATTGCCGGCCAGTGCCATCGTGCATGATGTGGCTGTCGGCGAAGCTCCGGGCCCGGACAATCGGCCGAGTGCAGAAAATCGCCGTGTCGATTTGCAGGTTCATCAGCCTACCGAAGGGCATCATGGCCATCGCACCCACTATGAACATGGCCGGCACGGCCAACATTGACGGCCGAAAAGATTAGGAGCCGGTATTCCAGTCACCAAAGGGCGTTCTTGCAACGCCCTTTTTTTGCGGCTCTGGTTTAACCGCGTCGACGGTATAGGGGGAGTGGCTGGTCTACCGCCGCCTGATAGCGGACGGTGAATTCGGATAGCGCCGGTAAAAGAGATTCGAGCGATTGCTCTTCCCCGAATTGGAAAGCGTTGATTCCTACCCGGCTCATGAAAAAAATCTGGTCACGGATATACTCTCCGCGCGCCCGGATTTCTCCGCGATAGCCATAACGCTCGCGCAGCAGGCGAGCCAGCGTAAAGCCGCGGCCATCCGCCATGGTGGGAAACTCGATGACGATGAGGGCGAAGTAGCCGAGATCGTCGGCCAAGTCTTCGAGCTTGTCTTCACCCCGCAATCGCAGGCCCAACTCGTCGGGGCCCGATGCCAAAGACGGATGTTCGGCCAGCCAGCGCTGACTAGACACCGTATAACGGCCTGCCGCCGGCACGGTCTCGTCATCGGCCAGATGCCGCCAGTCGTCCTCGACGATGAGTCCGTCCTTAATGATCTGCATAGACTTTCTCCTGAAAAGGTTCGACGCCGATGCGGCGGACAGTGTCCAGGAAACCTTCTTCTTCCCGGCGCAGGTCGGCGTAGATTTTGAGTATGGTCTCGACGACTTTTCCGACCTCGTTCTTGGCCAGCGAAGGGCCGAGGCGTTCACCGAGCGACGCATCATTGGAAGAGGAGCCACCCAGGGTGATCTGGTACCACTCCTCGCCTTTCTTATCGACGCCGAGGATGCCGATGTGGCCGACGGTATGATGGCCACATCCGTTCATGCAGCCGGAAATGTTGATGCGCAAGTCGCCCAGGTCGTAGAGGTAGTCAATATTTTCCAGCCTTGAATAAATATCCTGGGCGACCGAAATGGAACTGGCATTCGCCAGTGAGCAGAAATCCAGCCCCGGGCAGCAGATGATGTCGGTGGCGGTACCGATGTTCGCGGTTGCTAAGCCGAGTTCGTCGAGCGTCTGCCATAAGGTATAGAGATCGGACTCCTTCACGTCGGCGAACACCAGGTTCTGCGTGTGTGTTACGCGCAGTTCTCCGCCGCTGTAGCGGTCGCACAAATCGGCGACGGCATCCATTTGGGTATCTGTGATGTCTCCGGGCGCGACACCCGGGGCCTTGAGCGAAATGAAGACGGCTCGGTAGCCAGGAGTTTTATGTTCCGCGGTGTTGCGCCGCACCCACGCGGCGAAGCCGGGATCGCGTTCCTGATGCGTGACAAAGGCGGAATCCGGCGAGGATATCGTTTCGTAAGCCGGTGGCAGAAAGTACTGCTTGACCCGTTCAATCTCGCGGGCGTCGAGCAGTAGGCTGTCGCGGATATGAGCCCACTCTTCCTCGACCAGCGCGGTGAACTTCTCGATTCCTTCTTCTTTCAGCAGGATTTTGATGCGTGCCTTGTATTTGTTGTCGCGCCGGCCGTAGCGGTTGTAGACGCGCAAGATGGCTTCGAGATAGGACAGCAGGTGCTGTTTTTCGAGGTAAGGACGTATGGTCTTGCCGATGATGGGGGTGCGGCCCAGGCCGCCGCCGACCAGTACCTCAAAACCGATCTCGCCGCTTGCGTTCCTGACCAAGTGCAGGCCGACGTCGTGAAGCTGCGTCGCGGCGCGATCCTTGGCGGCGCCGCTGACCGCGATCTTGAACTTGCGCGGCAGGAAGGCGAACTCGGGATGCAGGGTGGACCACTGGCGGATGATCTCGCACCAGGGACGCGGATCCTCGAGTTCATCGACGCATACGCCGGCAAGATGGTCGCTGGTGACGTTGCGGATGCAGTTTCCGCTGGTCTGGATGGCATGCATTTGTACGGAGGCAAGCTCGGCCAGCATGTCCGGCACGTCCTCCAGCCTGGGCCAGTTGTACTGGATGTTCTGGCGGGTGGTGAAGTGGCCGTAGTTCTTGTCGTATTTGCGGGCCAGGTGCGCCAACATGCGCAACTGGCGTGACGACAACAGGCCATAAGGCACCGCGACTCGCAACATCGGCGCGTGGCGTTGTATGTAGAGTCCGTTCATCAGCCGTAGCGGCCTGAACTGATCTTCGCTCAGTTGTCCTTCCAGAAAGCGGCGGGTCTGATCGCGGAACTGGGCGACCCGTTCGTCGACCAGAGTTTGATCGTATTCGTCGTATCGATACATGGCGGAATCTAAATGTTGGAGGGCGGAAGCCTGACGTTCTGCGAATAGCTCCTGAGTCCGGGAGGAAGGGGCTCGGGGGCTTATTGCGATACTGTCGTAGAAATTGCTATGGCTATGATTTTACTTTATAAAGGGCGGCCATAGGAAATCAATTCGAAGGCTTGGGGCGCTTGCGTGGATTCGCCGCGCGACCTGAACAGAGTTTGCGCCGTTTCGCTGAAAATCAGGGGGGCTCGTTTGCCGGGGCGCAGGAGCGTTTCGGGGCGCGGGCGATCGTTTTTCAATTACTAACAAGAGGGTTTGGCTTTGTTACGCGCACTTGCATTTATCTCGCTGCTTCTGGTCGTGCCAGGTGTGGCGTTGGCCGAAGAATTTGACGTATTGGGCCTGACGAACACGCACCGGGGGCTTTACTGCGTTCTGATCTTCATCATTTCCTACGCCTTCGTCATGACCGAGGAGTTTACGCACCTGCGTAAGTCCAAGCCGGTCATTCTGGCTGCCGGCATCATATGGGCCGAGGTCGCCTATCTGGCCAGTTCCAATGGCGTGCCGGCGGAAGCGGTGCACACGGCTTTTGAGCGTAACCTGGCAGAGTTTGCCGAGTTGATGCTCTTCCTGCTCGTGGCGATGACCTATATCAACGCCATGGCCGAGCGCAATGTCTTCGAGGCTCTGAGGGCTTGGTTGGTCAATCGCCGATTCGGTTACCGCAAGCTGTTCTGGATCACCGGCGTAATCACCTTTTTCCTTTCCGCGGTAGCCGACAACCTGACTTCGGCATTGCTGGTTGGCGCCGTCGTCATGGCCGTGGGTGCCAACAGCCCGAAATTCGTTGCCCTGGGCTTCATCAATTTGGTGATCGCGGCCAACGCCGGCGGCGCTTTCAGCCCGTTCGGCGACATCACGACGCTGATGGTTTGGCAGGCCGGAAAAGCCGAGTTCTTCGATTTCTTCGAGTTGTTTCTCCCTTCGGTGGTGAATTTCGCGGTTCCTGCAGCCTTCATGCATTTCGCCATACCCGACGAAGCGCCGAGCTTCAGTGACGAGGACGAGAAGGTCGATCTCAAGCCGGGCGCTTTGGTGATCTGCGGCCTGTTCCTCTTGACCATAGTGACCGCCGTCAGCTTCAAACAGTTCCTCCACCTCCCGCCTTTCCTAGGCATGATGGTCGGTCTGACCTATCTGATGTTCTACGGCTACCGGTTGAAGCTGGTCTTCAATTACGGCAACTTCGGAAAGTTCGATGTGTTCCAGCACGTGAAGGATTCCGAGTGGGATACCTTGCTGTTCTTCTTCGGTGTGGTGTTCGCGGTCGGCGGCCTGGGTTACATCGGCTATCTGCAATTGGCCTCCGCCGCCATGTACGATGGTCTGGGCGCTACGACGGCCAATATCCTAATCGGCGTATTGTCGGCCATCGTCGACAACATTCCGGTGATGTTCGCCGTATTGCAGATGAATCCCGATATGGACATTTATCAATGGATGTTGGTGACGCTGACCGCGGGTGTCGGCGGTTCCATGTTGTCGGTCGGATCGGCTGCAGGCGTGGCGCTGATGGGGACCTCGCGCGGCATGTACACCTTCTTCAGTCATCTGAAGTGGACGCCGGCCGTGATCGCCGGCTACGCCGCCGCAATCTTTGCACACTATTTGATCAACGGATGATCCGCAAAGCCTTGTAATCGGTTGCACGCAAAAACGCCTGGTGATAGCCAGGCGTTTTTTTTGGTGCGGTGGGGCGTCGCTGATGTAACGGAAATGGGGAGGTGGCCGCCTTCTGCCTGACCGGCCAGCGATGTCTCCGCCGACCTCAGCTTGCCGAAGACTGCTGGGGGGCTTCCGATTCTCCTTCCTGCAGGTTGTCCAAAGTCGCCTGCAGCCCGATCACATCGCCGCCCAGCGCCAAGTGAGCGAGTTGTGCCGAATTGGTGACGCCGAGTTTTTTCAGGATGCGCGTCTGGTGTACGCCCACGGTCTTGGGGCTGGAGTTGAGCAGCTTGGCGATCGCTATGACCGTTCGACCCTCGGCCAGATGCCGGAACACTTCGAACTCGCGCGGAGTCAGTAATTGCAGGCCCCAACCCAGCTTGCCCGACTGGACGGGCGGCGAGTCGATGAAATAAGAGCCCCCATCGGCCACTATGCGGGCGGCGGCCAGAATCTCCGCAACCTTTCTTCTTTTGCCAACGAATCCGCGCACACCTATGTCCCGCGCGCGCTGGATCAGCATTTCGTTCTCATGAGCGGAGAATATCAAGATTCTTGCATCCGGCGAGCGCTGCAGTATTTTGCGCGCGACTTCCAGTCCACCGATATCCGGCAGGGACATTTCCATGATCACGACGTCCGCATTACAGTCCAGGTAGGACTGGTAGCCGGTATAGCCGTTGTCGGCTTCGCCAACTACTACGAAATCCGAGGACTGTTTGGCCGAGCATGTTAGGCCGTCGCGCACGACGGGGTGGTGATCGATCAATAAGAGTCGAATCATACCGGTCGATAGCTCCTGTGTTTCTGGGGCATGGGGAAAGTCCTGGCAGATGCCATGTCCCCTGCCCGCGGTTTCCATGGCATCGCCGCCCTTTTGGGGGCGGGCTAAGTTTATCCGAAATCTGGGTCATTTGTGCAGTAAGTCATTTCCCGTTAGTGGGGAAGTATGCGGAGGCCTCCTCAACATGAACCAATTCGAGTAACAAAACCGGAAAAATAGGGATTTTCTCTATATATATTGTCGCGGCTTGTGCTTGCAGGATTTTGTGATGATAGGGTGAGGCTCATGATTAGAAAAATAGGAAAACTTCCCCTGACATACTTACTGCTTACGGCGGGGGCGAATGCCGCGCAAGGCGCGGATACCGTCGTTCTGGACGATTTCGAATCAATTTCCGGATGGTTGGCCACCCGTTCCCCGAAAGCCGATTTGAAACTGACTCTTGACGCCGGCCGAACGGGTAAGGCAATACGGCTCGACTTTGCCTTCCCGGAAGGGGGAGGGCAGATTGTTTTTCACAAGCGATTGGGTATCAAGCTGCCCGAAAATTATGCGTTTACCTATCAGATTCGGGCAGAAGCTCCGGCGAGCGATCTGGAGTTTAAATTGTCGGGTGCGGGAGGACAGGATGTCTGGTGGAATCGACGCTACGACCAGACATTTTCCCCGGATTGGCGTGAGTATAGGGTGAAGAAGCGGATGCTGGATTTCGCCTGGGGGCCGTCCGGAGGAGCACCGCTCAAACGAGTGGAGTCCGTCGAGTTTGTCTTGACGTCTTCGGAAGAAGGGAAGGGCAGCCTGTGGCTGGACGATCTCCGACTCGAGAAACGCGACCCCGAGACGACCGGCCCCTTTTTGCCGACGGTGACCGCTTCGACCACGAGAGGCGCTTACACCCCGGACGCGGTGATCGACGGTAAGCCGGAGACCTTTTGGAAAAGCGACGGGCGATCCGAGCGGCAGTGGTTGATGCTGCATTTCCGGAAGAGTCGCGAGTACGGCGGGCTGATAATCGATTGGAGCCGGGAGGACTTCGCATGGGCTTACCAGGTGCAAATTTCCGCGGACGGAGTGCACTGGTTGCCGGTGCATTCCGTCACAGCCGGGAATGGGGGGCGCGATTACATCTATTTGCCCGACACGGAGTCACGCTTTTTACGTTTGGCGTTGAGCAAAAGCAGTCGCGGCCAAGGTTATGGTATCCATACCCTAAGCGTGCAGCCGTTCGAGTTCTCCGCCACGCCCAACCTATTCTTCCAGTCCGTCGCGAGTGATGCGCCGCGCGGCCTCTATCCGCGTTATTTCTTCGCGGAGCAGGCCTATTTTACGGTCGTCGGCGAAGACGACGGCGCGCGCCAGGAAGCGCTGCTCGGGGCGGATGGCGCACTGGAGGTCGACAAAGGCGCGTTTTCCATCGAGCCTTTTCTTTACGCTGGCGGCAAGTTGATCACCTGGAACGACGTCGATCCGGAGCAGGAACTCGACGAGGGCTATCTGCCGATACCGTCGGTGAAGTGGAAATACGATGGGCTTGCGCTAACAACCACCGCGTTTGCCGACGACGGCGTGCTCTATGCCCGCTACCGCATCGAAAACGGGCGGACAGAACGCGTACAGCCACGGTTGTTTCTCGCCTTGCGGCCTTTCCAGGTCAATCCCTTGTGGCAGTCCCTCAACATGGTCGGGGGTACGACGCGCATCGGCCGACTGAAGCAGGATGGACGCGCGATCTGGGTCAACGACGAACGCCTGGTTGTTCCTTGGCCCCAGCCTCTGCATTTCGGAGCGCTCAGCTTCGAACAAGGCTCCGTCACCGATGATTTGCTGGAGGGCAAGGTGCCGGGAGAATCCGAGGTCGTCGACGCTTTCGGCTATGCGTCCGGCGCACTGGAATATGACTTTGATCTGGCGCCGGGTGCGTCGCGTGAAGTTTTTCTGGCCGTCCCGTTTCGTGGGGCGAAGGATACACCGGAATCAAAATGGGTCGGAGAAGAGGGTGATAGAGCCGCGCGCTTTCACCTCCAGCGGGCTCGAGACGCCTGGGCCTCCCGCCTTGCTCAGGTGGAGTTCGGGGTTCCGCTGATGGCCCGAAAGTTTGTCGATACGCTCAAGAGCAATCTGGCCTGGATCCTGATCAATCGCGATGGTCCAGTCTTACAGCCGGGATCCCGTACTTATGCCCGTGCCTGGATACGCGACGGCGCAGTCATTTCTTCCGCTTTGCTCGGCATGGGCTACGCCAAAGAAGCGCGAAGTTTCATCACCTGGTACGCCGGCCAGCAGTTTGCCAACGGCAAGATACCCTGCTGCGTCGACCGGCGAGGGCCCGACGGCGTGCCGGAAAACGACAGCCATGGCGAGTTCATCTACATGATCGCCGAATATTTCCGCTATACGCACGACATCGGCTTCGTCAGGGAGATGTGGCCGCATATCGCCAAGGCCGTGTCCTACATCGAATCCCTGCGGAAACGGCGCCTGACCGACGCGTACCGGACCCGTGAAGAAAAGCGGATCTTTTACGGTTTGATGCCCGAGTCCATCAGTCATGAAGGTTATGCCGCCCGACCGGTACACGCCTACTGGGACGATTTCTGGACCCTGCGCGGACTCAAGGATGCCGCACAACTCGCCGAACGGGTGATGGATGAAGAGCATCGGCGGCGCTATGCCGAGTTGCGCGACGAGTTCGCCCGTGACTTGTACGCGTCCATCCGGAATGTCATGAACGCGCGCGCGATCGCTTATATTCCGGCCTCGGCCGAACTGGCGGATTTCGATTCGAACGCCGTGGCCATGTTCGTCACTCCGGGGGGGGAATTGTCCCGTCTTCCTCAGCCGGCACTGGCAAACACCTTGGACGAGTGGTGGGACTATTTCCAAAAGCGCCGCGACGGCGAGGTCGAGTGGTCGGCCTATACGCCTTATGAAGTCCGCATGGCCGAGGCCTTGGTCCATCTGGGGCAGCGCGAGCGTGCGCTGGCCCTTCTTGACTACCTGTTTCAGGGGCAGCGGCCCGCGGCTTGGAACCAGTGGGCCGAGGTGGTCTGGCGCGACCCCAAAACGCCCAAGTTCATCGGCGACATGCCCCATACGTGGATCGGTGCCGAATATGTCCGCGCATTTCGCAGTCTGTTCGCTTATGAGCGCGAGGCTGATCAAGCCCTGGTTTTGGCGGCGGGATTGCCGTCAGAGTGGCTGGCCAGCGGCGAGGGCGTATCGGTCAAGGGTCTGCCCACGTGGCACGGTACGCTCAATTATGCGCTCCGCCCAGCAGCAAACGGCGAAGTGCACTTGAGTCTGACCGGCGATCTGAGTTTCCCGCCGGGAAAAATCGTGGTCGCTGCGCCGAGCTCGACGCCGCTCAGGGGCGTCACCGTCAACGGCAAGCCCATCAACACCTATACGGATACGGAGGCCGTGATCGGAGCGTTTCCCGCCGAGGTGGTATTGAAATATTGAGCTCGTCGGGCAATAAAACGCCCCGTCGTTGCGGACGGGGCGTGGGGGATGGGACGCTTATCGGCTGATGCTGACCGCACTGACGGCATTCGTGGCCGGCTCATAGGTATAGCCGGGCAGGCTGATGCCGGTTACCGAGAAGGTGAACGTTCCCTTGGCGGCTTTCGTGGGCGGCGAGAGCAGGGTCGCCACGCCGGACGAGTTGCTTATTGCCCTGGCATTTGTGTTCACCAGGCTGCTCCATTTGCCGGTGATGGTCGCATTGGGGATGAGCCGACCCTTGCCGTTCGTCACGGTCACGCTCGCCTTGGCCGCGGTCACCTTGTTGACGGTGATCAGGCCGATCGAGACCTGGGAGACCCGCAGAGAGGTCAACGCAGGGTCGGGCGCGACCGTAACGGTGACGGCCTGGCTTGCCGTCAGACCCGCGTCGTCGACGACCGTCAGCTTGGCCGTGTAGGTGCCCACATTGCTATAGGTGTGTAAGGGGTTGGGTTCGTTTGCCGCCGTACCATCGCCGAAATCCCAACGGTAGGAAACGACGGTTCCGTCATCGGTGGTTCCGTTGCTGGAGAAGCTGACCGGCAGCGGAGCGAATCCCGTCAGAGGCGATCCCGAAGCGACGACAACGGGCGGCTGCAGACTGGCTGGGGCGGTGGCTTCCTGGGTAATGGCGCCCGTGAGGCGGTACTGCCCCAAGCTGCCGTAGTCGGTGTAGCCGGGATGGGTGGCGGTGGCGGCTTTGCCGGTACCGTCGATCTTGAGGTAATACGTGCCCGCCCCCAGCGTCGTGGATAGCGAGGCGCTCAGCGAGTCGGCCGGATTTGCTGCGAGGACCAGTGTGCCGGCGGAGTCGTAGAGTTCCGCCGACACATCCAGGTTCGGCCCACGGGCCGCGGGATAGACCGTCAGGTCGACCGGTCCTCCGGTCGTGGCGAAAGCGTATAAATCCACATCCCCTCGCTGTTCGATATTGCCGGTGCGGTCGATGCTGACCGTGCTGCCGCTGACCGTACCCGAGAGCGTCGTGGCGGTGGCCGTGGTATTGCCGACGTCGTCGGGCCGAACCAGTGCTCCGTGGGTTTGGATGATGCTGAAATCGTCCTGCTTGTTGTTGGCGTTGGGATATTCGCCCTGGCTCCATTGCACGAGTTCCTTGTAATAACCGACACCCATGATGGGAGCCCAGCCCGTCGCACCGGAGCCGTGGCCCTGGTAATACGCCACACTGGTGGTGCCATCATGGTTTAAGCCGAGGTTATGTCCGACTTCGTGGGTGATCGCTTCGGCCACGTATTTCTCGTTGCCGGCTCCCAGATTGTCGTAAAAGATCCAGGCAGGTTTGTAACTGGTGCTGGGGTAATCGAACACGCCTACATAGGCGATGCCGCCGCAGGCGCAATTCAAAACGTTCTTGGTGATGAGTGCTCGGGTTCCGTAGGATGGATCGGTCCAACCGCTGCGATCCAGGGACTCCGCAGGGGGCTCTTCGGTGGTCACGTCGACGTTGAAGGCCGCGTAATCCTCGGCCACCCGCTGCCAGATGTATTGGATGCGCGCCCGTTCGGTATCGTCGAACAGCGCCGGGTTGCCGGTCAGGTCAAAGGCCGGCGCCTCGAGCGTCGCTTTCCCCGCATAGTTGTTCCATGCCGTGCCGGTTATGGTTTGGCCGTTGAAGTCCAGGTAGATGACCCGATTGGAGCCGGGGCGGCTGTGCAGTTTGAACGTCTGGTTCAGGTCGAGAGGCGCGGCGGTGGCTGCGGCCGAAGCGGTGTCGGTGGTTCCGCTCGCCAATTCGGGTGCTTGCGGAGGGGGAGGAGTTTCCACGTAATACATGCGCCCGGTCACGTCGATCCACGCCGTGGCATCCTGTTCCAGCACTTCCTTGAAGCGCTCGGGAGTCATCCCGTGAGCCGCCGCCACCGCGGGCAAATTGGCGCCGAGGGCGGCTATGGCCTCCTTGCCCTGCATGTTCTTGCTCATCAGCGTTTTGCCGGCAGTCGCGCCGTCCGCTTGCGGGCCCGGCGTTTTTTCGCCCGCCCGCCCGGCGGCCACGGCATTCCCCGCTCCGGAGCCGTTTTCGCCCGCTATGGCAACCGACTCGACCAGGCCATCGTTCCCCGACTTCAGGACATAGTTATAACCCTGGAGCGTTTGAGCGGCCGCTTCGGTCGACAGTCCTGCCGCGCCCACGGTCAAATTCGCGCCGATCGGTTTATCGGCCGCCCAAAGTGTGTTGCCGGCGCACAGCCCGACGGCAGCAACCAGCAGCCAACGGCCGCCACGCGAGTTGCGGCGAGCATCGTATGGTGTGTTCATCGCGTTATCTCCTTGAAGTCGTTCCCGGAACGGGAAGCACATTTCCAAAATCGGTACGGGGCACAGTGTGGCCGAATCCTGTGTTCAAACTGTGACATCGGCCACAATGCCGGCATACTTTGTGTCTCAGAGCCAAATTCGCGAACGTTTGTATTTTCCGTTTCAGCGTTTACAGTGAGCGTTCGTCGAGAATCCGAAGAGGCAAACCTGCAGTGTTGGTGAGCGAGGCAGAAATAGACCGCTTTTTGGCGGAGGATCTGGGTACGGGCGACTTAACGGCACAGATCGTGCCGAAAAACGCGTGGGCGAGTGCCCGCTTGATCACGCGCGAAAAAATGGTGCTGTGTGGACGGGCGTGGTTCGACGCCGTGTTTGCGCGCCTGGATGACACGGTGCGGATCGAATGGCAGGTGGGGGAAGGCGAGGAGGCCGAGGCCGGCACCACGCTCTGCCAGCTTGATGGGCCAGCGCGCGCCTTGTTGAGCGGCGAAAGGACCGCCCTGAATCTTTTGCAGACTTTGTCGGGCACCGCTACGCTGGCTCGTGAATACGCTCGGGCGGTTGCCGGGACGACGCTGAAAGTCCTCGATACCCGTAAGACTGTCCCGGGATTGCGACAGGCGCAGAAATACGCCGTACGTTGCGGCGGATGTCACAATCACCGTATGAGACTGGACGACGGCATCCTGATCAAGGAAAACCACATCCTGGCGGCCGGTTCCATCGCGCGTGCGCTGGACGAAGCGCGCGCGCTGCATGCCGGAGTGCCGATCGAGGTCGAAGTGGAAAGCCTGGACGAACTCGAACAGGCCCTGGCGGCCGGGGCGAAGAGGCTGCTGCTGGACAACTTCACCCTCACCATGATGCGCGAAGCGGTGATCCGCACCGCCGGTCGGGCAGCGCTGGAAGCCTCCGGCAATGTCGATCTGGCCACGGTGAAGGCCATCGCCGACACGGGCGTGGACTATGTCTCGGTCGGGGCTTTGACCAAAAACGTACGCGCCATCGACCTGTCGCTGCGCATCACGCTGGCCGCTTGAGCGGGGCCCCGACTCGCCCGGTGCCCGCTTGGCTAATCCGGCGAAACTCTTTAGCCTAGGCGGCGGAGGTCTGTCCGATCCCGGCGCTCTCCGGACCTGCCTTCATGAGGAACTCCCTTGATCATCGGTAACGTAAAAGGCATCAGCAAATCGACCCGTGCCCTGTTGGCCGAGCACGGAATTTTTTCGGTGGAGGAACTGGCGCAGTCGGACGTGGACCGCCTGCTGAAGATACCCGGCTTCACCCGCCAGAAGGCGGAGCGCATGGTCCGTTCCGCCCGGCACGTGGTCGGCGATCTGGAAAAACAGCATAGCGCGATGCGCTTACAGGGCATCGAATTGTCCGCGCCCAGCCAGGGCCAGACGGCCGATGCCGTCGATCTCGCCGATCCCCGGTTGTATATCAATCGCGAATTGAGTCTGCTCGATTTCAACTGGCGGGTCTTGGAGCAGGCCAAGGACGAGCGCACGCCCTTGCTGGAGCGGCTCAATTTTCTGGCTATTTCGTGCTCCAACCTGGACGAGTTTTTCGAGGTTCGCGTGGCCGGACTCAACCAGAAGGCCGAACTGGGATCGAGCAAGACCGAGCCCGACAGCTTGAGCCCTCAAGAGGCTTTGGCGGCCATCGGCCAGCGCACGCACGAGCTGGTGGCCGAACAATACCGCGTGCTCAATGAGCTTCTGCTGCCCCAGCTCGAGGCGCAAAACATCTGTTTCGTCCGCCGCACCGACTGGAATGCGTCGCAGCAGACCTGGCTGCGCCGGTATTTCGAGGAAGAGCTATTGCCCATCCTGAGCCCCATGGGGCTGGATCCCTCGCACCCTTTCCCGCGCATCCTCAATAAGAGCCTCAATTTCATTCTTTCCCTGTCCGGCAAGGACGCCTTCGGTCGCGACATCGAATTGGCCACCCTGCAGGCGCCGCGCGCCTTGCCGCGCATCGTGCATCTGCCGCCCGGCGAGACGGAGAGCGGGCCGCACGACTTTGTGTTCCTGTCTTCCATCATCCATGCCTTCGTCGACGAGCTGTTTTACGGCGTGAAGGTGCGCGGGTGTTACCAATTCCGGGTCACGCGCAACAGCGATCTGTTCCTGGACGACGAAGAATTCGACGATCTGCTGCACGCGGTCGAAGGGGAGTTGACCGCGCGCAATTTCGGCGACGAGGTCAGGCTGGAAGTGGCCGACAACTGTCCCGACGGCATCGTCGAGTTCTTGCTCGGACAATTCGGGCTGGCGGAGGATCGCTTGTACCGGGTCGAGGGACCGGTCAACCTGAGCCGCGCGCGCGAGGTCTACGACATGATAGAGCGGCCGGATCTCAAATACCCACCGTTCATCGCCGGCCTGCCGCGCGCCTTGGCTAGCTATAAGGACGATATCTTCGAACTGATCCGCAAGCAGGACATCCTCCTGCATCACCCCTACGAGTCGTTCGCTCCGGTGATCGAGCTGGTTTGGCAGGCGGCGCGCGATCCGCAGGTCGTCGCGATCAAGCAGACTCTCTACCGCACCGGTTCCGATTCGCCGCTGGTGGAGGCCCTGGTCCATGCGGCGCGTGCCGGCAAGGAAGTGACGGTGGTGGTGGAATTGCTGGCCCGTTTCGACGAAAAGGCCAACATCTCCCTGGCCAACCGCTTGCAGGAGGCCGGTGTCCAGGTGGTGTACGGCATCGTCGGCTACAAGACCCACGCCAAGATGCTGCTCGTCCTGCGGCGCGAGGGGCGTAACCTGCGTTATTACACCCATCTCGGCACCGGCAATTACCATTCGCGTACTTCCCGCATCTACACCGATTACGGGCTGTTCACCTGCGACAAGGAGTTGGGCGAGGATGTGCGCCGCGTGTTCGTGCAGCTCACCAGCCTGGGCAAGGTCAGCCGTCTCAACAAGCTGCTGCATTCGCCTTTTACCTTGCACAGCTCGCTGATCAAGAAGATCAACCGGGAGATCGAGCACGCCCGCCACGGCCGCTCGGCGCGCATCGTCATCAAGATCAATTCCGTCGACGAGCCGCAGTTGATCCAGGCCTTGTATCGGGCGTCGATGGCGGGCGTGAAGATCGTCCTCATCGTGCGCGGGGTGTGCTGCCTGCGCCCCGGCGTGGCGGGTGTGTCCGAAAACATCGAGGTGCGCTCCATCATCGGGCGTTTCCTGGAGCACAGCCGCGTCTATTACTTCGAAAACGGCGGCGAGCCGGAAATCTACGCCGCCAGCGCGGATTTCATGAAGCGCAACATGTTTCGCCGGGTAGAAAGTTGTTTCCCCATCGAAAACCGCAAGCTCGGTGAGCGTATCCGCGCGGACCTGGCGCGCTACCTGGCCGACAACAGCCAGGCCTGGCTGTTGAAGGTCGACGGAAGTTATCAGCGCCTGACGCCCGCCGGGGGCGAAGAAGTGAGTGTGCAGGCCGCATTGTTGAAACAATATGCCGAGCCGTATTGATGCCTACCCGCAAGCGTGTACCATTCCCCGCTTTTTGCCCACCGACCGAGCGATGAGTTCCATGGAAAATCTCTTCACCCAAATCATCCAGGAAATCGGCGAGGACGTGACCCGCGAGGGGCTCGTCGACACGCCCAAGCGCGCCGCAGCCGCTTTCCGTTTCCTGAACCGCGGCTACCAGCAGACACTGGACGACGTGCTCAACAATGCCATCTTCGAGGCCGATACCGAGGACATGGTGATCGTCAAGGACATCGAGCTGTATTCGCTGTGCGAGCATCATTTGTTGCCGTTTATCGGCAAGTGCCATGTCGCCTACCTGCCGACGGGCAAGGTGCTCGGATTGTCCAAGGTGGCGCGTATCGTCGACATGTACGCCCGCCGCTTGCAGATCCAGGAGCGGCTCACCAAGCAGATCGCCGACGCCATCCAGCAGTCCATCCAGCCTGCCGGGGTTGCCGTGGTGATCGAGGCCAAGCACCTTTGCATGATGATGCGCGGCGTGGAAAAGCAGAATTCGGTGATGCAGACCTCGTCCATGCTGGGCTTGTTCCGCAAGCAAATCAGTACCCGTTCGGAATTCCTCAATCTCATCAACCGGGCCTGAGGGCGTTCGCACGTGAGCGCGAAAAATACCAAAACCGGCCTGTTGCTGGTCAACCTGGGGACACCGGATGCACCGACGGCGGCCGCGGTGCGGCGTTATCTGGCCGAGTTTTTGGGCGATCCGCGGGTCGTGGAGATCCCCAGGCCTATCTGGTGGTTGATCCTGCACGGCTTCATCCTGCGGCTGCGGCCGCGCAAGGCGGCTCACGCATATGCCTCGATCTGGACCGAGCAGGGTTCTCCCTTGCTGGTCCTGACCAAGGCCTTGGCCGAAGCCGTGCATGCGGAGCTGGGCGACGACATCCCCGTCGAACTCGCCATGCGCTACGGTCGTCCCGCCATCCGGGAGCGCCTGGAGGGGCTGAAGGCCCGCGGCGTCAACAATATCATCGTGCTGCCGCTGTATCCGCAGTACGCGGCGGCCACCACGGCCTCCATCTTCGATGCCGTCAGTGCGACCTTCACCCGCTGGCGGCATATACCGTCCTGGTCGTTCTTCAGCGACTACCACGACGAGCCGGCCTATATCGAGGCGGTGGCCGATAGCATCGCCGCCTACTGGCAGGAGCATGGCCGGGCGGAGCGGCTGCTCATGTCCTTCCACGGCCTGCCGGAGCGCTCGCGGGCCTTGGGTGATCCCTATTACGATCAATGCGTACGTTCCGCCGCCCTGATCGCGGCGCGATTGGGTCTGGGGGAGGGCGCTTGGCAACTGGTTTTCCAATCTCGCTTCGGTCCCGCCGCCTGGCTCAAGCCTTACTGTGTGGATGTCTTGAAGAGCTTGCCGGGCGAGGGCGTTCGTTCGGTCGACGTGGTCTGCCCGGGGTTTGCGGTGGACTGTCTGGAGACGCTGGAAGAAATCGCCATCGCCAACCGCGAGGTTTTCCTCGAGGCCGGCGGAAGCAGCTATCGCTACATTCCGGCGCTCAACGACAGCCCGGGCAATGCCCGTTTGATCGCCGGATTGACCCGGTCACGAAGCTAGCGAGGCAGGGCATGGCGGTGCAGGCGCGCAAACTGGTGGTCGCCATTTCATCGCGTGCGCTGTTCGATCTGGATGCCTCGCACCGGATATTCGAACAGGACGGCAAGGAGGCCTATTGCCAATTCCAGGTGGCACACGAGGACGAACCGCTGGACCCTGGCGTGGCCTATCCGCTGGTGCGCAAGCTGTTGTCGATCAACGACAGGCTGCCCGAGCCGCTGGTAGAGGTGATACTCCTCTCGCGCAACAGCGCCGATACCGGCCTCAGGGTTTTTAATTCCATCGAGCATCACCGCCTCGACATCAGCCGCGCCGCTTTCACGGGCGGACAGTCGCCGTTCGGTTACATACAGGCCTTCGGCGCGCACCTGTTCCTGTCGTCCAATGCGGAAGACGTGGTCCGCGCATTGGACGCCGGCCACGCCGCCGCGACCATTTTTCCTTCCGCGACGGGCGCGAATGCGTCCGATCAGTTGCGCATCGCTTTCGACGGCGACGCCGTGCTGTTTTCGGACGAATCGGAGCGCATCTACCAGGCCGAGGGCTTGCAGGCGTTCACCGCCAACGAAAAGGCGGAGGCGCGCACGCCGATGACGGGTGGGCCGTTCAAGGAGTTTCTCGCGGCGCTGCATTACATACAAACCCGCTTCGAGGCTGAGGCCTCGCCCATACGCACCGCGCTGGTTACCGCCCGCGGAGCGCCCGCGCACGAAAGGGTGGTGCGCACCCTCAGGACCTGGAACATCCGCATCGACGAAGGCCTGTTTCTCGGCGGCATGGAGAAAGGGCCTTTCCTCAAGGCTTTCGGCGCCGACATTTTTTTCGATGACCAGCAAGGGCACTGCGAATCCGCCAGTCGCCATGTCGCCACCGGTCATGTCCCGCACGGCGTGAGCAACACCCGCCGCTGACTTTCCCGCAGCGCTGTGAAATTGTTCGCAGCTTTGCGCGCGCATCTTGGTACAAAATTTGACTGCAATCACTTTTTCCTTCGTCTTGAGGATGGACGTGAAAAGAGAAGTCGGTCTACGGAATTTGCGAGTCTATCTGGTATTGGGAGGCAGCTTTCTCACGCTGACGGGAATGCTGATGGTGGTCTCGGTTTCGTTGGATATTCGCCGGGCGGAGCAGCGCTTCTCGGAGCAGGCCAACCTGACCCAGAGCCGTTTCGAGGCGATGGCGAGCCGCAACCAGATCGCCCTGCAGGGCTTTGCCGCCATGCTGAAAATCGTCGACCCCGACGATTTTCAGGCGCAGTCCCAGTACGCCCGTGAGGTTCTACGGACACAGTCCCACCTCTATATGCTGGAAATCGTGCAGCAGGCCACGGCCGAGCGTCTGCTCGAAATGAGCCGGTCGCTGGCCGTGCGGGGTATCACCGGGTTTACCCCCCAGCGCGTCGAAGCAGGCCGCCTGGTGCCGGCTCCGGCGCAGGCCGCGTATTACTTGCTGACCTTCATGGAGCCCTTGACCCCGGAGAACCGGCATGTGCTCGGATTCGATTTCGAATCCATGGACGCCACGCGCGACGTGCTCCATCGGGCAATGGTCACGGAGACTGCCGTCGCGAGCGCCCCCTTGCGTGTGTTCGACGGCGAGATGGCCTATCTCCTGATGCAGTCCGTACGCCGCAACGATAGGCAGATTTTCGCCGTCGTGATTTGCAGGGCCAAGGACATGATGCCGGCCGAACTCGCTGCGGACGGGCGCCTGGGCCTGCAGGTCATTTATGAAGGTCCCGGCGGCACGGCGGAAAACAAGCTGATTTCCCAGCCCGTGAGCATCGAGCCCGGCCCTCTCGCGCGCCGGTTTCTTCCCCGTCTGCGCGCGCAGCACCCGGTCGACGGACCCGAGCAACCGTTCCGCTTGGTCATCGAGAAGCAGTTGGACTGGGATATCATCCAGCTCCCGATGGTGGGCCTGATCGCCGTGGGCGGAGCGGCGGCGCTCCTCGTACTGGTCGAATATGCCCGCGCTCATCATCGTCACGAGATGAAGCGCCTAGAGGAAAGCGACAAGCTATTCGTGCTGGCCAACTTCGATAACCTCACCGGCCTGCCGAACCGTCAACTGTTCAAGAACCGCCTGGAGCAGGCCCTGGCCGTCGCCCACAGACAGGGTACCTTGCTCGCGGTTCTGTTCCTCGATCTCGACGGATTCAAGGGCATCAACGATTATTACGGCCACCAGACGGGGGATCGGGTGTTGCGGAGAGCGGCCGGCATTTTTCAGCGTTGCGTGCGGGAAATCGATACCGTGGCGCGTTTGGGCGGAGACGAATTCGTCATCCTGCTACAGAACATCGACGGACGGGGAAAAGCGGAACAAGTGGCGCAGAAGATCAAGAAGGCCTTCATGAAGCATGGCGGCGAAGCCAAGGCCTTGCCCATCATCGGCGTCAGCGTCGGGGTCGCGATCTATCCCGAGGACGGCGTGTCCGCCGTCGACTTGATCCGTGAGGCCGACGTGCATATGTATCGCGACAAGAGCGAGCGCAAGTCCCCGCCGGTGGCCTAAGCGGCGTCCGCAACACCCCGTCGCGCGGGTGACGGGAGAGCCCTCGGATTTCCGGCCTGCCTGGGGCGGCCGCCATGATGGTATACTCCAGCTTCGTTTTAAAAGGAAATCGGACGCCTCGCCGAGGGTTCGAAGCGCTGGATAGTCGGTGGCGTGTCGACCCTCGACCGACACTTTGGGGTCTTGCATGAAAAACATCGACGCCTTGTTCGAACAGTGTGAAAAACTGCCGGCCATACCCCAGGTCGTTCGCGAGCTTATCCTGAGTTTCAACGATGTCGATGTAGACACCAGGAAGATCGCCGCCAAGATCGCCCTCGATCAGGTGATTTCCGCCCGCGTCCTGAGAGCGGCCAATTCGGCGCGTTTCGGCGTCTCGCGCCGCATAGCCTCGCTCGGCGATGCCATGCTGCTGATGGGGTTCAACGCCGTGCGCACCCTGGTGATCGCCAGCGGCTTGGCCGGTGCCGTCAAGGCCCCTCCCGGTTTCGATCTGAAAGCGTATTGGAAGCACTGTGCCGCCACCGCGGGCTATGCCGGCTGGCTGGCCAGGCGCCTGGGTCTGCGGGAGGACTTTGCCTATACCGGCGGTTTGATGCTGCATATCGGCATCCTGCTGATACGCCAGGAGTTGCCGGGAGTGGCGGACGGCATCGAGAAGGAGGTTGCCGCCGGAACCGGGCGCGTGATTGCGGAAGAGAAGGCGCTGGGTTACAACCATGCCGATGTCGGTGCCGAACTGGCCCGGCGCTGGAATTTCCCGCCCGAAATCACCCAGGCGTTCCAGGTGTATCCGCGGCCGCTGGAACAGGCCGAGTTCGTTCCTCTCGCCGGCGTGTTTTATCTGGCCGATCTGATTGCGACCCTGCAGCTGGCGAACGTGGATAAGGACGACCTCAAAGCCGGCCTGCCGGTCGAGCTGACGAGTCGGCTGGCGGCCGACGTCGACGAGTTGGCGGCCGCGTTGCCCGGTGTCTCGGAAATCAGCGGAGCCTTCGATGCGCTGCTCGGTTGATGCGGGTCGAACGGCCGGAATTCGAATCCCCGGAGTGGCTTTCTCGAGCGATCGAGCGGCCCGCGGGGTTGATTTGCGAGTCTGTGCAGAATTTGAGTCCCCCGGTTTCCCGATGAACGAACGTCCCCTGTCACCCCATTTGCAGATCTATCGACTCCCTTTGACGGCATTGGCGTCGATTTTCCATCGCATCACCGGGGTCTTGCTGAGCGTCGGCCTGATCTTTCTCGCCGGCCTGCTTATGGCGGCCGCCCAAGGTGCCGAACACTATGCGCCGCTACGGGATTTCCTGGGCTCGCTGCCGGGGCGAGCGCTGCTTTGGGGATGGCTATACGCCCTGTGCTTCCACCTATGCCATGGGCTGCGCCACCTGATCTGGGACAGCGGCCGGGGCTTCGACCGCGCCACCCTCGGTCGACATGCCTGGTACGAAGTGGCGGCCTCGCTCATCTTGACCGTCCTGCTCGCCCTTGCCCGTTTCGTCTGAACTCGCCATGAATTTTTATACGCCTCTTTCGCGCGCGCGCGGTTTCGGGTCGGCTCGCAGCGGTCGGCAACACTGGTGGCGCCAGCGAGTCACCGCTTTGGCCCTGATTCCCGTAAGCGCCTGGCTGGCGCTCTCGGTCGCCGCGCTCCCGCAGGCCAGCCATGCGGAACTGTTGGCCTGGGTGGCGCAGCCCTGGAACACGGTTTTACTGCTGGCCGTGGCCGGACTGGGCTTTTACCACGCCATGCTGGGCTTGCAGGTGATCGTCGAAGATTACCTCCACGCGCCGGTGGCCAAAATACTCGGCCTGCTCGCCGTCAAGCTGGCCCTGGGATTCGCCGCTCTGGTGGCGGGCTACGCTATCTTGCGCATCGCCTTCGCGGGTTGAGCATGGCAAACGGCTACCCGATCATCCAGCATGATTACGACGCCATCGTGGTCGGGGCCGGAGGCGCCGGCCTGCGCGCCACGTTGGGCTTGGCCTCGCGCGGCCTGACGACCGCCTGCATCACCAAGGTTTTCCCCACCCGCAGCCATACCGTGGCCGCCCAGGGAGGCATCAGCGCCGCGCTCGGCAACATGGGCGAGGACGACTGGCGCTGGCACATGTACGACACGGTGAAAGGCTCGGACTGGCTGGGCGATCAGGATGCGATCGAATATATGTGCCGGGAGGCCATCCCGGCCGTCATCGAGCTGGAACATTACGGCGTGCCGTTTTCCCGCACCCCCGACGGCAAGATCTACCAGCGCCCCTTCGGCGGCATGACCACCCATTTCGGCGAGGGCGTCGCCCTGCGCACCTGCGCCGCGGCGGACCACACCGGCCACGCCATCCTGCACACGCTGTATCAGCAGTCCCTGAAACACGGGGCGGAATTTTTCATCGAATTCGTCGCCCTGGACCTCCTCATGGAGGACGGGGTCTGCCGGGGCGTGCTGGCCTGGCGCCTGGACGACGGCAGCCTGCACCTGTTCCGCGCCCATACGACTCTGCTCGCTACGGGGGGCTACGGCCGCGCCTACTTGTCCTGCACTTCCGCGCACACCTGCACGGGCGACGGCAACGCCATGGTTTTGCGCGCCGGCTTGCCCTTGCAGGACATGGAGTTCGTGCAATTTCATCCGACCGGCATCTATGGCGCAGGTTGTCTGATCACTGAAGGAGTAAGAGGCGAGGGGGGCTATCTCAGCAATTCGGAGGGCGAGCGCTTCATGCGCCGCTACGCCCCGCATGCCGGAGATCTGGCCTCGCGCGACGTGGTGAGTCGGGCCATTACCCTGGAAGTGCGGGAAGGCCGTGGCGTGGGGCCGCACAAGGACCATGTGCATCTGCACCTGGAGCATCTCGACCCCGCCGTCGTCCGCGAGCGCCTGCCCGGTATCGCCGAGAGTGCCCGCATTTTTGCCGGCGTGGACGTGACCCGAGAGCCCATACCGGTGCTGCCGACCGTGCATTACAACATGGGTGGCATACCGACCAACTACCGGGGCGAAGTGGTCAGTCCGCGGAACGGCGATCCGGAAGCCGTCGTGCCCGGCCTGATGGCCATAGGCGAAGCGGCCTGCGTATCGGTGCACGGCGCCAACCGGCTGGGTTCCAATTCGCTGCTCGACCTGGTGGTGTTCGGCCGCGCCGCCGCGATCCGTTGCGCCGAATTGATCCGGCCGCGCCAGCCTCACAAACCCTTGCAAGGTTATGCCTGCGATGCCGCGCTGTCCCGTTTCGACAAGCTGCGTCACGCCCGCGGTACACGCAAGACCGCGGAAATACGCCTGCGGATGCAGCGTTGCATGCAGCGTCACGCCAGTGTCTTCCGCACCGGCGAGGTGTTGGCGGAGGGTGAGGCAGAGTTGCGCGCCGTCCTGGACGATTTTGCCGACGTGTCTTTGGTCGACCGCTCGCTGATCTGGAACACCGATCTGGTGGAGGCGCTGGAACTGGAAAATCTGTTGCAGCAGGCGCTGGTGACGCTGGCCGCCGCGCGCAACCGGGAGGAAAGCCGCGGCGCCCATGCGCGCGAGGATTTTCCCGAACGCGACGACCGCGAGTGGCTCAAACACAGCCTGGTGCGGCTGGAAGGGCAGGGAGGCGTCGCCATCGATTACCGGCCGGTGCATCTTTACACGCTCGACGACGACGTCGAGGTCATTCCGCCCAAACCGCGGGTTTATTGAGGCGAGGTTGCGTTAGATGGGCTTGTTCAAACGACCGGATATCTCCAAGGTCCACCCGGGAAAGCACTGGTCCGCGCCGGCCGGCGGCCAAGTGCTGCGGCGCTTCGAGATCTACCGTTACGATCCGGAAAACGGCGGCCATCCCCGGCTGGACGTTTTCGATATCGATACGGCACGCGCCGGTTCCATGGTGCTGGACGCGCTCATCGCCATCAAGAACGAAGTCGACCCCAGCCTGAGCTTCCGACGCTCCTGCCGCGAGGGGGTTTGCGGCTCGTGCGCCATGAACATCGACGGGCGCAACACCCTGGCTTGCACGCAGGCGCTGTCTGACTGCGGCACGACCGTGAAGATTTATCCCTTGCCGCATCTGCCCGTCATCAAGGACCTCGTGTCGGACATGACGCATTTTTACGCCCAATACGCGTCGGTGCGGCCCTGGCTGGAGGCTCAGACGCCACCCCCGGCCGACCGCGAGCGGCCGCAGGGCAAGGCGGAGCGCGAGCGACTGGACGGGTTGTACGAATGCATCCTGTGCGCCTGCTGCTCGACGGCTTGTCCGAGCTACTGGTGGAATGGCGACCGCTACCTGGGGCCCGCAACCCTGTTGCAGGCTTACCGTTGGATCGCCGACAGTCGGGACGAAAGCGCCGGCGAGCGCCTCGACGCCCTGGAAGATCCGTTCAAGCTGTATCGCTGCCATTCCATCATGAACTGTACCGATACCTGCCCCAAGGGCCTCAATCCGGCCAAGGCGATCGCCGAGATCAAGAAGCTGCTGATCGAGCGGCAGCTATGAACGGGACGCGCGCGCGGCTGGGCTGGCGCTGCCGGCGCGGCACCCGCGAACTCGATCTGTTGCTGGCGACTTATCTCGAACAGGCCTACGATCAGGCGCCCGTTCCTGAACAAGCGGCTTTCGAGTCGCTGCTGGCGCTCCCGGATCCCGAGCTGGCCGCGCTGCTGTCGGGTACTTCCGTGCACCCCACCGCTGCCCTGAACGCGCTTGCCGACAAGATCCGCGCGCAGCTTGCATCTTGAGCCCGGGCCTTCCGGCGCGCTCAAATGGATGCTTTACGCCGCCCACGCGCTGGCTGTGCTCGCCGCCCTGGTTTCGTCACTGCCCTGGTGGGGAAAAAGCCTGCTAGCCGGCGCCATATTCGGCCACCTGAGATACTCGTCCTGGCGCCACCTGCAGGAGCCTGCGTGTTCGGGATTGCTTTACGAGGCCGACCGCGGCTGGCGGCTGGGACTGAATTCCGGCGCCTGGCTTGCGGTGCAGGTGTTGTCGTCCAGCGTCGTGACGCCCTGGTTCGTGGTTCTGCACCTGCAAACCGGAGCCGGCCGCCGCGCTTGGCTGATCGTCCGCGACAGCCTGCCGTCCGAGGACTTCCGCCGACTGAGGGTGTACCTGCGCCTGCAGGTCGCGCAAAGCGGCGACCCGCTTACCTGAGGGTGCGGGCGGCGGGCTGGAACTGGAAGGCGGTGCCGATGTTCTGTATTCTGGCTTCACCGAGGCCGCAGGCTTAGCCCTGCGGCTTTTCCGTTTCTCCATCCAACCCCTACAGCTTCGATACCGTGATCACCACTCCGCGTCGCGCCCTGTTATTGTTTCTCTTGCCCAGCCTACTCTCGGCTTGTGCCCCTGTGGCTTATCGCGGTACGGAAATCCAGACACCGCCGCCCGCCGCCGAACCCAAACCCATTCCGGCCCCGGTGGCTCCGTCTCCTGCCAGGCCGGCGGCGCCGAGCAAACCGCGTGTCGATGCCCCCGTCAAGGCCTCGCCGCCTGCGGTCGCCGCCCTGATGCAGGAAGCCGAAAGCAGCCGCAGCGCCGGCCAGCTCGACAACGCCGCCGCCACGCTGGAGCGGGCCATCCGCATACAGCCCCGCAATGCCCAGTTGTGGCAGCAACTCGCGGCCGTCCGGCTGCAACAGGGTCAGCCCGGCATCGCCGAGGATCTGGCCAAAAAATCCAACGTGCTGGCCAAGGGCGACCGGGCACTGACCCAGAAGAACTGGACCTTGATCGCGGAAGCCCGTCGCTCGAAGGGCGATGTCCAGGGCGCCGCCGATGCGGAAGCGAAAGCGGCCGGGCAATAGATGTTCGACGCGCAACGCGTGTTCGGCCCGGATGGGCTGCTGGCGCGCGCCATTCCCGGTTATCGGCCGCGCGGGGCGCAGGTCGAAATGGCCGAGGCGGTCGCCCGGGCCATCGCCGACAAGCAAAGCCTGATTGCGGAAGCCGGCACCGGGACCGGCAAGACCTTCGCCTATCTGGCGCCGGCCATTTCATCCGGACGCCGCGTGGTCGTTTCCACCGGCACCAAGAATCTGCAGGACCAGCTTTTTCTCAGGGATTTGCCGCGCATCCGCCAGGCCCTGGCCGTGCCCTTGCGCGCCGCCTTGCTGAAAGGCCGCGGCAATTATCTCTGCCTCTATCGTCTGAAGAACGTGCTCGCCTTCCGCGCCGGCCATCAGCGGGCGGAAACGGCCGCCGTCGAAAGCATACGCCGCTGGGCCAGAACCACGCAGACGGGCGACATCGCCGAGGTGGTCGATGTGCCCGAATCTTCGCCCTTGTGGCATGCGGTCACTTCCACGGTCGACAACTGCCTGGGGCAGGAATGTCCCGATTTTGCCGAATGCCTGCTGGTCAAGGCCCGCCGCAAGGCCATGGAGGCGGAGATCGTCGTCGTCAACCATCACCTGCTGTGGGCCGACTGGGCGGTCAAGAACGACGGATTCGGCGAGCTGCTGCCCGAGCCGGATGTGGTGGTGGTCGACGAGGCCCATCAGTTCGCCGAAACGGCGGCGCAATTCCTGGGGGTGAGCATCACTTCGCGGCGTCTCAACGAACTGGCCCACGACAGCGTCATGGAGCAGCTCAAGGACGCCCGCGATCAGCCCGAGCTGGCCACGGCCGCCGAAAAATTGGAGCACGCGGTCGCCGATTTCCGCCTGAGCCTGGGCGTGGATGTCCGGCGCGACGCCTGGCGCACGGTGGAAGACCAGGACACGGTCCGGGAGGCTCTCGGTCTGATGCGCGAGCGCTTGAGTACCCTCACCGAAGGCTTGAAAGTCGCTTCCGTGCGGGGGAAGGGGTTGGAGTCCTGCTGGAAGCGGGGCGAGGAACTGGAGGTGGAACTGGCCGAGTTTCTCGACGGCGAGAGCCAGGATGCCGTGCGCTGGTTCGAAACCGTCAAGCGCGGATTCAACCTCAACCGCACGCCACTGGAAATCGCCGGCGAATTTGCCAAGTTCCATCGCAGCAGCCCGGCGACCTGGATATTCACTTCGGCCACCCTCAGCGTCTCCGGCAAGTTCGACCATTTCATCGCCTCCCTAGGTCTGAGCGAAGCCGCCACCGGCCGCTGGGAAAGTCCTTTCGATTACCCCAACCAAAGCCTGTTCTACCTGCCCACCGACCTGCCCGAGCCGTCGGCTCCGGACTACACGCCGGCGGTGGTGCGCGCTGCCGTGCCGGTGCTCAGGGCCAGCCGCGGCCGGGCTTTCATGTTGTTCACCAGCCATCAGGCCTTGCAAACCGCGGCGGGCCTGCTACCCGCGCAGGTCGATTTTCCGCTTTTCGTGCAGGGCAGCCAGCCCAAGGCGGCTCTGCTGGAGGCCTTTCGCCAAGCCGGCAACGGCGTATTGCTGGGCACTTCCAGCTTTTGGGAAGGCGTCGACGTGCAGGGGGAGGCGCTCTCCTGCGTCATCATCGACAAACTGCCTTTCGCCTCGCCCGGCGATCCGGTGCTGGGCGCGCGCCTGGAAACCCTCAAGCGCAAAGGCCTGAGCCCTTTCGGTGCTTACCAGTTGCCGACGGCAGTCATCGCGCTGAAACAAGGCGTCGGCCGGCTGATACGCTCCAGCGAGGACCGCGGGGTGCTGATGCTGTGCGACCCACGCCTGGTCGGCAAGCCCTACGGCAAGGTGTTTTTGAACAGCCTTCCGCCCATGCGACGCACCCGGCTGTTGGCCAAGGTGGAGGCGTTTTTCCGCGAAGCCCCCCCAGGACCCGAGCCCAAGCTTACTCAGTAGGCCGAATACGGCAGAGTCTCGCCTAGGCAAACCGGCGGCGGAGGGTGAAAATCCACCCATCGCTCGGATCGTCTTCCAGGGGAGCGTCGCCGATGAAGATCCATCAACTCACGCCCGACGAAGCGCTCGACAGCCTGAACAGCGGCGCCGATGGTTTGTCGCAAAGCGAAGCCCGCCGACGCCTGCACGAGTACGGTCCGAACCAGATCGACACGGTGAAGGGCGAGCCCCTGGGATGGGTCTTCATCCGGGAATTCATCCATTTCTTCGCGCTGATACTATGGCTGGCGGCGGGTTTGGCATTTTTCGCCGAATCGCGGCAACCGGGCGGCGGCATGGACACGCTGGGCTACGCCATCCTCGGCGTCATCGTCATCAACGGCTTGTTTTCCTTCTGGCAGCAGTTCCGCGCCGAACGGGCCATCGCCGCCTTGCGCAAGCTCCTGCCGCAGTATGTCAAGGCGCTGCGGGACGGCAAGATCGGCTTGATCCTCGCGGCGGATCTGACGCCCGGCGATGTGATCCTGCTGCAGGAGGGCGATAACGTCCCGGCGGACTGCCGCTTGCTCGAAGCCTTCTCCCTGCGGGTCAACAACGCCACCGTCACCGGCGAGTCCTTGCCCAAGGCGAGGGACGCTCAGCCTTGCGCGGAGGAAGATCTGCTGCACGGCCGCAATACCCTGTTGGCGGGAACCTCCATCGTTTCCGGCGACGGCCGGGCGGTGGTGTTCGCCACCGGCATGCATACCGAATTCGGCAAGATCGCCCATCTGACGCAAACGGCCCGCGCGGCGACTTCGCCGCTACAGCAGGAGATCGTCCGCCTTAGCCGTATCGTCGCGCTGCTGGCGCTCTCGCTGGGCCTGGTGTTTTTCCTGATAGGCCAGGGCATGGGCTTGTCGTTCTGGGAGAACTTCATTTTCGCCATCGGCATCATCGTGGCCAACGTCCCGGAAGGCTTGTTGCCCACGGTCACGCTGTCCCTGGCCATGGCGACCCAGCGCATGGCGAAGCGCAATGCGCTGATCCGTCATCTGCCGTCGGTGGAGGCATTGGGATCGGCGACCGTGATCTGCACCGACAAGACCGGCACGCTGACCGAGAACCGCATGGTGGCGAGTTCGCTTTATCTGGATGGCCAAATCCTGACCCCGATCGCGGTCAAACGGCAGCGCGAACTGGCGCGGGTCTACCGCCGTTTTTTCGAGGATGCCTTGCTTTGCCACAATCTGAAAGAGACCGTGGCGGCCGGCAAAGCGCGGCTATTGGGCGACCCGATGGAAGTGGCCCTGGTAAGCATGGCGAAGGCCTGTCTGGGAGAGAACATTTCCTATCCCAAGATCAACGAAGTGCCTTTCGACACCGACCGCAAGCGCCTTTCCACGGTCCACCAGACGCCCGGCGGTCCGGTGCTTTATTGCAAGGGTGCGTTGGAAATGCTGTTGCCCTTGTGCAGCCGGGTGCAAACGGGCGTTGATGTAACGCCCCTGACGCCCGAAGTTCGCAAGGCTTACACGCATGCGCTGGAAGACATGGCGCGCGACGGTTTGCGCGTGCTGGCGTTTGCCTGGCGGGAATTGGAGGAGGGGCATGAGGCGGCGCAGGTGGAACGGGAGCTGATACTCTGCGGTCTGGTGGGACTGGAAGACCCGCCCCGGCCCGAAGTCAAGGATGCCATAGCAAAATGCCGGGAAGCGGGCATCAAGGTCATCATGGTGACCGGCGATCATCCGCACACCGCCCTGGCCATAGGCCGGCAGATCGGCCAGATCCAGGCGGAGAAACCCGTGGTCATTACCGGCGAACAGTTGCGCAAGCTGTCCGAAATCCAGTTGCGTCTGGCGCTGGACGCGCCCGACATCATATTCGCCAGGGTCGGCGCGGACCAGAAAATGCGCATCGTCAGTGCGCTGAAAAAGAAGAAACAAGTCGTGGCAGTGACCGGCGATGGGGTCAACGACGCACCGGCCTTGAAAATGGCAGACATCGGCATCGCCATGGGGGTTACCGGCACCGACGTGGCCAAGGAGGCCGCCGACATGATCCTGCTGGACGACAATTTCGCCAGCATCGTCGCCGCCATCGAAGAAGGCCGGGCGGTTTACGACAACATCCGCAAGTTCCTGAGCTACATCCTCACGTCCAACATCCCGGAAGTGGTGCCCTATCTGGCTTTCGCGCTGTTCAAGATACCCTTGCCCTTGACCATAATTCAGATACTGGCGGTGGATCTGGGCACGGACATGCTGCCGGCCTTGGGGCTGGGCGCCGATCCGCCGGCTCCCGGCATCATGCAAAGGCCGCCCCGCGCCCGCAAGGAAAGGCTGCTCACCGTACCCTTGCTGCTGCGAGCCTATCTTTTTCTGGGACTGCTCGAAGCCGCCGCCGCCATGGCGGCTTATGCCTTCGTTTTGCAGGCGGGCGGCTGGGATTGGGGCGAACGGCTGGGAAGCCGCGACCCGCTTTATCTGCAGGCGACCGCGGCCTGTCTGAGTGCCATCATCCTCATGCAGATCGTGAACGTGTTTGTCTGCAAATCGCCGGAGCGCAGCGTGTTCGGCGCCCGTCTGTTCGCCAACCGTCTGATCCTGTGGGGGGTAGCCCTGGAAATCGCCCTGATCGGGTTTATCGTCTATACGCCGTGGGGACACGTGCTCTTCGGTACCGCGCCGATCGCGCCGGAAGTTTGGCTGTTCATGCTGCCCTGCGCCGTGGGCTTGTTGGTGCTGGAGGAGGGGCGCAAGTGGATGCTTGCGAGGTGGAACCGGAGAATCGCGGATTGAATGGGCTACGGGGTGAACGTCCACTCACCTCGCGCGGCGCCAGGGCGCACCGCGCGGGTAAGGGCTGGGGATGAGCGGTTTTACTGCAGCGCCTGGTTCTTGGGCTCACGGGCGGAATTACTCGGCGCCCGAGAGGCGAAACCGGGGCGCTCCGTGGTGAGGGCAACCTGGTCGCCCAGGATGTAGGCCGCCTCGCGCAACAAGGTGTCCTTGGCCTTTTTCTCCTGCTTTTTCAGCTCGTCGTCGCCGTCCTTGTTCCCGTCCGGGTCGGCCTTGGCGATATCGGTGTCGGATTTAGGCGCAGACTTGTCCGGCGTGGCGCTTTCGCGCGATTTCAGCTTGGCTTCCTGCGCTTCACGTTCCTTGCGCCGCTCACTCTCGTTGAGGGATATCAGGTTTTTTTTACGTTGCCGATCGAACTCGGCGATGTCTTCGAGCAGATACTGGTAATCCTTGTCCTTGGCGACGCGCTGGTTATGGCGCTGCTGGAGCAAGGGCAGGAGGGTGTCCCAGCCGGCGGAGGTACGATAGTCGGTGGCCTTGATACGCATCCAGGGCAGGCCGTTGTCGTAGGCGGACTCGCCGAAATGCTCGGCATCCGAGGTGGCGGGCAAATTGATGTCCGGGGTCACGCCGCGCAGTTGGGTGGTGCCGCCGTTGACGCGGAAGAACTGGGCCACGGTCAGCTTCAGGTCGCCGAGCTGGGGGGATTCGGTGCGGGCGACGTTGTTCAGGTTGACGACGGTCTGCACCGTGCCTTTGCCGAAACTGGTTTCGCCGATCACCAGTCCGCGCCGGTAGTCTTGGATCGCGGCGGCGAATATCTCCGAGGCCGAGGCCGAACCGCGATTGATCAGGACGCCGAGCGGGCCATCCCACACGGCACCCGGCGCCACGCCTTTCGCGACGTTGACTTTCCCGCTGGCATCGCGCTGCTGAACCACGGGCCCGGCGCCGACGAACAGCCCCGTCAGTTCCACCGCTTCGGTCAACGAGCCTCCGCCGTTGTTGCGGAGATCCACCAGCACGGCGTCGACTTTTTCGGCCTTCAATTCTTCCAGCAGGCGCGACACGTCCCGCGTTGCGCTCTTATAGTCGGGCTCCTTGTTTTGCCGGGCCTGGAAGTCTTCATAAAAAGTCGGCAGGGTGATCACGCCGATGCGGTAGGGGACGCCCTTGTCGGCCAGGGACAATACCGTTTTCTTGGCGGCCTGATCCTCCAGTCGGATTTTTTTGCGCACCAGCGTCACGAGCTTGTGTTCGGAGTCCGGGTTCGCGCCGGCGGGGACGATATCGAGGACCACGACGGAATCCGCTTCGCCGCGTATGAGGGCGACGGTGTCGTCGAGACGCCAGCCCACGACGTCGGTCAAGGCGCCTTTCTCGCCTTGTGCGACCCCGGCGATACGATCGCCCGCTTTCAGTTTTTCCGACAGGGCCGCGGGGCTGCCGGGCATGAGTTCCTTGATGGTGGCGTAATCGTCCTTTTCTTCGAGCACGGCGCCGATGCCGACCAGGGAGAGCTTCATCGAGATGCCGAAATCTTCCTTGGTCCTGGGGCCCAGGTAGTTGGTGTGCGGGTCGACCGACATGGTGTAGGCATTCATGAAGATCTGGAAGGCATCGTCGCTCTTCAGCTTGCCTATGCGTTTGAGGAAGTTTTCATAGCGCTTGTCCAGGACTTCGACGATGTTCTTGTCGTCCTTTCCCGCCAGCTTGAGTTGCAGCCAGTCGCTCTTGACGCGCTTGCGCCACAAATCGCGGATTTCGTCTTCGGACTTGGCCCAGGGCTCTTTTTCCCGCAGAAACTGGTAGTTGTCATTTTGCTGGAATTCGAAGCCGGTCTTGAGCAGACTGCGGGCATAGGTGTAGCGCTCGACCGCCCGTTGGGCATACAGATTGAAAATGGCGAACGGGAGGTCCAGATTGTCCGTGAGCACCGCGTCGTCCAGTTTGGTGCGGGCCTCCTGCCAGCCGTCGACGTCGGCCCGAATGAACAGCATTCTTTCGGGATCGAGCGATTTCAAATAGGCGTCGAATATTTTTTCCGACAAGGCATCGTTGAGCGCCACCGGTTTGTAGTGATGTTCGCCTATCAATTCGGCCGTCAGGTGCGCCGCAAGCGTCTGCTGCTGCAAGGGTTTCAGGACCGGGTAGGGCGGGTGTTCGGTTCCGGGCGCGTTGGCCTGGACGGCGGCCGCAAATGCGAGTGCCAGCCAAATGAGTTTCCTATTCATGCATTGCTCCACGTAGTGATCAGGTTCAGGTTATCGCGCTTGCGGTGGGGGTGGTGGTGTTTACCGTTGGGTTTAGCTGCTACTAGACCGTTCGACCCGCAAATTGGTTCAACGAGGGCGAGGGAGGCGAACGGTCGTCCGATTGCCGGTTAGCCGGAACTTCCGGAGCTTTTGGGTGTTTTGCGCGCTTCCCAGCCACTTTAATGATCGCGCTTGCTACGTCAAGAGCGCCGGTACGGGACGAGCCCTTCGTCCGTCGGCGGACGGGGGCAGTGTCCAGGCCACGTCAACCGGATTATCATTCGCCTGTTCCCACTGCTTCGATTCGGTAATGCGTGCATTTGGCCGACTCTTGCATAGCACCGAGCGGGCAGGGGCGCTTTCTCACTTAGATAAAGAACTAAGAGGATCTTATGTTGTTGTACATACTCAGGGGCGTCGTCGCGCTCGCAGGTCTGATTTTCATCGTCGGCATGATCAAGCCCAAGTGGATACTGTTTTGGATGAAAAGGCCGGACCGCCTGACGGTGACCATGATCGCCATGCTGCTTTTCATGGGGTCATGGACGGGAATCGCTAAACTCACGCTGAAGCCCAGAGACAGGGAGCATCCGCCGGTCGAGTCCCAGCGATCCCTCGACGATCAGAATCAGTTGCAACTCGACAACCGTTAACAGGCTCGCAAGGAATATCCCATGCTTCAGCATATCAAGCAGCTTTCCGAATATTTTTTAATCGGCGTACTCGCCATTCTGCCCATCGTGATCGTGATCGAGGTGGTTCTGTTGCTCAAGGACCTGATCGCGGGCACTTTTTTCAGCGTCTACGGCTACGTGGACAGCTATCTCTTCACCAGCATCCTGTTCGCGGTCATCGTGGTCGCATTGTCCTACATCGGTTATTCCCTGGTGCAGCGGCGCCGTTCCATCATCATTTCCACCGCCGATCTGCTGGTCGAAAAAATCCCGCTGATCAACACGATTTACCGGGTGTCCAAGAAAGTGATCGCCATGTTCAGCGGTGGAGGCGAGGGCAACAAGCGTGAAGTGGTCTATATCGAATATCCGAAGAACGATATTTGGGTGCCGGCTTACGTCACCAACCGCAAGGGTGAGTGGTATGTGCTTTTCGTGCCGACTTCGCCGAATCCGACCTCGGGATTTACGGTGGTGATGCACGAGTCCAAGGTGGTCAAGTCGGCGCTGAACATCGAGGAAGTCACCAGTTTCATCGTGAGCGTGGGCTCCGACTTCCCCAAGGCAGACGAGGTTACCCGTTTGCCGCACTGAGTGCATCGGCGGTTCGCCGCCATGACCGCAAGGGGGCGGCCTTCGGGCCGCGCTCCTCGTGGGCCCAAGCCCGCCTTAATAAGCTTGCGCGGCGCCAGCTTGACGTCTCGGCGAGGTCCAAAGGAGTGTCAGATATCGACCACCCGACTGGTGGTGAATTCGGAAACCAGGGCGGATGGATAATAACCGCGCGGGTTGCACAAGATCCTCGCGCCCGCGCAACGGTAATCGGACACCACATGCGTGTGGCCGTGGAACCAGGCGGAGATCTCGTAGGTGTGGAATAGCTCCTTGAGGTCGTTGCAATAGGCGTAACGTTTGATGTTGTTGGGGTTGTCGTGCCAGCTCCAGGGCGTGGGGGCATGGTGGGTCACCACAACCGTCTTGCCGTCGAAAGGCTGTTCCAGCTCATTGACCAACCAGCGCCGCGATTCGCGGTGCAGCATCGCGTACTGCGCGAAGTTGAGCACGCCTTGCTGATAACGGATCTTGCGGAAATCGTTGACCGAGGTCAGCAGTTCTTCCAATCTATCGTTTTCTTCCCCGCCCAATTCGGTCCACAAGGTGCAGCCCAGGAAGCGTACCTCGCCCAGTATCATGCTCTCACGCTCCAGATAACGTACCTTGCTGCCGCTACTGGCGCGACGCAGGGCTTCCACCGTGGAGTAATATTCGTGGCTGTAAAACTCGTGATTGCCGGCCACGTAAATCACCGGCCGCCCCAGCGTTTTCAGCCATTCCAGACCCTGCAGGCCCAGCCCGATGTCGCCGGCCGCGATGATGACGTCGGCGTCGGTTTGTTCGACTTCCAGCCCGCCGAATTCCAGGTGCACATCGGAGAAATATTGGATGCGCACGCTGCCGTCGTCACGCGAGAAGACTTTCCATTTATCCATGCGGGTTTGAGTACCGATGATTGAGGGTCAACCCGCAGCCGGTGCGGGGACAAATTCGTAAAACCGGGCGATCGGCTTTAAGCCATCGGACCCGCACTGATAAAATGCTTCCGTTTTAATCCACTCGTCCAGAGGTCTCAATATCATGAAGCGTAGAAACACGGTCGGCGTCAAGGTTGGCCATGTCCAGATCGGCGGCGGTGCGCCTGTCGTCGTCCAGTCCATGACCAACACCGATACCGCCGATGTCGAAAGCACGGTCAAGCAGGTTTATGAACTGGCCCGGGCCGGCTCCGAACTGGTGCGCCTCACGGTGGACCGCGAGGAAGCCGCCGAGGCCGTGCCGCGGATCCGCGAGGCGCTGGACAAGAAGGACTGCAACGTTCCGCTCATCGGCGACTTCCATTTTAATGGCCACAAGCTGCTGGATAAATATCCGGATTGCGCCCAGGCCCTGGCCAAGTACCGCATCAACCCGGGCAACGTCGGGCGCGGTTCCAAGCGCGATCCGCAGTTCGCCCAAATGATCGAGTTCGCTATACGCTACCAGAAGCCGGTTCGCATCGGTGTCAACTGGGGCAGCCTGGACCAGTCCGTGCTTGCGCGTCTCCTGGACGAAAACGCGCAACTGGCCGAGCCGAGACCGCTGCCGGAAGTGATGCGCGAGGCGGTTATCACCTCCGCGCTGGAAAGCGCCGACAAGGCCGTGGAACTGGGCCTGCCGAAAGACCGCATCGTGCTCTCGTGCAAGATGAGCGGCGTGCAGGAGCTGATCTCCGTTTACGAATCCATGTCCGCCCGTACCGATTTCGCCCTGCACCTGGGCCTGACGGAAGCCGGCATGGGTTCCAAGGGCATCGTGGCGTCGACCGCAGCCTTGTCGGTGCTCCTGAATCAGGGCATAGGCGACACCATCCGGATTTCCCTCACGCCGGAACCGGGCGCGGACCGCAGCCTGGAAGTCATCGTCGCCCAGGAAATCCTGCAAACGCTGGGCATACGCTCGTTTACGCCCATGGTCATCTCCTGTCCCGGTTGCGGGCGGACCACCAGCGATTATTTCCAGAAGCTGGCCCAGCAGATCCAGAGCCATCTGCGCCATCAGATGCCGGTATGGAAGAAGAAATACCAGGGCGTGGAAGACATGCACGTCGCCGTCATGGGCTGTGTGGTCAACGGTCCCGGCGAAAGCAAGAACGCCAACATCGGCATCTCCCTGCCCGGTACCGGCGAACAGCCGGTGGCCCCGGTCTTCGAAGACGGCGTCAAAACCGTGACCCTGAAGGGCGAGCGCATCGCCGAGGAGTTCCAGGAACTGGTCGAACGCTACGTCGAGTCGCATTACGGACAGCAGCAGGCCTGAGCCGGCTGCGGCCGAAAGTAGCTGGATCAGTCTACGCGGGCCGCGGCCGCTTCTTTCTTGGCGATAGCCGAGGCCAACTGGTCGGCGGCGGCGGTGATGGCGGCGGCACGGCGGTGCATCAGGGCGAGCATCTCGTTCAGCAAAACCAGCGGTTCGTCTTCCACCACCCCGTCGCCCACCAGCCAGCAGGCCAGGGTGGCTTCATCCCGGCCCAGGGCGCGGGCGGTGTCGCGTTGCCAGTCGGTGCCGTATAGGAATCGGGCGGCGTTGCGAAACAGATCCCGCTCGGAGGCGTCGACGTCGAGTGCGGTCCTGACGGCCGTGTTTTCGACCGGCGCGGGGTTTGTTTCATTCGTCGATGCTTGCTTGCGCTCGGCCGGCAGCCCCCATTCCTCGTGGGTTGCTTCGGCCAGGCGCGAGATCTCCGGCAGCACCGAGCGTATCAGCTCGGCGCCCGCCAGGGGGATATGCCAATGGCGCTTTTGCGGCACCCATTGCACCTTGGGCACCCAGCGCAGCATCCGCTGCAAGGTGTCGGTATAGCCCGCCTTGATGATGATGCCGTCGTCGGTGACCTGTACCCACGGATTCGCCGGAAAAGGGTTGGCCGCCAAGCGGGCGCGTATCTGCTCTTCGTCTGACATGTTGGCTCCTCGGTGGGTGCGGCTTCGTTACCGGGGGCGTAGGCCTTGAGTCGCCGAGCCCCCGTCGTTTAGAAGTTGTCTATCCGATCCAGTGCATCGGCCAGGCTGGCCACCGTGCGGTCGATATTTTGCAGCTTGTCGAGGCCGAACAGGCCCAGGCGGAAAGTTTTGAAATCTTCGCCTTCGCCGCATTGCAGCGGGACGCCGGCGGCGATTTGCAGGCCGACGTCGGCGAACTTCCTGCCGGTCTTGACGGCGTCATCGTTGGTGTAGCTCACCACCACGCCCGGTGCGCCGTAGCCCTCGGCGGCCACCGATTTGATGCCGCGTTCGGCCAGCAGCGCACGCACGCGGCGGCCGAGTTCCAGTTGCTGGTCGCGCAGTTTGGCGAAGCCGTAGGTCTCGGCTTCGCGCATGACCTCGCGCAAAGCACGCAGGGCGTCGGTCGGCAGCGTGGCGTGGTAGGCATGTCCACCCTGTTCGTAGGTTTCGATGATTTGCAGCCATTTCTTCAGATCGGCGGCGAAGCTGGTGCTGGAGGTGGCATCGATGCGCTCGCGCGCCGTCCGGTTCAGCATCACCAGCCCGCAGCAGGGTGGGGCGCTCCAGCCTTTCTGCGGGGCGCTGATGAGGATGTCGATACCGGCCTCTTCCATGTCGACCCAGACCGTGCCGGAGGCGATGCAGTCGAGCACGAACAGTCCGCCGACGGCATGCACCGCATCGGCCACGGCGCGCAGGTAGCCGTCAGGCAAGATCATGCCGGATGAGGTTTCGACGTGCGGGGCAAATACGAAATCCGGCTTTTCATGGGCGATGCTGGCAACCACCTCTTCGATCGGCGGCGGCGCATAGGCCGGCTGCGGACCGGGTTCGACGGGGCGCGCCTGGAGCACGGTGGACTGCGAGGGGATGCCCCCCATCTCGAAGATTTGCGTCCAGCGATAGCTGAACCAGCCGTTGCGGATGACCAGGCATTTCTTGTCGGTGGCGAACTGGCGTGCCACGGCCTCCATGCCGAAAGTGCCGGAGCCGGGTACGACGATGGCGCTGTGGGCGTGGTAAACGGTCTTCAGTATGCGCGAGATGTCGCGCAGGGTTTCCTGAAACACGTTCGACATGTGGTTGGTCGCGCGGTCTGTGTAGACCACCGAGTATTCCAACAGGCCATCGGGATCGACGCTGGGTAAAAGTCCGGGCACGGTTCTGTCTCCTCGCTGGTTGGGGATATACCACGGCGTCGGCTGCGACTTTGCCGGCGCCTTAAGGTTTGCCGCGGTCGTGTCGCAGACGGGGGCAAGGCATGGAAGCACAAGGCTTGCACGCGTCGGGCCGTCTCGAATCGTACTGGTTGGCCGAGGCCCGGGCAATGGAGAAACCGAGCGAAAAGCCCGGAAAATGGCGCTTGCAATAGACCATTCCCCGACAGCGAACAGAGGATGGGCGGGGATCCGGTCAGGGGGCGCGCCGCCGGCCGGGCTGTCGGTTCGATCAGTCCAGTTCGGCGAACTTGCCGCGCGCCTGGCTGACGAGCTTCTCCGCGGGAAGCAGAACATTCTTCTTGGGATCGTGGACGATGGCGCCGAAGTCGTGCGCCAGGGCCGCCGCGATCATCAGGACGCATACGTCTTCCCGCGGATCGCCGCCGGAACGCAAGGCGATGAGGGTGTCGCGCGCGCCGGCCTCGGAGCGCGACTGGGGGTGCTGGCCGAGATAAGCTTCCGCGGCTTCGAAACGGATGTTGAGTCCGCCGTCTTCGCCGTTGAGGGTGCACGGCAAGTAGCCGGAAGTTTCGAAAGGAACATAGGCATCGTCGACCGACAGTTTGAACTTCAGCCCTTTTAGGGCGGTATTTAGCGCTTCGAGCGCAGGAACGTCGGAGCGGTCGAGAATGGCGGACAGGGAAACGGACATGGGGAACTCCATAGGGCTGAGGCGACAGGTGCCCGGTGGGCACCCTTTGACGAGTTGATACCCGCGCAGTCGAACCGGTGTCAAGCGGGTTCATACGCCGGTTCGCGACGCTACGCCGACCCAAAACGCCCCTCTCACTCGGCCGACTTTCGATTCCGACCCCGCCGGGCCCGCGTCTTTGGTATAATCGGCCGGGATTGGCGTCCGCCTGGCACGGGCCGCACGATGCCGGCCCCGAGCGTTAATGGAATAGCGGTCTTCCCTCATACGATACGAAGAACAACGAATTGATGTCCTCTTTCGCCAAAGAAATCATCCCGGTCAATCTCGAAGACGAAATGAAGCAGTCCTATCTCGATTACGCCATGAGCGTGATCGTGGGACGTGCTTTGCCGGATGCCCGCGATGGCTTGAAGCCGGTGCATAGGCGCGTGTTGTACGCGATGCAGGAGCTGGGCAACGACTGGAACAAGGCCTACAAGAAGTCGGCGCGCGTGGTCGGTGACGTGATCGGTAAATACCATCCGCACGGCGACACGGCGGTGTACGACACCATCGTGCGCATGGCCCAGCCTTTTTCCTTGCGCTACATGCTGGTCGACGGGCAGGGCAACTTCGGCTCGGTGGACGGCGACCCGCCGGCGGCGATGCGTTACACCGAAGTCCGCATGGCGCGCATCGCCCACGAGCTGCTGGCCGACCTGGACAAGGAAACGGTCGATTTCGTACCCAACTACGACGAATCGGAAAAAGAGCCGTCGGTATTGCCGACCCGCATCCCCAATCTGCTGGTCAACGGCTCGGCCGGCATCGCGGTGGGCATGGCGACCAACATCCCGCCGCACAATCTGACCGAGGTCGTCAACGCCTGTCTGGCGCTCATCGAAAATCCGGATACCAGCATCCACGAGCTGATGCAGTATATCCCGGGCCCCGATTTTCCCACCGCCGGCATCATCAACGGTGCCGCCGGCATACGCGAGGCCTATCTCACCGGGCGAGGCCGCATCTATCTGCGTGCCCGCTGCGAATTCGAAGGCGAGGAAGGTAGCCGGCAGAGCATCATCGTCAACGAACTGCCCTACCAGGTGAACAAGGCGCGGCTGCTGGAGAAGATCGCCGAGCTGGTGAAAGAGGGCAAGCTGGAGGGCATTTCCGGTCTGCGCGATGAGTCCGACAAGGACGGCATGCGCATGGTGATCGAGCTGAAACGTGGCGAAATGCCCGAAGTAGTGCTCAACAATCTGTATCAGCAAACCCAGATGCAGAGCGTGTTCGGCATGAACATGGTGGCGCTGCTCGATGGCCGCCCGCGCTGCATGAATTTGAAGGAATTGCTGGACGCTTTCATCGACCACAGGCGCGAAGTGGTCACGCGTCGCACGCTGTTCGAGCTGCGCAAGGCCCGCGAACGCACCCACATCCTGGAAGGCTTGGCGGTCGCGCTGGCCAACATCGATGAAATCATCGCGCTGATCAAGGCTTCGCCCAGCCCGGCCGAGGCCAAGGAAGGCCTGCTGGGCCGGGTCTGGCGCTCGGGTGTGGTTTCCGAACTGCTGGCACGCGCCGAAGACGCCCTCCGTTCGCGGCCGGAAGACCTGGATGCCATCTACGGCTTGAGCGAGGAAGGCTACCGCCTGTCGCCCGTCCAGGCCCAGGCCATCCTCGACTTGCGCCTACACCGCCTGACCGGCCTGGAGCAGGACAAGATCATCGCCGAATACCGCGAGCTCCTGGCCCAGATCGACGCATTGCTGGAAATCCTCGGCAGCGACGTGCGCCTGATGGAAGTGATCCGCGACGAGCTGGTCGCCGTGCGCGACCAGTACGGCGACAAACGCCGTTCGGAGATCATCCAGAACCGGCTCGATCTGTCGGCCGCCGACCTCATCACCGAGGAAGACATGGTGGTGACGGTCTCGCATGAAGGCTACGTCAAGTCCCAGCCGCTGTCCGACTACCGGGCGCAGCGGCGTGGCGGGCGCGGCAAACAGGCGGCGGCGACCAAGGAAGAGGATTACATCGAGAAGCTGGTGGTCGCCAACACCCACGACACCATCCTGTGTTTCTCCAGCACCGGCAAGGTCTACTGGCTCAAGGTCTACGATCTGCCGGTGGCCAGCCGCACCGCCCGCGGCCGGCCTTTCGTCAACCTGCTGCCGCTGGAAGAGGGCGAAAAGATCAATGCCATCCTGCCGGTGCGGGAGTTCGACGAGAGCCACTACATCTTCATGGCCACCGCCTCCGGTACGGTCAAGAAAGTCGTGCTCAGCGAATTCGAGCGGCCGCGCAGCCTGGGTAAGAACGCCATCGAACTGCGCGACGACGACCGCCTGGTCAATGTCGCCATCACCAACGGCGAGCAGCAGGTGATGCTGTTCAGTAGCGACGGCAAGGCGGTCTGCTTCGAGGAGACCGACGTCCGCCCCATGGGGCGCGGCGCGGCCGGTGTGCGCGGCATGACGCTGGGCGAGGGGCAGAAAATCATCGCGCTGATCATCTCCGCCGAGGGTACGGTGCTCAACATCACCGAGAACGGCTACGGCAAGCGCACACGGCTGGACGAGTTCCCCCGCCACAAGCGTGGCGGACAGGGCGTCATCGCCATCCAGACCTCGGCCCGCAACGGCCAGGTGGTGGCCGCGACCCTGGTGGAGGAGAGCGACGAAATCATGCTCATCACCGACGCCGGCACCCTGGTGCGCACCCGCGTCGCGGAGATCCGCGAACTGGGGCGCAACACCCAGGGCGTAACCGTGATCAAGCTGAGTCCGGGCGAGCGTGTGGTCGGCGTGGATCGCATCGCCAATCTGCCGGGCGGCGAGGATGAGGGCAACGGTGCCGAAGAGGAATCGGCCGACGAGCCCGGCGAAACCGAATAGCCCAAGTCCGGTGCGGAATTTTTCAGGAGTAGGCATGTCCAGAGTTTTTAACTTCAGCGCCGGACCTTCCATGCTGCCCGAGCCGGTCTTGGCGCGCGCGCGGGACGAGTTCCTCGATTATCGCGGCACCGGCATGTCGGTCATGGAAATGAGCCACCGCAGCGAGGTCTATACGGCTATCGCGCAAAAGGCCGAGGCCGATCTGCGCGAATTGCTGGGCGTTCCCTCCCACTATAAGGTGCTGTTCCTGCAAGGCGGAGCGAGCGGGCAGTTCGCCGGAATACCGATGAACCTGCTGCGCGGCAAGGCATCGGCCGTCTATGTCGATACGGGCATCTGGTCGGACAAGGCGATAGCTGAGGCCAGACGCTACGGCGAGGTGCGGGTGGCCGCCAGTTCGAAGGACAATGGCTATACGAAGCTAATCCCCCGCGGGGAATGGCAAGTCGATGGGGACGCCGCTTATCTGCATTACACCTCCAACGAGACCATCAACGGCGTGGAGTTCCACGACGTTCCCGACGACGGCGGTTTGCCGCTGGTCTGCGACATGTCGTCCAACATCCTTTCGCGTCCCGTCGACGTCAGCCGCTACGGCCTGATCTATGCCGGGGCGCAGAAAAACATGGGGCCGGCCGGCCTGGTCCTGGTCATCGTGCGGGAGGATCTGATCGGTCACGCCTTGCCGGGCACGCCTTCCATACTCGATTACAAGCAGCAGGCGGAGCATCATTCCATGCTTAATACACCGCCGACCTATCCCTGGTATCTCCTGGGGCTGGTGCTGGAATGGCTGAAAGAACAGGGCAGCCTGGCCGACATGGAACGGCGCAATCTCCGCAAGGCCGAGAAGCTTTATGCCGCCATCGACGCTTCGGGTTTCTATTCCAACCCCATCGATTTGAACTGCCGCTCGCGCATGAACGTGCCGTTCCGCTTGCGTTCCGCCGAGTTGGAAAAAGTATTCGCCAAGGAGGCCGCGGCGGCTGGTTTGGTAAACCTGGAAGGCCACCGTTCGGTGGGCGGTCTGCGCGCCAGCATATACAACGCCATGCCGGAAGCCGGCGTGGACGCGCTGATCGACTTTATGGCGGGGTTCGAGCACAAATATGGGTAATTGCTGGTATGAACCGTCGAGTTATCCCTGCCCGGATCGCGCGGCGGGCATGATGCACTGAAGGTGTTACGTTGATGAACAACAATCACGGCGGCTCGGAACTGCCAACGCTTGCGGAGTTGCGCGCGCAGATCGATGCGCTGGACGATCAAATCCTGGCGCTGGTGAACCGGCGTGCCCGTTGCGCCCAGCAGGTGGCCGAGACCAAGGTGTCGGACGGCGAAGTGGATTGTTTTTACCGGCCGGAGCGCGAAGCCGAGGTACTGCGCCGCATCGCCGGGCAGAATCCCGGTCCCTTGCCGAACGAGGCGGCGGTGCGTTTGTTCAGGGAGATCATGTCCGCCTGCCTGGCCTTGGAAAAACCGCTCCGCGTGGCATTTCTCGGCCCGGCGGGCACTTTCACCCAGCAGGCCGCCTACAAACACTTCGGTCACGCCGTGCAGACCCATCCCTTGCCGGCGATAGACGAAATATTCCGCGCGGTCGAGAGCGGTGCCTGTCAGTTCGGCGTGGTGCCGGTGGAGAATTCCACCGAGGGCGTGATCACTCACACGCTGGACAGCTTCCTGCGCTCGCCGCTGCTGATCGCGGGTGAAGTGGTGCTGCGCATCCATCACAACCTGATGAGCAGGGATGGCGATATCAAGGCCATAGGCCGCGTTTTTTCCCACCAGCAGTCCCTGGCCCAGTGCCGCAACTGGCTGGACCGTAATTTACCCGGCGTCGAGCGTGTCGCCGTCAGCAGTAATGCCGAGGCCGCCCGCCTGGCGGTGGAAACGCCGGGCAGTGCGGCCATCGCGGGCGAGGTCGCGGCCGAACTGTATGGTTTGGACATCCTCGAACGCAATATCGAGGACGAGCCCGACAACACCACCCGTTTCCTGATCATAGGCCGCAGCGCGGTCGGGCCTTCGGGTTCCGACAAGACCTCGCTCTTGGTGTCGACCCGTAATTTTCCGGGTGCCTTGCATCAAGCCCTGGAGCCGTTCGCCCGCTTTCGCATCAGCATGAGCAAGATCGAATCCCGGCCGTCGCGGCGCGGCACCTGGGATTACGTCTTTTTCATCGACGTCGAGGGCCACCGCGAGGACGCGGATTTGGCCGAGGCTTTAAAGGCCTTGGAACAAAGCGTCGCGCTGGTAAAAATACTCGGGTCCTATCCGCGGGCGCTCTAGCGGGCGGCTGGGCCGGGTTTTCTCCACCTTTTCACGCTCCGCCTGAGCGGACCGACACATCATGAATGCAGAACAACTAGCCATCCCCGGCGTGCGCCAACTGACCCCTTACCTGCCCGGCAAGCCGATCGGCGAGCTGGAGCGCGAGCTGGGCATCAGCAACATCGTCAAGCTCGCCTCCAACGAAAATCCGCTGGGACCCAGTCCGCTGGCGCTGGAGGCTACGCGTGGCGCGTTGAATGGCGTGCACCTTTATCCCGACGGCGGCGGTTTCGAGCTCAAGGCGGCGCTGTCGGCCAAGCTCGGGGTGGCCGGTGAGCAGATCACCCTGGGCAACGGCTCCAATGACGTGCTGGAACTGGTCGCCCGCGCCTTTCTGTCGCCGGAGTCGGCGGCGGTTTATTCCGAGCACGCTTTCGCGGTTTATCCCATCGTGACTCAGGCGATCGGCGCCCAGGCCCGCGTGGCGGCGGCGCATGACGGGTCGCGCGGCCCGCGTTACGGGCATGATCTGGACAAGATCGCGGCCTTGATCGATGCTCAGGTCAGAGTGGTGTTCATCGCCAATCCCAACAATCCCACCGGCACTTATCTGGGGCGCGACGAACTGCACGCTTTCCTCAAACGCGTGCCCGAGACGGCCCTGGTGGTGATCGACGAGGCCTATACCGAGTATGTCGGCGCGGAAGATTTTCCGGATGCCTTGGGCTGGCTGGCGGAGTTCCCCAATCTGATCGTCACCCGCACTTTTTCCAAGGCCTACGGCCTGGCCGGTTTGCGCGTGGGCTACGCGGTGTCTTCCACGGAAGTCGCCGACCTGCTCAACCGTGTGCGTCAGCCTTTCAATGTCAACTCGCTGGCCTTGGCGGCTGCGACCGCCGCTCTGAACGACGGCGAGCATTTGGCCAGCACCGTGCGCCTCAACAACCAGGGCTTGATCCAGTTGAGTGCCGCTTTCGCCGAGCGCGGTCTGGATTGGATCCCGTCGGTGGGCAATTTCATCACCGTGGATGTCGGTCGTCCCGCCGCGCCGGTTTACCAGGCTTTGTTGCGCGAAGGCGTGATCGTCCGGCCCATCGCCAATTACGGTCTGCCGCATCATCTGCGGGTCACGGTTGGCACGGCGGAGGAGAATCGGGTCTTCCTGGCGGCACTGGACCGCGTGCTGGGCGCATGATAGGCAGGCTGTGCGTTATCGGAGTGGGTCTGATAGGCGGTTCCATCGCCAAGGCCGCCAGGACGCGCGGCTTGTGTCGTGAAATCGTCGGGGTCGACGCCGATGCCGCCAACTTGGCCAGGGCGCTGGAATTGGGCGTGATCGACGCCGGCTATCCGGAGATTGCACCGGGTCTGGACGGCACCGACTGGGTGTTGATCGCCACGCCAGTGGGCGCGTTCGAGCCGGTGCTCGCGGCCATCCGCACGAGCTGGTCGGCCGATGCCGTATACACCGACGTGGGCAGCACCAAACAGAGTGTCATAGCCGCCGCGCGCCGCGTGTTCGGCGAGGTGCCGGTCAATTTCGTGCCCGGTCACCCCATCGCCGGGGCGGAAAAAAGCGGGGTCGAAGCCGCGAAGGATGATTTATACACCGGCCGGAGGGTCATTCTGACGCCAACCACGAACACCGATGAGCAGGCGTTGCGCCGGGTGGAAGCGTTTTGGCAGGCCCTCGGGGCGCGGGTGACCCGCATGGACCCGGCCCATCACGACGAAGTCTTAGCGGCGACCAGTCATCTGCCCCATGTGCTGGCCTACGCGCTGGTGCACATGCTGGGCCGCAAGGACGAGCAGCAGGAGATTTTTCAATACGCGGCCGGCGGTTTTCGCGATTTCACGCGCATCGCGTCCAGCGATCCCACCATGTGGCTCGATATCTGCCTAGCTAATCGCGAGCAAATCGTTCCGCTGCTGGCACAATTGAGCGGCGAGTTGGGCCGGGTGGCGGATCTGCTGGAAACCGGTGCGGCGGACGAGTTGTTCGATTATTTCGCCGAGGCGCGCGGTGCGCGGCAGCGTTATCTGGACCAATCGGAAAAACAGCCATGAATCCATCCATACCGAATCTCCGGTCTGGCCGCCACCCTGGTGCTTGCGCAGGCTTGTCGTGCTGGCCGGGTGACCGCCTATCCACAATTCGCGGCCATCGCTTTTCTGCGCACTCGAGCCACAATCTGCCTGAGCCGGAACGTGTCGAATACTCCTATGCCGGCCGGCATGGCGCAGGCGGGGCCCTGGGGTGGGGGAGCAGAAAGAACCCATGAGTGAGGCGTCGAACATGAGCACGCGTATTCCCGTCGTAGCCTTGGATGGCCCCAGCGGTGCGGGCAAGGGCACGGTCGCCCGAGCCCTGGCGCGCACGCTGGGCTGGCATTATCTCGATAGCGGGGCGATATACCGTTCGCTGGCGGTGGCGGTGCTGGATTCCGGCCTGGCCTTGGATGATGTGGACGGCATCGTCCAGCTGGCCAGCCGTCTCGATCTGCGTTTTCCCACCGGTGAAACACGCCAGGTATTGTTGAACGGCGTGGATATCAGCGACCGCATAGACACGGAAACCTGCGGCAACACGGCGTCTAAGATCGCGGCCTACGGGCCGGTGCGCAAGGCCTTGCTGCAAAAACAGCGGGACTTCCGGCTGGCGCCGGGACTGGTGGCGGACGGGCGCGACATGGGCACGGTGGTTTTCACCGATGCGCCGATCAAAATCTTCCTCACCGCCAGCGCCGAAGAGCGTGCGCAAAGACGTTATAAGCAGTTGATGGAGAAAGGTATCGATGTTAACTTAGCCGACTTGACAAGCGAGATCGAAGAGCGGGACAGACGCGATCGCGAGCGTGCCGAAGCGCCTCTCAAAATGGCCGACGGCGCGGTGCTGGTGGATACCTCAGAGTTGAGCATCAGCCAGGTCGTCGCCCGTTGCCTGAGTCTCGTCAAGGGCTGAAACAGCCGTATTGTCTAGGGTCGCCGTTTTTTTCGGCGCTGACATCCACCTAAACCTTTCCGCCGGTCGTCTTCCGGGTCGCGCGGGATTTAAAGTGATACAACTATGAGCGAGAGCTTCGCAGAATTATTTGAAGAGAGTTTGGCCAAAGCCGAAATGCGTCAGGGCAGCATGCTGTACGGCACTGTTCTGGAAATTACCCAGGATCACGTCGTGGTCAACGCCGGGCTCAAGTCCGAGGGTAATATTCCCAAGTGGCAGTTCCTCGGCGCCGACGGTCAACTCGAAGTACAGGTCGGCGACCAGGTCGAAGTGGCCCTGGACATGCTGGAAGACGGTCTGGGTGCTACCCTGCTGAACCGCGACAAGGCGAAGAAGCAGAAGGCCTGGATCGACCTGGAGAAGGCTCACGAAGGCAACGAAACCGTGGTCGGACGCATCACCGGCAAGGTGCGCGGCGGCTTCACGGTGGCGATCGGCGCGTTGCGCGCATTCCTGCCCGGCTCGCTCGTCGATGTGCGCCCGGTACGCGACACCACCTTCCTGGAAGGCCGCGATCTCGAATTCAAGGTCATCAAGATCGATCAGAAGCGCAACAACGTGGTTCTGTCCCGCCGCGCCGTGGTCGAATCCGAATACAGCGCCGAGAAGGAAGCCCTGCTGGAGAACCTCAAGGAAGGTGCGATCATCACCGGCGTGGTCAAGAACCTCACCGATTACGGCGCCTTCATCGACCTGGGCGGCATCGACGGCCTGCTGCACATCACCGACATGGCGTGGAAGCGCGTCCGCCATCCTTCCGAAGCCGTGCAGATCGGCCAGGAACTGCAGGTCAAGATCCTCAAGTACGATCAGGAAAAGAACCGCGTCTCCCTGGGCCTCAAGCAGCTGGGCGAGGACCCGTGGTTGAACATCGCGCGCCGTTATCCGTCCGGCACCCGCTTGTTCGGCAAGGTCAGCAATCTCACCGACTACGGCTGCTTCGTCGAGCTGGAGGAAGGCGTGGAAGGCCTGGTGCACGTCTCCGAGATGGATTGGACCAACAAGAACGTCAACCCTGGCAAGCTGGTGCAGCTGGGCGACGAAGTCGAAGTCATGGTTCTGGACATCGACGAGGAGCGCCGCCGCATCTCCCTGGGCATGAAGCAGTGCAAGGCCAATCCCTGGGAAGAGTTCGCCGCCACCCACAAGAAGGGCGACAAGATCGCAGGCAGCATCAAGTCCATCACCGACTTCGGCATCTTCATCGGCCTGGACGGCGCGATCGACGGACTGGTCCATCTGTCCGACATCTCCTGGTCGCAAACCGGCGAGGAAGCCATCCGCAGCTTCAAGAAGGGCGATGAGGTCGAGACCGTCATCCTGGCCATCGATCCGGAGCGCGAACGCATTTCGCTGGGCATCAAGCAGCTCGAGCAGGATCCCTTCCAGAACTGGCTGGCCGCCAACGACAAGGGCGCCATCGTCAAGGGCGTGGTCAAGGAAGTGGACGCCAAGGGCGCCGTCATCACCCTGGCGGATAGCGTCGAGGGTTATCTGCGTGCCTCGGAAATCTCCCGCGACCGCCTGGAAGATGCCCGTACGCAGTTGAGCGTGGGCGACGAGGTCGAAGCCAAGTTCATCGGCGTGGACAAGAAGAGCAAATCCATCAGCCTGTCCATCAAGGCCAAGGATTACGACGAGGAATCCGCCGCCATCAAGGACTACACCCTGCAGAGCCCCAGCACTCCGACGCTGGGTGACATCTTCAAGGAACAGATGGAAAACAAGTAAGTTGTTGGTTCGACCGGAGGGGGCGCAAGCCCCCTCCGTTTGTGGGAGCGAAGGTGACTAAATCCGAACTTATCGAACTTCTCGCCGGAAACAACGCCCACATGGCGCCGGACGCCGTGGAATCCGCGGTGAAGTGCATGATCGAACAGATGAGCCAGGCGCTGTCCTCGGGCGAACGCATCGAGATCAGGGGCTTCGGCAGTTTTTCTCTCCATTACCGTGCGCCGCGCGTGGGCCGCAACCCGAAAACGGGCGATTCGGTGGAGCTCAATTCAAAATATGTTCCTCATTTCAAACCCGGCAAGGAATTGCGGGATCGCGTGAATGCCAAGGCGGCTGATCTTGCGCCTGACCTCGCGTCCTAAACATTTGTTGCCCGTCATGTCGACCGCGTCTGTGAGTGCCCCGCCACAGGTGAGGACCGGAAACTAACATGCCGGAAGGATGGGCGCTCTTAATCCTTTTGCCTGTCGCCGCCGCATCCGGCTGGTATGCCGCACAAAGGCATTATTCCCGTAAATATCTCGTAGAGCACACGCACAATCTGCGGCAGGCTTATTGCCGGGGGCTCAATTATCTCTTGCGCGAGCGCACCGACAAGGCTATCGAGGCCTTCGCCGACCTGTTGGTCAACGATTGCGAAACCCACGAAACCCATATCGCCCTGGGCAATCTTTACCGGCGCCGTGGTGAATTGGAGCGGGCGATAGAAATCCATGAAGCCTTGATTTCGCGCGACGGCCTGAGCCCGGAACAGCGCGCCAGTGCGCAGTTCGAGCTCGGTTTGGATTACGCGCGCGCCGGCTTGCTGGATCGGGCGGAAGCGATATTGAGCAATCTGACGGACCATCCCGCCTACGGCAAGCTCGCCCTGCAGCAACTGCTGCAGGTCTACGAGCACGAGAAAGACTGGCGTAAAGCCATGGAGTGCACACGCAAGCTGGCCGCGATAGGCAAAGTGCCGCGCGGCGCGGCGGTGGCGCAGTTTCTGTGCGAGTTGGCGGAAGAAGAGCTTGCGGCCAGCCGGCACGAAGAGGCTCGGAGCTTGCTCGAAGCGGCGCTGGACGATGACCCACGCTGCGTGCGGGCGACCTTGCTGTTGGCTCGCCTGCACATGCGGGATGGCGGTTTCGAGGAGGCTTTGTCGGTGCTCAAGCGGGTGGAGTCGCAAAATCCCGCGTACGTGCCGGAAATACTCGAGCCGGTCCGAATCTGCCATGCGCGGCTGGACCGGCCCGTCGGCGAGCTGTTGGGTTATCTCGGCTATCTCTACGAGACCTATGGTTACGAAAGCGCGGCGCTGGAACTGGCAAGGCAGTTGCGCGGCGAAAGAGGGGTACAGCGCGCCAGCGAACATTTGTTGCGGGTCGTGGATGCCCATCCTTCGCTCAAGGCGCTCAACACGCTGTCGGGCTTGTTGCTGGAGGACGCCGGCGAATCGCAGCGCGAGGCCCTGATACGCCTGGACCGGGCCCTGGACCGCATGGCGGTCGGGCAGGCGAAGTATCATTGCACGCATTGCGGTTTTTCCGGAACGGATTTGCATTGGTGCTGTCCATCCTGTCGCCATTGGGAATCGACCCGGCCCTTGTAAGCGGCGCGATGCGCAAATTCCAGGTGCGGCTATGAACGACGAAGAGAAAACGCTGTTTCTTCAGGAAATGGCCAATGTGCGGCCGTTGAAAAAAACGGCCGCCGAGAGCCCGCGGCGCGAGCGTGGGCAAGCCACGCCCGGCCAGGCTTATCGCCGCGAGGCGGCACAGCGCGGAGTGCGCGAGGAAAATTTCCTGCCCGCCGAATACATCGAACAAGTGGCCCCGGAGGCCGTCATCGGATTCCGCCGCCCCGGCATACAGCACGGCGTGTACCGCAGCCTGGAACAGGGGAAATACCCCGTCGAGGCGACCCTGGACCTGCATCTGATGACCATCGAAGAAGCGCGCGGCCAGGTATACCGATTCATCCACGATTGCATGCGCCACCAGATCCGCATGGCCTTGATCAACCACGGCAAGGGCGCGCGGCGCGGGCCCCGGCAGGCCGTCATCAAGAGCTGCGTGGCACGCTGGCTGCCGATGATGCCGGAGGTCATGGCTTTCCACAGCGCCCAGCGCTTCCACGGCGGCACCGGTGCCGTTTATGTGCTGCTGCGCAAGAGCGAGGAAGCCAAGGAACGCACGCGGGAAAGCTTGGGATTGAAATCCGAAAAGCGTGATTTCTAACCGGAGTTACTGATGTTACCGGCGCTCGCCGGGGGTTTTCCCGAGCGCTTTGGGGGCTGTTAACAGCGATCGGGAGCCCATGGATCACCCTGAGTTGCGCCCGTGGCATTCAACGGCCGCCGCAGCCGGATTTCTCATCTCCGGGAGGGGCGTGATTCAATGACCATCACGCGCGACGGACGACCTCTCACATCCTATGCATAATCTGGGTTTGCTCGACAATATTGCCGTCACGCTGAGCGTGGCGTTTCTGGGTGGATTGATCGTTCAGCGCATAGGCCTGCCCACCATCGTAGGCTATTTGCTGGCCGGGGTGGTCATCGGCCCGTTTACGCCGGGATATTCGGCCGATGCCGAAACCATCAACGAATTGGCCGAGCTGGGCATCATCTTCCTGATGTTCGGCGTGGGCCTGCATTTCTCCTTTGCCGATCTGTGGAAAGTGCGCGATGTGGCCATCATCGGCACCCTGGGGCAGATGCTTACCATGCTGGCGCTGGGATACGGATTGAGCCAATACTGGGGCTGGAATCCCAAATCCGGATTGGTGCTGGGCCTCGTGGTCTCCATCGCCAGCACCATCGTCATGTTGCGCGGCTTCATGGACCGTGGCTGGCTGAATACGCCGGACGGACAGGTCGCGGTCGGCTGGCGCGTCATGGAGGATATCGCCACCGTGCTCATCATCATGGTCATGCCCAATCTGGCGGATACCGGTGCGGCCGTGGATTGGCGCGCCCTGGGGCTCACCCTGTTGTCCGCGCTGGGCTTTCTGGTGATCATGCTGTACGCCGGAAAACGCTTCATTCCCTGGCTGCTGCTGCGGGTGGCGCACACCCGGTCCCGCGAATTGTTCACCCTGGCCATCCTGGCGATTTCGTTGGGCGTCGCTCTGGGTGCGGCGAAGCTGTTCGGCGTCTCCCTGGCCCTGGGGGCTTTCGTCGCCGGAGCGGTGGTCAGCGAGTCGCCGCTCAGCCATCGCATCGCGTCCAATCTGCTACCGTTCCGCGAAGCTTTTTCCGTGTTGTTTTTCGTTTCCGTCGGCATGCTGCTGGATCCCGGCTTCCTGGTGGAACATGTTCAGTCGATCCTGATACTGAGCAGCCTGGTGGTGTTCGGGAAGTTCCTCGTTTCCGGCCTTTGGGTCGTGCCGTTTCCGCGCCCGGCCAGTACCGCGCTGGTGGTCGCCGCGGGCTCCTGCCAGATCGGCGAGTTCTCCTTCATCCTGGATCAGAGCGGCCTGAACCTTGGCCTTCTGGACCAGGGACAACACTCGCTCATACTGGCCACCGCGCTGCTGTCCATCGTCGTCAATCCGTTCATGTTGCATGCCGTCGATCCACTGCGGCGTGGCCTGCGGAGCATCCGACCGTTGTGGCGCTGGCTGGACCGCCACGGCTCCACCCAGGTTCCGGTCGAGGACTCGGTAGCCGATCACGTGGTGGTGGTCGGTTACGGGCGGGTCGGCTCACACATCGTCGATGTGATGGGAGGGCTGGGCATACCTTATCTGGTTATCGACGCCCAGATCAGCCGGATCGAAAAACTGGCGAAAAAAGGTGTGCCAACCCTGTTGGGCGACACGGCGAATTCCGACATCCTGAGCCATGCGGCATTGCCCCGTGCCCGTCTGCTGGTGGTCACCCTGCCTGAAGAAGCCGCCACCGAGCTGACGGTCGCCGCAGCGCGGGATCTGGCGCCCCAGCTTCCCATCATCGCGCGGGCCGCCACTCGGGACGGGGTGAAGCGGCTTTCCGAGCTTGGCGCGCAACTGGTGATCCATCCGGAGCTGGAAGGCGGCCTGCAAGTGCTGCGGCACACCCTGCTGCAACTGGGGTTTCCCCTCCATGACGTCCGGCGTTACGCGGACACGGTGCGCCACGAGAACTACAGCGCCCTGGTCAAGCCGCTCGGAGAGCATACCCTGTTGCGCGATCTGCTGGATGCTTCCGAATTGATCGACATCGCCTGGCGCAAAGTGCCCGAGGATAGTCCCCTGGTCGGCAAAACGCTGGGCGAAGCGGCCTTGCGTAGCAAGACCGGCGCCACCCTGGTGGCCATCAAGCGTGGAAGCGACCTCATGGTCAACCCGACGACGCAGTCGGAGTTTCGACCGAAAGACCGCCTCGGCCTACTCGGCAACCCGGAACAGCTGGAGGCGATGGATCGTTTGTTGATCGCGCCGTCGACAGGCAAGCAGTGAGTTTTATTCCCCGGGCATGAGCCGGGGATTTACCGCTGACTTTGGCAGCACACCCCAGCCCAGACCGGCCACCAACGCGGTGATGTCTTCGTAGGCATGCACCGAGAGTTCGGCGTGGGAGGGCTTGCCTTCCTTGCGCAAGCCGCATTCGATCAATATCGCGCGCAGATATTGCAGGCTGTGTACCGGGTGGGTGTTCATGTCGCTCATCAGGTAATCGAATTTGTCGGCGAAGGTGGCGTCGTCCAGGTAGGGCGTGGCCAGCCCCCGTTCGACGGTGTCCTGGAGCCGCAGGAAAAACCCGACCTGGCCTCGGTGTAGTTCGGGATCGTGGTTGAATTTCCAGGCATGTTCCAGGTCGTGGACCATGAAGGCATAAGCGTTGGGCTTGCCCAACATCGGTTGCAGCAGGCGGGGAAATTCGGAAAAGATCGTGACGGGGCGGATACCCGTGGTTTGCATGCCAAGAACTTCGCGGGGCGAAGGTATGCGTTCACATAAACGCAGCGGCCAATCGTTCCGCAGCCAGGCGCAAAGCGCCGCGGTCACGTTCGGTATGACGCCGAGAAACTGATACTGCCCCAGGCACTCGCTCAGTCGGGGAGACACGTCGTCCGCATCCTGCCACTGCCGCAGCCACAGCGGGATGTCGGGCCGGGGCGTTTGCTTGGATTTGCGGGCCGCGCAGCGAGTACCGTTCAGTTCGACCTGCCAGTGCAGAAAATAAAGCCCGGCGTAGGCCGCGTCGGACAATTCGCCCGCGCGCCAGCGCCGGGTGGTCGAAGGGAGGTCGGACAACATGGTGTGGATGGCTGGAAAACGTTCGGTATGATCGTATCATCGTAAGCGACCGGTGGTTCCAGTGATTTGTTTACGGGGACCGATTTCACGACGCCGATACCCAAGACAGATCAAGGAGAAACGGGATGACCGTGCAAACCCGAACCGTTAGCTATCAACATGAGGGGACCGCGCTGGAAGGTTTTCTCGCCTGGGACGATACCCAAACTTCGCCGCGCCCCGCGGTGATCGTGTCGCACGCCTGGGCCGGCCGAGACGAGTTCCCTTGCGACAAGGCGCGGGCATTGGCGGAGCTGGGCTACGTCGGCTTCGCCCTGGACATGTACGGCAATGCGGCGGTGGGCAACAGCGCGGAGGAAAACTCCCGGCTGATGGGGCCGTTCATGGCCGACCGCAGCCTGTTGCTGGGGCGTATCACCGCGGCCCTGGAAACGGTGAGGCGGCAGCCCGAAGCCGACCCCGAGAGCATCGCCGCCATCGGCTTCTGCTTCGGCGGACTCTGCGTGCTGGACTTGGCCCGCAGCGGCGCCGACCTGCGCGGCGTGGTGAGTTTTCACGGCTTGCTGAATCCGCCCGAGCCGGCTCCCAATGCCCGGATTCGCGCGAAGGTCCTGGCGCTGCACGGCTGGGACGATCCCATGGGGACCCCCGATCAGGTGTTGGCCTTCACCCGTGAATTGACCGAAGCCGGGGCGGACTGGCAGTTGCATGCCTATGGCCATACGGTTCATGCCTTCACCAATCCGCGCGCCAACGATCCCGCGTTCGGTACGGTGTACAAGGCGTCCGCAGACCGCCGGTCATGGGCGGCGATGCGGGATTTCCTGCAAGAGGTGTTAGACTAATGCCCCTTTTTCGTACAGCCCCGCGTGCCCGTATAGCCTATGGATCTGAAATTCCTGGATTTTGAACAGCCTATCGCCGAGCTCGAAGCCAAGATAGAGGAACTCCGCAACGTCGGTTTCGACAACGAAATCAATATTTCCGAGGAAATCGAGAAGCTGGAGGAGAAAAGCAGCAAACTGACTGCCTCGATATTCTCCAAGCTTTCCGCCTGGCAAATCTCCCAGATCTCCCGCCATCCCCAGCGTCCCTACACACTGGATTATCTCGGGCTGATGTTCGACGACTTCCATGAACTGCACGGCGATCGCGGGTTCGCCGACGATCCGGCCATCGTCGCCGGGGTGGCGCGCCTGGACGAATTTTCGGTCATGGTCATAGGCCACCAGAAGGGCCGTGACACCAAGGAAAAGATTTATCGCAACTTCGGCATGCCGCGCCCGGAAGGTTATCGCAAGGCCTTGCGCCTGATGCGACTGGCGGAACGTTTCCGTTTGCCCATCCTGACCTTCATCGATACGCCGGGCGCCTACCCCGGCATCGGCGCGGAAGAGCGCGGGCAGAGCGAGGCCATCGCCCGCAATCTGTTCGAAATGTCCAAGCTCAGGACCCCCATCATCTGCACGGTAGTGGGCGAGGGCGGTTCGGGCGGCGCATTGGCCGTGGGTGTGGGCGATCGCCTGCTGATGCTGCAATACAGCACCTATTCGGTCATCTCGCCGGAGGGCTGCGCTTCCATCTTGTGGAAAAGCGCGGACAAGGCCGAACTCGCGGCCGAGGCCATGGGCATTACCTCGGGCCGACTGCAGGAGTTGAACCTGATCGACGAAATCGTGCCGGAGCCTTTGGGCGGGGCGCACCGCGATCGCCAAGCCACGGCCGATGCGCTCAAGTTCACGCTCAAAAAGCATCTCGCGGAATTGCAGTCCCGGTCCATCGAACAATTGTTGGATAAACGCTATGAGCGTTTGCTGAGCCATGGCGTTTTCGAGGAAAGCGCTGCCTGAGCGGCCACGCAGTTCGCGCCCTGCTTCGGAGAAACCGCCGGCAACGGCGGTTTCGGCGTTATGGCACCCGGAAATCGACGAGTTCCGTATCGTGAGGCGTTAGGCATGGCACCGACCGTAGCCGAGTTCGGCGCCCAACTGGCACTCGCTCCGCCCCCCCGACGTTACCTCATCGCCTACAGCGGCGGACTGGATTCGCACGTACTTCTGCACTTGTACAGCCGGCTCCGCGCGACCTGGGCGGAGCCGCCGGGCTGCCAGGTCCTGCACGTACACCACGGCCTGCAGGACGAAGCCGATGCCTGGGTCGAGCACTGCGCCCGTGTCTGTCGGGAATTGAGCCTGCCTTTCCAGTCCCTCTACGTGGACGCCCGAGCCCGTCAAGGAGACAGCCCGGAGGAGGCGGCTCGCGACGCACGCTACCGCGCCTTGCAGGATAGGGTGGAGGACGGCGACGTCCTGCTGATCGCCCAGCACCAGGACGATCAGGCCGAAACCCTGCTGCTGCAATTGCTGCGCGGCGCCGGCCTGGCCGGTTTGGCCGCGATGCCGAAATGCGCGCCCTTCGGTTCGGGCTACTTGTTGCGTCCCCTGCTGGACTGGCCCCGCACCGCGCTGCAGGAATATGCCGAAGGGCAGCAACTGCGCTGGATCGAGGATCCGAGCAATGCCGACGCGTCCTACGATCGCAATTTCCTTCGATTAAGCGTGATTCCCCTGTTGAAGGCACGCTGGCCCGCCGCCAGCAAGACGCTGAGCCGCAGCGCGGGCCATTGCGCCGAGGCTTTGCATCGCCTGGAACACCTGGCCCGCGACTTGTACCTCGTGGTCCTCAATGAAGACAAAGTGACCCTCAGCGTGTCGCGCCTGCTCCAACTGGAGCAGGCCGATCGGCGCTGGGTGCTCAGGCAATGGCTGCGCGAGCGGGGCTACAGGCTACCCGCGGCGGCCGCGCTGGAGCGTCTGGCGGGCGAAATGCTGCTCGCCCGGGAGGACAAAATGCCGGTGGTGGCTTGGCCGGAGGGGGAGGTGAGGCGTTATCGCGACGCGCTTTATCTGCGGGCGCCGGCAGCGCCGCAGGATACGGCGGCGGTTATGGAGTGGAACGGTACGAGCGCGCTGGAATTGCCGGACGGCAACGGTATCTTGGTCGCGAGATCTTCCGGGGAAGGCGGTATCGCGCTGGATGCCTGGCGGTCGGCGCGGATCACCGTACGCTACCGCCAGGGCGGGGAGGTCTGCCGTCTGCCGGGCCGGGCCGGTAGCCACGCCTTGAAGAAGTTGCTGCAGGAGGCGGGTATCCCGCCCTGGGAGCGAACGCGCTTGCCTTTGATCGAATTGAATGGAGCGCTGGCGGCCATCGCCGACCGCTGGGTGTGCGACCCCTTTCAGGCGGCTCCCGGGCGGCCGGCCATTAGGATCGAATGGGAGAGTAAGGGCGGAAGCGGGCTTTAGCCCATGAATGCCGCAGTCCGAAAACGCTCCCGGCGGGGATCAGAACGTCCCGCCGTTCCAGCCCCAGGCCGATCCCTTGACGTCGGTGAACTCGATATAAACCCGCGCCGGATCGATGTCGGCCTGTTCCTGCAGGAGCGAGGACAGCACCTTGGACAAGGGGCGGATCGCCACGCTGGGCAGGCCTATGCTTTTCAGTTCCAGATAGGCGGCCGGTTCGTCGGTGCCGGCGAACAACAGGTTCTGGCCATCGTTCAAGGCGACCATCACATAGCTCTCTGGCTTGTTCAGTTCCTTGGCGACCCGTTGCGAAGCCAGGGCGGCTATCCGTTTGGACTGCTCCTGCGGAAGGCTGCGATTGATTTGTATCTTGAGATAAGGCATGGCGATGGCTCCCGTGTTGACTTATTGCACCATGAAATCGGTGAAGAACAGATCCTCGAATCCCTTGCCGGCCTTGTAGTGCTCCAATACCTTGGCCACTTCCGCCTTGGCCTCATTCCGCAACTTCTCGCGCTCCTCGGCCGTCGAAATTTGTTCGGGGTTGCGTCCGCTGAACAGCATGATCAGGGCATGTCTGAGCGCCGGCATGTTCGTTTTGATTTTTTCGGCGACCGCGTAGTCCGACACCAGCAACTGGATTTCCGCTCGTAGGTAGTGGCGCCGGCCTTCGAGGTTGACGATGACCGATTCCAGTTTCACGTATTGCGGGCCCTCGGTTTCGCTTCCCGATTTCTTGCCTTCGGCAGCCTGAGTGCCGGAGGACATGGCCAATAACAGTGTCAGAATACCGAGAAGTTTGCGCACACCTCGCTCCACATCGTCTATCCCGGGCGCCGGGAGCGACCGATTATAGTTTAAAATGCCGGTTTTCCGTCCACAGCCGCCGCCTGCATGACTTCTCCAGCCCAACTCGGTCCCGTGATGTTCGATCTACGGGAGGCCACACTCGCGCCCGACGAAAAAGAACTACTGAAGCACCCCGCCGCCGGCGGCATCATTCTGTTCACGCGGAATTTCGTCTCGCCCGAACAGGTGAGCGGCCTGATCGCGGATATCCGCGCGGTCCGTCCCGAGTTGCTGATCGCCGTCGATCACGAAGGCGGCCGGGTGCAGCGTTTCCGTGAAGGTTTCACCCGCTTGCCGCCCGCCGCCGCATACGCTCAGGCTTGGTCCGGCGAGCGCCTGCGGACGGCGCTGGAAACGGCCGGCTGGCTGTTGGCCGCCGAGCTGCGCGCGGTCGGCGTGGACTTCAGTTTCGCGCCGGTGCTGGACGTGGACTGCGGCGTCAGCGAAATCATCGGCGACCGCGCATTTTCGCGCGATCCGCAGGAAGTGGCCGATTACGCCTCGACCTTCGCGTCGGGTCTGCGTCGAGCCGGCATGGCCGCTGTAGGCAAACATTTTCCCGGACACGGAGCGGTGGCGCTGGACTCCCATCTCACGTTGCCGGTCGACCCGAGGCCTTATGCCGAGATCGAAGCCCGCGACCTGCTGCCTTTCCAGGCTTTGATAGCGCAAGGGCTGGAGGCCGTGATGCCTGCCCATGTGGTTTATAGCGCGGTCGATTCCCGGCCGGCCGGTTTTTCGCCCTACTGGATAAAGACGGTGTTGCGCGAGCGGCTGGGCTTCGACGGCGCGGTGTTCAGCGACGATCTGAGCATGGAAGGCGCGGCCGGCGTCGGCGGTTATGCCGAGCGCACCCGGCTGGCGCTGGAGGCCGGCTGCGACGTGGTTTTGGTCTGCAATCGCCCGGAAGCGATCGCCGAGGTACTGGAGTCGGCGGCGAGTCATTCCAGCCTGCCCCGCCAGGACCGGCTGGAGCGCTTGCGCGGCCGATACGCAATCGACCGCACCGAACTGCTGCAGAGTTCGGAGTGGCGGCAGGCGGTTGCCGCCCTGGCCGAGTTGGCGACTCATTGAAGGAATAGATGATGAATCTGATAGCAGAAGTCCGCCGTGTGGAAGCCGAAGCGGAGTTGATCTATGGCGAAGCCGAGGTGGAAGCGGCAATAAGCCGCACCGCTACGGAAATAAGCGAGCAACTGGCCGACCAGAATCCGCTGGTGCTGGCCGTGCTCAACGGCGGCATCATCTTTGCCGGCAAGCTGTTGCCCCGCCTGAACTTCCCGCTGCAACTGGACGCCGTCAACGCCAGCCGCTACCGCGGGGAAACCCAGGGCAGCCATATCCAGTGGCTGCTCAAGCCCAGCCACCCGCTGAAAGACCGCGCCGTGCTGCTGGTCGACGACGTGCTCGACGAAGGCGTCACACTGGCCGAGCTGATCGCTTATTGCCACGAGGAAGGAGCCGCCTCGGTCCACGTCGCCGTGCTGATCGACAAGCAGATCGGCCGTGAGCGGCCCTGCGAGGCCGATTTCGTCGGCCTCAAGGCGCCCAACCGCTACCTCTTCGGCTACGGCATGGACTACAAGAACTACCTGCGCAATGCGCCGGGCATCTATGCCTGCAAACATCTTTAAGGAGACTGCATGAGCCTGCTGGCCATCATAGGCGGTACCGGCCTGACCCGGCTGCCGGAATTCGAAACGCAGCGCCGCCAGCCGGCGAATACCCGTTGGGGCGTGCCATCGGCCGAGCTGACTTTCGGCCGTTTGCACGGTCGCGACATCGTATTCCTGGCGCGCCACGGCGATAGCCACACCATTCCGCCGCATCGCATCAATTACCGGGCGAACATCCAGGCGCTCAAGGATGTGGGCGTGACGGAAATCGTGGCCTGTGCGGCGGTCGGCGGCATCCGGTCGGACATGGGGCCGGCCAGGCTGGCCGTGCCCAGCCAGATCATCGACTACAGCTACGGTCGGGCCCACACCTACTTCGAAGACGACTTGGATCACGTCACCCACATCGACTTCACTTTTCCCTATACGCCGCAACTGCGCGAACGCCTGTTGGACGCCGGCCAGCAGGCGGGCCTCAGGGTCGTCGACGGCGGTGTCTACGGTTGCACCCAGGGTCCGCGTTTGGAGACGCCGGCGGAAATCACCCGCATGGAACGCGACGGCTGCGACCTGGTCGGCATGACCGGCATGCCGGAGGCTGCGCTGGCCCGCGAGGCCGGCATCGATTATGCCTGCGTGGCCGTGGTGGCCAACTGGGCAGCCGGGAAGACCAGCGAGGAGATCACCATGGCCGAGATCGAGGCCCATCTCGCCCGCGGCATGGCCGACCTGGCCAGCTTGCTCCAGGCCTTTTTGAGTTGAGCATGGAATACCAGTTGCACAACACCGACGGGCACGCCCGTCGTGGCACCTTGCGCTTCGCGCGCGGATCGGTCGAAACGCCGGCCTTCATGCCGGTCGGCACCTACGGCACAGTCAAGGCCATGACGCCCGAGGAACTGAAAGACCTGGGCGCCCAGATCATCCTCGGCAACACCTTTCATCTGATGTTGCGGCCCGGAACGGACATCATCCGCCGGCACGGCGATTTGCACGATTTCATGCACTGGGACGGCCCCATCCTCACGGACTCCGGTGGTTTCCAGGTATTCAGCCTGGGCGAGATGCGCAAGATCACCGAGGCCGGGGTGAAATTCCGCTCGCCGGTGGACGGCAGCCCGGTGTTCATGGGGCCGGAAGAATCCATGGCCGTGCAGCGCGAACTGGGCTCTGACATCGTCATGATCTTCGACGAATGCACGCCTTATCCGGCCACCTACACCGAGGCGCGAGTGTCGATGAAGCTCTCGCTGCGCTGGGCCGAGCGCAGCAAGACCGCGCACGGCGACAATCCGGCGGCCTTGTTCGGCATCGTCCAGGGCGGAGTCTACGACGAATTGCGCAGCGAATCGGCCGAAGGCCTGAAGCGCATAGGCTTCGACGGCTACGCCATCGGCGGGCTGTCGGTCGGCGAACCCAAGGAAGACCGCCAGCGCGTGCTGGAAACCGTGTTGCCGCAGTTGCCCAAGGACCGGCCGCGTTACTTGATGGGCGTGGGTACGCCGGAAGACATCGTGGAAGCGGTACGGCTGGGCATAGACATGTTCGACTGCGTGCTGCCCACCCGCAACGCGCGCAACGGCCATCTGTTCACCCGCTTCGGCGCGGTGCGCATCCGCAACAGTCGCTATCAGGACGACACCGGCCCCTTGGACCCGGAATGCGGCTGCTACACCTGCCGCCATTACAGTCGGTCCTATCTGCGTCACCTCGACCGCTGTGGGGAAATCCTCGGCGCCCGTCTCAATACCATCCATAACCTGTATTACTACCAGGAGCTGATGCGCGGGCTGCGCGAGGCCATCGCTTCGGGCACTCTGGATGCCTACGTCGCCGATTTCTACGCCCGTCGCGCCGTCGACGAATAAGCCTCCCGCCGAGCAGGTTGCGGCGGGCGGATGCCCGCCACAGCCACGATAGACCCTTCATCCGAAACATTTACGTGCGTCCCGGAACGTGATCGGCCGTCCTCGTTCCGCAGGCGCTTAGGGTAATCCCCTGCAAAATGCGTGAATAAAGGATATGCTTACACGGAACCCGCCTCGATAGTTTCCAGAGTCCTTGGAGGGCGTTCCGTGGCCATGTCCACAGCAGACTTGCAAAGCAGCGCATCTGCCGTCCTTGAACCGATGGGGACGGAGGTGTTCGATGTCGAAAGCGGCCGGGCTCTGATGGATCATATGCTCAACGGCCTGGCTTATTGCCGCATGATCTTCCGGGACGGCGAGCCCAGCGACTTCATTTATCTCTACACCAATCCTGCGTTCGAGCGACTGACCGGGCTGAAACAGGTCATCGGTCACCGGGTTACGGAAGTCGTCCCGGGGATACGCGAATCCGATTCCCGGCTATTCGAGGTATACGGCCGGGTGGCCAAAGGGGCGCCGCCCGAGCAGTTGGAAATCTTCGTGGATTCCCTGGGGCATTGGTTTTCGTTGTCGGTCTACAGTCCGCAGCCGGAGCATTTCCTGGCTGTGTTCGACGTGATTAGCCAGCGCAAACAGGCCGAGCAGGCCCTGTCCCTCGCCTATGAACGCCTGGCCCTGGCCCAGCGCGCCGCGATGGCAGGCTCTTGGGACTGGGACATGGTGGCCGGTCAACTGTATTGGTCGGATGAGCTATTTCGCCTGTTCGGCCTGGACGCGCAAAAGGACACCGCCACCTTCGATACGTGGCGTCACCTGCTGCATCCGGAAGACAGGGCGCGGGCCGAAGAACGGGTATGCCAGGCGATACGTACCCAGAGTCCGCTCGAAAATGAATATCGCATCGTCTTGTCTTCGGGCGACATACGGTGGATCCGCGCCTGCGGCGACACCCTTTACGACGATCGGGGGACCCCCCGGCGCATGGTCGGCATCTGCCTGGATATCACGTCGAGCAAGAACCGCGAGATTGCGCTGAGCGAAAGCGAAGCGTGTTACCGCATGCTCGCGGAAAATTCTCACGATTGGGTCTGGGCGATCGATCTCGCAGGGCGTCTGACTTACAGCAATCGCCGCGGTGCAGAGGTACTGGGATACGCCGAAGAGGATTTCGCCAAGCGGGATCCGGTCGACTTGTTACATCCCGAAGATGTTCCGCTTTATCGGGGCACGCTCGCGAGGGCCATCGCGGAAAAACGGGGCTGGAAAAATGTGGATTTTCGCTGGCGTCAGTCGGACGGCCAATACCGCGTGCTGGAATCGACCGCTTCCCCGTTGCTCGAGGGGAACGGAGAACTGTGCGGTTTTCAAGGCATGGACCGCGACATCACGGCCCGAAAGCAGGCGGAAATACAGGTCTGGCAGGAGGCGAACTACGACCATCTGACCGGCCTGCCCAATCGCCGCTTGTTATACGACCGCTTGCGTCAGGAGGTCAGGAAGTCCCGCAGGGCGGGGAACTCGGTTGCGGTGTTGTTCATCGATCTCGATCGCTTCAAGGACGTCAATGACACCCTGGGTCATGAGGTCGGCGATGCCTTGCTCAAGCAGGCCGCGCATCGGTTGACCGATTGCGTACGAAGGACAGATACGGTCGCCCGCTTGGGCGGAGACGAATTCACCATACTGCTGAGCGAACTGGACGGCGCCGAATATGCCGAACGCGTGGCGCAACAGTTGGTGAGGGCGTTCTCCGAACCGTTTACGCTGGGTGAAGAGCAGGCCTACGTGACGGTCAGCATAGGCATCACGCTGTACCCCGAGGATACCGTGGACGCGGAGCAACTGCTCAAGAACGCCGATCAGGCGATGTATAGCGCGAAGCAGCGCGGGCGCAACTGTTACCAGTATTTCACGCCGGCCCTGCAGGAGGCCGTTCTCGAAAGGGTGCGCCTGGCCAGGGAACTGCGGGGCGCGCTCGACAAGGGAGAATTCGCCTTGAGCTATCAGCCCATCGTTGAACTGGCGACAGGAAGGATACGCAAGGCCGAGGCCCTGATCCGCTGGAAGCATCCCGAACTGGGCATCATCGGCCCGTCCAAGTTCATCCCCATCGCCGAGGAAACGGGCCTCATCAGCGACATCGGAGACTGGGTATTCCGCGTAGCGGTTCAACAAGTTGTGCGTTGGCGCAGCGAATTCGACGACCAGTTCCAGGTGAGTATCAAAAAATCGCCGGTTCAATTCCGCAACCGGCAGAGCGGCTATCGCGCATGGTTCGACCATTTGGAGGAGCTGGGTCTTCCGGGGGGATGTCTCATCATCGAAATCACCGAAGCTTTGCTGTTCGATGCCGGAATCTCCCGCACCGAACATCTGCAGGCGTTTCGCGCCGCCGGAGTGCAGATGGCTATCGACGATTTCGGCAGCGGCTATTCCGCTCTGTCGAATCTGAAGAAATTCGACGTCAATTATCTGAAAATCGACCGGGCCTTCATCGGCGGGCTGGCGTCCGATTCCGAGGAGCGGGTCTTGTGCGAAGCCATCATCGCCATGGCTCACAAGTTGGGACTGCAGGTCATAGCCAAGGGAGTGGAAACCCCGGAGCAGCGGGATTTGCTGCAGACGGCCGGGTGCGATTACGGCCAGGGTTATCTATTCGCCAGGCCGGTTCCGGCGGATGAATTCGAATCCTTGCTGCAAGCGGGGCGCTGAACCGCGGATTCACTGGCCTGGAGCATAATCCGAGGTTTCGATCACCCGTGTGGCCCGCACAATTCCTCGGCGCGCTTCAATACGTCGATCCCTGCGCCCGCTTTGTGGGCGTTCTCGCTGATGTGACGGCGCCAGCGGCGGCCGCCCGGCGTGCCATGGAACAGGCCCAGGATATGCCGGGAGATGCTTTGCAGGCGAACTCCCTGGCTGAGTTGGCGCTCCACGTAGGGAAGCAAGGTGTGCAGAATCTCGTGCCGGGTCGGTACAGCATGCTCGTCGCCGAAGATCTGGCTGTCGGCCTCGGCCAGGATGTAAGGATCGTGGTAGGCGGCACGGCCTATCATCACGCCGTCGAAATGCTCTAGATGGGCCCGCGCCTCGGCCAAGTTCTGAATGCCGCCGTTAAGCACGATGACCAAGTGCGGAAAATCGCGCTTGAGTTGCCGGGCCACATCGTAACGCAGCGGCGGTATCTCACGGTTCTCCTTCGGCGACAAGCCTTGCAGCCAGGCTTTGCGGGCATGGATGATGAAGGTGTTGCAGCCCGCGAGGGCCACGGTGTCGACGAAGTGGGCCAGTTCCTGGTAGGAGTCCCGCTCGTCGATGCCGATGCGGGTTTTCACCGTTACCGGCAGGCGGGTGGCGGCCTGCATGGCGGCGATGCAGTCGGCGACCAGTTTCGGTTCGGCCATCAGGCAGGCGCCGAAACGGCCGTTTTGCACCCGATCGCTGGGGCAGCCCACATTCAGGTTGACCTCGTCGTAATTCATGGCTTCGGCGATGCGGGTCGATTCGGCCAGCGTGGCCGGATCGCTGCCGCCCAGTTGCAGTGCCAGCGGTTTTTCGGCCGGGTCGAATCCCAGCAGCCTTTCCCGGTCGCCGCGCAGCACCGCGCCGGTGGTCACCATTTCGGTGTAGAGCAAGGCGTGGCGGGAAATCTGGCGCAGGAAATAGCGACAGTGGCGGTCCGTCCATTCCAGCATGGGGGCCACGCTGAGACGGTGAGGGGGCAGGTGAACTTCGTTCAAAGGATCGACTAAGAAGGTCTGCCGACGGTCAGAGGAACACGCGTGCCGCGACCAACGCGAAACCCGCGTTGGCGCCGTACCACAAGGCATGGGCGGGGAGCCCGCCACGGCGCTTCACGTATTCGACGCCATATAACATGACGGCCGCTTCCAACGCCAGCCGCGCGGAATTTTCGAAGGTCGGCATGTAAGCGGACGCCAGCAGTATGAACATGACTAGATAGTCTGATGTGCTCAGGCTGAAGTATTCCCGGCCGGAATAACGGACGCCGACAGCCAACAGGAGGGCGAGAAGGAGGAAAAACCACTTCAGCCGGCTCTGAAATTCCGCCAATTCGGCGCCCGTCTGCGTGTTGAGCAGGTATATCATCAAGATCGCGCCGGTATAGATGATCAGGCTGCGCAGCCGCGAACTCATGGAGGGCGACGCGAAGAATCTCAGGGTCGCCCCCAGAATCAGGATGGCCAGGCTCAGATAGCCGAGGTCGGGGGTTCGGGTGTTGATCTTGAGTGCTACCACGATCAGAAAACCCACGATCAGCAGCGTCACGCTGTAATACGGATATTTGTTGAGCCACTGCCGCTGCTGTAATTCCCGTACGCCGTGTGCGAGCCAGGATACGCGGTGGTGGCCCTGCCAACGGTGCAGGCGCCAGCGGAGCCGGGTGCCCAGTGGGTGCATGGCGATCAAGGCCAGCGCCAGCGCCGCATAGAAGCCGAGTATCAGCGCCGCCGACTCGTAACGCAGGACGTAGGCCGCGCAAACGAAAACGGCCTGCAGCGAATAGATGGCCAACACGGCCTCGTAGTGATCCAGCCCCAGATCGAGCAGCCTGTGGTGAAAATGGTTGCGGTCGGGTTTGAACGGCGAATGCCCTTTGAGTATGCGCTGCGTCATCACCGTCAGGGTATCAACGATGGGTAGGCCCAGTATCAGCAGGGGCAATTCCGGCGGCAGCGCGGTATTCGCCGTTTGGGTCAGCCATATCGCGAGCACCCCCAGACTGAAGCCGAGAAACTGGCTGCCGGTATCACCCATGAATACCACGGCGGGATGGGTGTTGTAACGCAGAAATCCGAGGATCGAACCGCCTATCGCCAAGGACAGCAAAATGACTTCGCTCGCATCGGCGGGAGCCGCCAGGGCGATGATGCAGGCCAGGCTGAGCAGGCTCACGCCGCCCGCCAGCCCGTCCAGGCCGTCGGCCAGATTGACGGCGTTGGTCATGCCCAGTAGAAAAAATACGGTCAAGGGTGCGGACACGAGATTGGGCAAATCTTCGCAACCGGGGAAGGAAAGCCGGTCGATCAGCAGGTCGCCGGGGAGCACCACGGCCAGCACCGCCAGGAATTGGCCCAGGAACTTGATCTTGTAATTCAGGTTGGCGCGATCATCCCAAATCCCGAATGCCGCGATGATCAGGATGCCGAGCAAAAACAGTTTCGGCCCGCTATCGAAACCCAGCCATGCGCCTATGGCCGCCACCGTGCCCAGCACCATGCCTATTCCCCCTATGCGTGGAATGGCGCCTTTATGGACCTTGCGGGCGTCGGGGATGTCGACCAGTTTCCATCCTGCGGCCAGCCGTATCAGTATGGCGACCAGCACCATGGAGACGAAAAGCGCCGTTAAGAATATCGAGTAATAAAACATGCAGCCCTAGTCGTCATTACGCATTAAATTTTTCTTATCACACCAGCAAATATCCTGCCGAAAGTAGGGATGGGCATCGGTCTATAGGCTGGCAAGGTTCGGCGGGTCTGTCAGGGAGGATGTAGATATGTTTATCAACCCGGTAGGGAGGATAGGCGATGTGCCGCGATGAGCGCGTGATTTATATCACATCCCGTTGTCGGGAATATGTCAGAAAGTTGCCTATAAATGATCGCCAGTCACCGGCGATTGATCACGCAACCGGTGTCGTCCCGGAGCTTCAATCCGCGTCTCCGATGGGCGCGGCATAGGCGTCTTCCACCAATGTCCGGATGTTGTCTCCGGTCAGCGACTGCAAAAAAGCAACGAGCGCGTCGATTTCGCTGTCGCTCAAAGCCGACGGCGTGATCTTCGGATCCAGGTTCGCGTTCGCTTCCCCGCCCCGGCTGTAGAACTCCACCACATCGCGCAAGGTGCCGAACGCGCCGTTGTGCATGTAGGGGGCGGTCAGGGCGACGTTGCGCAGAGTAGGCGTCTTGTATTTCCAACGATCTTCGGGATTTTGGGTGATCTCGTAGAGGCCCAGGTCATTGGGTTTGACTTCTCCTACCTGGACGATGGTTTTCTCGTCCACATCGAGCGCGATTCCCGGCGCCACCTGCACGCGTTTTTTTTCGGGTTCCTTGTTCATGCTTTCCTTAAAACCCACGCCGGTATTGTGCATGCGATGGTCCGTGAACAGGGCATGGCCGGAGCCGAGGGTGTGACACGCGGCACAGCCCGCCTTGCCGGTGAACAGCGCATAGCCGGCTTGTGCCTGCGGCGACAGTGCGTCTTTTTGCTTGCCGTAATGCCAGCGGTCGAAAGCTGAGTCGCCCGAAATCAGGGTGCGCTCGTAACTGGCCAGCGCCTGTCCCACGGTCTCCATGTCGGCGCCGCGGCTGAAGGCTTTTTCGAACAGTCCGCGGTAATCTGACAGGCTCTTGATCTTGTCGATCACGAAGCCGACCGACGGATTGGCCATCTCGTTATGCGCCAGCAAGGGCCCCCAGACCTGGTTTTCCAAGCTGGATTCGCGGCCGTCGTGGAACAGTTTCTCCTGATAGCCGACGTTGTACAGCGTCGGCGAATTGCGCCGCACAGTCCTCCCTTCGATGCCGATGGCCGTGGCCTGCTCCTGGCTGGTAAAGCCTTGCTCCGGGATGTGGCACATGGCGCAGGAAAAAGTGTTATTGAGGGAAAGTCGGCGGTCGTAAAACAGCTTGCGGCCCAGGAAGATCTTTTCGCGGGTCAGCGGATTGTCTTTCGGCACAGACAGTTTCGGCAGTCCGAGGACCGGCCTTTGCGCGAACCGGTAAAGATCGGCCGCTTTGCCTCGTCGATGGGGAAGGGCGGTCGAACGGGTTCGATAATCGCCGCGCTCATAACCGGTTTTGTCGTCCCCCGGGCGTAGCAGATCGGCGGGAGCGACTGAAGTGGAGGGACTTAAGGTGAGGGCGGCTTCATTCTGGGAAGCTTCCAGTATCAGCGTCTCCAGATCCGCCAAGACCAGATCCGGATGCAGTACCGAAACCGTGTAGATGTTGCGTATTTGCTTCTGCCGGTCGATCAGAAACACCCGCAGCAGATGGGAAAACTTGCCGGTGTATCGGCCCTGCTCGTCGACCTCCTTGTCCACGGACTGCTGATAGTTTTCGAGGATGGGCCGTATCTCCGCTTCGGAACGGGTCGTCAGGAATCGCCATTCCACGCCGCTGCCCTGAAAGCCCTGCGCATAGCGGGCCATGACTTCGGGTGTGTCGTGCTCGGGGTTGAAGCTCAAGGTCACCAGGCGAAGCTTGTCCGCTAGCTCGGCCCGGTCTTGCAGGGGCGATTTGATCTTCTGCAGGACCGTGGTCGCCAAGGGACAGCCGTTGACATCGTCGCAGGTGGCGTAGATGAAACTCAACAGAACGATCTTGTCGCCGTAGAGTTGGTGCAGTTGCAGTGATTTGCCGTCCGTTCCGACGACTGCGCCGTCGGCGGCGTGGCCCATTTTGGCAAGGCTGTAGCTGCCGGGTTTGGGCGCCGGGAACGGTAGGGGCCGGTGAGCCGGGGCCAGGGCATCGCCCGATGATGGGCTCAACTCGCCGGCGGCAGTCCCGCCAAAAAATGCTATGGCCAGGCAAAACGACAGCTGAGCGACGACACGGATCATGTTCATCACTCTACCGGTGCGAGTGTGGCTGCGAGCGCATTCAGGTCATCCCGATCGGGTACTTATGAGCGCGGATCTGCGGCCGGGATTCGAAGACGAATTGGTGCGGGAGCTGGGTTAGCACGCGCGGCGATACCCAGGTATCGCCGCGCTTTGAGCATCTCACCCGCCGTATGTTATTTCGAGGCGAGGTTCTCCGAGGTCGGCTTGCCGGCCAGGCCGGAATACAAGGCATGCGCGCCGAAGCGCATCTGGTGCGGGCGGCCGAGCTTTTCGGCGGTGAAGTCGATTGTGAATTGCTCCTTAAGCTCCTTGCCGTCCCAGTGGTAGAGCTTGAGGAATTGCTCGTTGTCCTTGCCTTTCTTGTCCCAGTTGGCCAGTAGCGAGCTGGTGTAATAAAGCCGCTTGCCGTCCCAGCTCGACGACACCATGTTGACCTGGGCGCCAATGTGCTTCTCGTAAACCTGTTTGGGCGCGTGCGGGTTGGAGATGTCGAAGGCGCGGGTGTTGCCGTCCATGAAGGTATTGACCCACAGCAGCTTGTCGTCGTTGGAGATGGAGATGTCGACCGGCAGCGGCACCTTGGACGGGTCGCCGATGTCGGCCACGGCCTTGGCTTGCCATTCGCCCTTGTCGTCTTCGTAGATCAGCCAGATCTTGGAGGTGAGCGCCGTGGTGGTGAAGCAGTAGTTGTGCGTCTCGCCCCAGGCGCAGCGGATTTCCAGCGGGGCGCCGGGTACGTCGAAGACCTTCTTGGGCTGTTTGGTGTGCAGATCCCAGGTCACCACGGTGTTGCCGAAATGCTTCATGGCCTCGGCATCGGTCAGCATCTTGCCGAAATCCATCATGTAGTTGTTCCAGCCGGTGAATGAGGACGTGACCAGCAGGTTTTTGCGGGGCAGGGCGCGCACGTCGTAGTCGTAGCCGTCGGCGTATTTGCCGGTCTTGATGGCGCCGCGCAGGTCGCCGTCGGTGGGTATCCAGTGGGTGGCGATGTAGCCGCCTTCGTTGCTGTATTCGACCAGGGCGGTGCGGCCGCCGTGATCCTTGTTGTTGGAAAGGCCGGTGATGATCATGCGGCCGGGCAGGGCATAGATGGTGTGCGGGCCCACCACGCCGCCGCTCTTGGCGACGAAGTCGGTGATGGTGCGCACCAGCTTGGGCTTGGCCGGGTCGGACTTGACGTCGAAGACGAAGATCTTGCTGGTATCCAGGCCGCCGGCCCAGAGGTATTGGCGGTCGTCGGTGAAATCGGAATGATGCGCCTCGTTGCGTCCGCCCACCGACAGGGTGCTGACGATCTTGCCGTATTTTCCCGATTTCGGGTTCACGTCGACGGTGACCAGTTTGTCCTGTTCGTCGCCCACGCCTTCGGCACCCAGGGTCCAGACATAGACGTAGTCTTCCTGGCCGGTGATCTTCTTCATGTAGGGCGAGGCGCAGGTCTCGTCGGCTTGCACTCCTGTCGGTAGAGTCAATGCGCCGACCGCCAGGGTCATGGCGCAGCCGGACAGGAGTGCCCTAATGCTATGTTTTTTGTTTGTCATGGTCGCATAACCTCGCTTCATTTTTTGTCGGGGCTTTCCGCCCGTCAGGATTCCGCCGTGGTGGGGTCGATGCGCGAGCGGACCGGGCGGATGCTGTTCGCCGGGAATCCTCCCTGTTCTGCGTGCTCCCGTATGATGGCTTCATTGGGGGCGATGTACACGCAGTAGATCTTGTCGTCCGTGACATAGCTTTCTATCCATTGAATCTCGGGACCGAGATTCCTGAGCACGCTGCAGGAAGTTTGCGAGACGGCCTGCAGGTTTTCACGGGACAGTTGTCCCGCGCCGGGAATTTCACGTTCGATGATGTACTTTGGCATGGTGGGGCTCCTCATTCTAGGGGGATAGGTTCCAATGCGAATACGACCGGTCGTCTTTAAAAGAAGCCAGGCTGATCGCTGTTCAAGCCTTGAAATAGTCTTTCAGAAACAGCAGGCAACAGTCCTCCAAGGGTTGGACGGATTGCTCGATTTTCATGCGCAACAAGGCGCCTTGCCAGGCGTTGACCAGCATGTCCGCCAGTTCCCCCGCGCTCTTGTCCTGACGAAAGCTGCCTTCCTGCTGGCCCCGGCTGATAGCTTCCCCGATCTTGTCCAGGTAGCGGTGCAGGGCGGCGCTCAGGGAAAGCCGGCAAGTTTCGCTGGTGTCTCCAATTTCGCCGATCAGATTGCCGAGCAGGCAGCCGCCCAGGTAGTTTCGCCGCTCCGCCTCTTCGATAAGCTCGCCGAAATAAGCGTCCAGCGCCTCGGCCCCGGTCAGTTCCCGACGTTGGAGGTGGCGGTCCAATTGTTGGATGAAGGGTTCTATGTAGTGCCTGACGACCTCGGCGCCGAAATCTTCCTTGCTGCCGAAGTAATTGTAAAAAGAGCCTTTCGGCACCCCGACGCTCTGCAGGATGTCCTGCAAACCGGTGCCGTGATAACCCCTCTGCATCAGCAGGACGACGCCTTGGTCGAGTATTTTTTCCTTGTTGGTCTGTCTGGTCGTGATTTTGCGCATGGGGCATCATAATATGACCGGTCGTCTCAATTATGCAAGCACGTTTTCGGCGGGCTATCGCGGGGCTTATTGGGAGGCCGCGATGGCCGACAAGGGTGCCAAGTACACTTCCGCCCGGTACAACACCTGCTGCTCCCGTACGAGGCCCAGGCAGCGATAACGCTGCAGCGGAACTTCGGCTTTGCCCAGGCCCTGCTGTTCGGCGTCGATGGTCATCGGACCCTGTACCAGCATGGCCAGCCTGTCATTGCTGCGCATAGTGGCCGCTAGTAGCCGGTCGACGGAGATATTGTGTGCCGTGTAAACCATGGGATTGGTATAAAAGTCGTGCCCCTCGTTCATCGCGTGTTCCAGCAAAGCACAGGAGATCAGTGCGCAGGGATACATTTCGGGGAAGCGTATCTTGTCTTCCAATTCGTCGAAATAATGCCCCTGGTCGGCGAGCGATCCGGCAAGCAGGTTCTTGGCGTTGGCGGTGGTGAAAAATTTGCGTTTGAGAAAATAATCCGTGCCCGGCAGATATTCCCGATCCGGCGCCTGAGTGACCTCGGGGAAGGCGGACGCGTCCAAATCCGGCAAAAATAGCGGCTCACGGGATTCGCGCTTGTAGCCCATCAATAGCAGGGAGCGGTCCTGCCGGCGGATGATGACGCGGTTGGACAGGCCGGCTGGATCGGATTTCGCAATGGATGGCTTGATCTCAACGGAGAAGGTTTGCCCGGGTAACAGGGCGTCGACGAAATTCAACTGATAGTTGCTGTAGCGCAGGTCGTGCTCCTGGATGTAGGCAGCTTCTGCGTTGGCTTCCCGGTGTTGCCCGATGAGATATTCGATCAAGCCCTCAAGCTGGAACCCCAGCGCTATGGGGCCGGAGTATGGATTGTGGCGTATGGCGCCGCATTTTCTCGGGTCATGAAAGGGATTGAAATCGTCGGTGGCGTTGCGCGCGGCGTCGATGTGGATTTGTTCGAAGCGAAGGTCGGATGGCGATGACATGTGTACCTCCTCGGGCTTGGGGGTCGGGCCGTGATGAGCCACGCCGAAGGCGGGGTCATCCTCCTTATGGTGGGCTAGTCTAGAGGCCTGTCGCAGCTTTTTGCTATGACCTGGGGTTTTTGCCTGCGTGAACCGAATTCGAAGATGAGCAGCATGAAGGCAGGTGAGACCGTGAATTACCTTGACGCGCACAGCCACCGGCGGTCGGATGAGGGTTTTCCGACCGTCGTGAATCTTGGTTGGGGCGAGTTGGGTGTGCAGCCGGAGGACGAGGGGATGTACTCGGTTGGCATCCACCCTTGGAAAGCGGGCGAGGTCGACGTGTCGGATGAGCTCGTGGATCGATTGCGGGCGCTGGCGGTGCATGAACGTGTCGTCGCAATAGGCGAGTGCGGGCTGGATAGACTGCGCGCCGGGTTTCCCGCGGAACAGGAGGCCTTGTTCATACCTCAGGTGCGGCTGGCGGAGGAGGTAGGCAAGCCCTTGATCGTCCATTGCGTACGCGCCTACGGGGAATTGGTACGGCTTAGCAAGGCGCTCAAAGTGACCGTCCCCTTGTTGGTGCACGGGTATAATGGCAACGCGCAGATTGCGGCCGAACTGCTGAGGCAGGGGTTCTATCTGTCGCTGGGCCCTGCGCTGTTGAATCCGCGCTCCAATGCCGCGGCACTCGTATCGGCCTTGGCGTTGGATCGGCTGTTGCTGGAAACCGACGACTCGGGCCTATGTATCGTCTCGGTTTATGAAGCGGCGGCGAACTTGCGCGGCCTGCCGTTGGATGAGTTGAAAGAACATATGTATCGAAATTTCACGCGCTTTTTTGCCCTACCATCGGGCATTTTATGAACGGAGAACCCTGATGAAGAAAGCCATGCCGCCCCTTGGGTCGCGGCCTAATCCCGTCGCCAAGCATGCGAAGAAGTTCAACCGGTCCGTCGTTTTCGCGGACCGCAAGGGCTATACCCGTAAAACCAAACATAAGGCTGGCGAGCCTTTTCCGATGAGCGCCCCGAATGCGGGCGCCCAATGGAAAAGGCTCGCCGGCATCGGGGGCCGGGCGGGTGCGTCTCGGTAACCTGTATCGCGATCTGCCTCCTGACCGGTCTGCCGAGGCGTTCGACACGTTGCTGCAGAAGCGGGGCTTGCGTCTGGAACGCATCGTCTCGCGCGGGCATGTGACGCCGGCGGGCGAGTGGTACGATCAGGACATGGCCGAGTGGGTGTTGCTTCTGAGGGGCGCGGCACGCTTACGCATCGAGGGGCGGGACGAGCTCATCGAGCTGGCGGCCGGCGATTATGTCCACCTTCCCGCGCATAGGCGCCATAGAGTCGAATGGACCGACCCCGAGTGCGACACGATCTGGCTGGCCTTGCATCATGATGCCTCTTGAGCGGTTTTCGCCCGGAATGCCATGGCCAGAACGAGCACGATCAGCGCCGCCGTCCAAGCGGCCGAAAGGTAGCCGATGATGCCGTCGTAACGGCTGGTCAGCCCGGGAATCAGCGCAGTGCCGTTGTAAGTGAAGGGCTTGAACGTCTTGATGACGAAGACCCAGCCCATGTGCAGGCCCATGCAGTAACCGAGCCCCAAGGGGCGCCATATTCTGATGCAGGCGAGCAATGAGCCTGCCGCGAAAAGCGCGAGAAAGCCGTCCGGCGCGGCGAGCGGGATGTGGCTGAACGCATCGATGATCATCCGAAGTCCGCTGTCCCATCCCACATTCTCCCATGTCGGTCGCAGATCACTGTCCAGAAAGTGCAGGGCCGCAAAATAGAACGACGAAACCAAGACGGCGCCGAGGCGACCGATCCTGCTCACCAAGCCACCGAACAGGACGCCTCTAAAAAGTGGTTCCTCGATGGAGGCGACTACGATGCCGATGAGCAGTCCTTTGAACGCAAGCCTGGCTAAACGCAGGAGCTCAAGCTTTTGCGGGTCTATGCGGCGTGCCTCGATGCCCATGATGAGCACGAAATGTACGCCCATCATCAGGCATCCCCAGAGAAAGGCTCGCCGAACCTGTCGCCACAGCACGTGGCGGCTGCCGGGCAGGCCAATGTCCGGCGCTCCCAAGGGCAGGCGCTTCGCTAGCGGAAACAGACCCAAGATCAAAATCACTTCGCCGCCCCGATGGACCAGGGTGTCGAAATTGATGAGGCCACGGAGTGGCGCCGGTAGGAACGGCGCCAGCAGACCCGCCGTGATTGCGCAGGCCAGCAGGTAGGCAAGCGGGATAAGGGCGATCAGCAGGGTAAATGGAAGGCGAGCGAGCAAGGGATGAAAAATGGGCACTGGCTTTTTATAATTGTGATGAGGCGTCAGTCCAGCGGACGTCGGCAATTTTATGCGAGTGGGATATAATCGCCCGAAATTGCCCAATCTGCGAATGTGGCGAAACTGGTATACGCGCTGGATTTAGGTTCCAGTGGGGCAACCCGTGAGAGTTCGAGTCTCTCCATTCGCACCAATTTCCTATGATTTTTGTGACCGAATTCTAATCGAATCCCCGACCGCATTTCGATGATGGCCCCAGCGGGCGATCGATTCGAGTGTTCCGGTTCAGGCGCGTCGCGCTTCCCCCTTTCCATTGACCGAAAAACCAATATCTTGAGGTTGTAAAATGCAGGTTTCCGTCGAATCGACATCCGAGTTGAATAGGAAGATGACCGTACAGGTCCCCGAGGAAAAAATTCGCGAGCAGGTCGCTAAGCGACTGAAATCCTTGGCGGGCAAGGTGAAAATCGACGGCTTCAGGCCTGGGAAGGTGCCCCGCAGCCTGATCGAAAAACGCTATGGGCCGGGTGTGCGCGACGAAGTGTTGTCGGATCTGATTCAGTCCAGCTTCAACGAGGCGGTACGCAACGAGAAGCTGATTCCGGCCGGGGGCCCGACGATTAGTTCCGCCAGCGCCGAAGAAGGCGAGGGCTTGAGCTATGTGGCCGATTTCGAGGTCATGCCGGAGTTCGTGCCTATGCCGCTCGAAGCCCTGGAGGTCAAACGTTATGCGTCCGAGGTGGCCGATCAGGATGTCGAGGCCATGATACAGCGCCTGCGCGATCAGCGTGCCACCTGGCAAGTCGCCGAGCGCCCCGCCGTCAAGGCCGATCGCGTCACCATCAGTTTCGAGGGCTTGCTGGGCGAAGAAAACTTCACCAACGGCAAGGTGGAAAATCTGCCTGTGGAGTTGGGCTCGAACATGTTGATCCCGGGGTTCGAGGACAAGCTGATCGGCGTGAGCGCCGGAGCTAACCTCAATTTCGAGATCGAGTTCCCGTCGGATTATTCCGCCGAAAAATTAGCCGGCAAGACGGCCCGCTTCGAGGTCGAAGTCGGCAAGGTCGAAGAAAAGGTTCTGCCGGAACTCGATGGCGAATTCGTAAGGTCCTTCGGCATAGAGGACGGCGATGTGGATGCGTTCCGCTCGGATATCCGCGAGAACATGACGCGCGAAATGAATCGCTCGCTCAAGGCACGGACCAAATCTTCGGTGATGGAGGTCTTGTATGAACGCAATACCAGCATCGCCTTGCCGAAAGTCTTAATCGATCAGGAAATCGAGCACTTGTCGCAGCCCCAGCGGGAGTCTGCCCAAAAGCAGAAGCAGGCGCTCGATGAGACCTCCCTGAGGGCCTACTACGAGCCCATCGCACGGCGTAGAGTGGCGCTTGGCCTGCTCCTCAACAAGCTGATCGAGTCGGAGAAGCTGACTGTCGATCAGGCGCGCGTGCGCGAGGCGGTCGAGGACATCGCGGCGAGCTACGAGAGCCCCGAGCAGGTGGTCCAGTGGTACTACAATACGCCCGAGCAATTGCGCAATGTGCAGAGCCTGGTGCTGGAAGACCAACTGGTCGATGTCGTGCTGGCCAAGGCTAAAGTGGAAGAGACGCAAATCGCTTTTAGCGACTTGATGCAGGCTGCCGCTCAGGCCGCGAGCTAGCGATTCGTATCCACCCTCTACCGATAAGCGAGCAGATGAACACTTTCGAAACTCAAGCGACCGGCTTGGTACCTATCGTTATCGAGCAGTCGGCGCGTGGCGAACGCGCATTCGACATATATTCGCGCCTGCTCAAGGAACGGGTCATTTTTTTGGTCGGTCCGGTCGAAGACTACATGGCCAATCTGGTGATTGCACAGATGTTGTTTCTGGAGTCGGAGAACCCCGACAAGGACATCCATTTGTACATCAACTCGCCCGGCGGCGTAGTCACGGCGGGGATGGCGATCTACGACACCATGCAATTCATCAAGCCCGATGTCAGCACGCTGTGTATCGGCCAGGCCGCCAGCATGGGCGCGCTGTTGCTGACCGGTGGCGCTGCGGGCAAGCGTTACTGTCTGCCCCATTCCCGCGTGATGATCCACCAGCCCTTGGGTGGGTTTCAGGGACAGGCCAGCGATATCGCCATTCACGCCAAGGAAATCCTGTCCATTCGCGAAAAACTGAATCGCGTGTTGGCTCACCATACCGGCCAGCCGCTGGAAAAAATCCAGGTCGACACCGACCGTGACAACTTCATGAGTGGTGAGGAAGCGGCTCAGTATGGTCTAATCGATAAAGTACTGGCAAACCGGCAGCCGGCATCGGCTTGAGGCTTCCTCCGCCGGAGGTACTTTACATCCACTGAGCCGCAGGTTACATCGTGCGGCAGCCGCGAGCGGCAGGAGGATAGCAATGAGTGACGAAAAAAATAGCAAAGACGGGAGCGGCAAGCTCCTCTACTGTTCGTTTTGCGGCAAGAGTCAGCATGAAGTACGCAAGCTGATTGCAGGGCCTGCCGTGTTCGTGTGTGACGAATGTGTCGAGCTCTGTAACGACATCATACGCGAGGAATTGCAGGATACGATGGCCGCCGGCTCGGACAGGCTGCCGAAGCCCAAGGAGATCAAGGAGGTCCTCGACGAGTACGTCATCGGCCAGGAAAAGGCCAAACGGACGCTGGCGGTCGCGGTCTACAACCATTACAAGCGGTTGCGGGCGCAGAATCGCAAGAACGACGTGGAACTGGCCAAGAGCAATATACTGCTCATAGGCCCGACCGGCTCCGGAAAAACGCTGCTGGCCGAAACGCTTGCGCGCCTGCTGGATGTGCCTTTCACCATCGCGGATGCGACGACGCTGACGGAAGCCGGCTATGTCGGCGAGGACGTCGAAAACATCATCCAGAAAATCCTGCAGAAATGCGATTACGATGTCGAGAAGGCCGAATCCGGCATCGTCTACATCGACGAGATCGATAAGATTTCGCGTAAATCCGATAATCCGTCGATCACCCGCGACGTGTCGGGCGAGGGTGTGCAGCAGGCATTGTTGAAGCTGATCGAGGGCACGGTCGCTTCGGTTCCGCCGCAAGGCGGCCGCAAACACCCCCAGCAGGAGTTCTTGCAGGTCAATACGGCCAACATACTGTTCATTTGCGGCGGGGCGTTCGCGGGATTGGACAAGATCATCCGCTCCCGTTCGGAGAAGGGCGGCATCGGTTTTTCGGCCGAAGTCAAAAGCAAGGATGAAAGCAAAAACGTCGGCGAGATCTTGGCCGAGGTGGAGGCGGAGGATCTGATCCGTTATGGGCTGATACCCGAGTTCGTCGGCCGCTTGCCCGTGGTGGCAACGCTGGAAGAGCTCGATCAGGCAGCATTGGTCAAAATCCTGACGGAGCCCAAAAACGCCTTGGTTAAACAGTACAAGAAGCTGTTCGAAATGGAAGGCTGCGACCTCGAAATACGCGAGGATGCCTTGGGTTCCATCGCCAAGCGGGCCATGGAGCGTAAGACCGGCGCCCGTGGTCTGCGCACCATACTCGAACACGCCTTGCTGGACACCATGTATGAGCTGCCGTCCAGTGAGCATATCTCCAAGGTCGTCATCGACGATAAAGTCATCCGGGGAGAGGGAGAGCCTCTCCTCATCTACAAAAGCGAAAAGCAGCTGGCGGCAGGCGAGTGATTTCGTAGGTTTAAACCCCGGCCGCAACGGTCGGGGTGCATGCCTACCCGGCAAACATCGTTACATGAGCCGTCGTTCCGCCGGCTCGCTCTTAGTCCTCCATTTCCGGGCCCGGCCTTGATCCCGCCGGCCGAACTACTTCAGCTTCGTTAGAGGGAACGGATTTCTTTCGCCTCCCCTTGTATTTTGAGCTTCGATCGCCCATATAGAAGAAGTCGTATCCTCGACCCACAGGTCATTTATGAATAGCGAAACAAACGAAAATCCGGCGCAGTTGGAAAAACTGGTCCCGGTATTGCCTCTGCGAGATGTCGTTGTGTATCCCCACATGGTGATACCGTTATTCGTCGGGCGGGAGAAGTCGATCCAGGCGCTGGACGATGCCATGCGCGAGCATAAGCAGATACTGTTGGTCGCACAAAGAGATGCCGATATCGACGAGCCGAGCTTCGATGACCTGTATGAAGTGGGTACCTTGTCGAACATCCTGCAATTGCTCAAATTGCCGGATGGAACGGTCAAGGTATTGGTAGAAGGCGAACAGCGGACGCGGGTACAGCGCTACGTAATGGAAGGCAAGCATTTCATGGCTTCCGTTTCGCCTCTACACGATGAGCTTTCCTTGTCCGACCAGGAGGTCGAGGTTCTCTCGAGGACCGCGATCAATTCCTTCGATCAGTACGTCAAGCTGAATAAACGGATACCGCCGGAAGTATTGAATTCGCTAGCGGGGATCGACGATCCGAGCCGGTTGGCCGACACCATCGCCGCCCACATGACCATCAAGATCGAGGACAAGCAGGCCATCATCGAAATGGCTGATATCGCTGCTCGGTTGGAACGTCTCATGACGTTCATGGAAGGCGAAGTGGATATGCTGGAAATGGAAAAGCGTATCCGCGGCCGGGTGAAGCAGCAGATGGAAAAGAATCAGCGCGAGTACTATCTGAATGAACAGATGAAAGCGATTCAGAAGGAGTTGGGCGAAATGGATGATGTGCCCAACGAGGTGGAGGAACTCGCTCGCAAGATCGAAAAGTCCGGCATGCCGGACGCCGCGCGCACGAAAGCCGAGGCGGAATTGAACAAACTGCGCCTGATGTCGCCGATGTCTGCGGAGGCGACGGTGGTGCGCAACTATATCGACTGGATGGTGAACGTGCCGTGGAAGAAACGCACCAAGGTCAGCCACGATATCCGGAAAGCGGAAACCATACTCGAAGAAGAGCACTACGGCCTGGAGAAGGTGAAGGAGCGTATCCTGGAATACCTCGCCGTACAGCAGCGCGTGCGCAAGATGAAGGGCCCCATACTATGCCTCGTGGGGCCGCCGGGTGTCGGCAAAACGTCGCTGGGGCAGTCCATCGCGCGAGCGACCAACCGAAAATATGTCCGCATGGCATTGGGCGGCGTGCGCGACGAAGCGGAAATACGCGGGCACCGCCGGACCTATATCGGTTCTATGCCGGGCAAGATCCTGCAAAACTTGTCCAAGGTAAAGACCCGTAACCCCATGTTCATGCTCGATGAAATCGACAAAATGGCCATGGATTTTCGCGGCGACCCGGCGTCGGCGCTGCTTGAAGTGCTGGATCCGGAGCAAAACCACACCTTCAACGACCATTACCTCGAAGTGGATTTCGATTTGTCGGAGGTCATGTTTGTTGCCACGGCCAACACGATGAACATTCCCGCGCCCTTGCTAGATCGCATGGAGGTTATCCGCATCGCGGGCTACACGGAAGATGAAAAGATCAACATCGCCTTGCGGTACCTTGTTCCCAAGCAGGTCAAGAACAATGGCTTGAAAGAGCACGAAATACAGATCACCGAAACGGCGATACGTGACATCATCCGGTATTACACACGCGAGGCCGGGGTCCGCTCACTCGAACGGGAGATCGCCAAGATCTGCCGCAAAGTTGTCAAGAATCTGTTGCTTAAGGCCAGTACGCGTAAGGTTACGGTCAATCACAAAAACCTGGATCAATATCTGGGAGTGCAACGTTTCCGTTACGGCAGAGCCGAGGAGAACGATCAGGTCGGGCAGGTGACTGGTTTAGCCTGGACGGAAGTCGGGGGCGAATTGCTAACAATAGAGGCGGTCATTATGCCGGGCTCGGGCAAACAAACCTACACGGGCAAACTCGGCGAGGTGATGCAGGAGTCCATTCACACCGCGATGACGGTGGCAAGGACTCGGGCGGAGAAGTTGGGTATAGACCCCGCATTTTACCAGAAGCACGATGTGCATATTCACGTGCCGGAGGGGGCGACGCCCAAGGATGGTCCTAGCGCGGGTATCGGTATGTGTACGGCTCTGGTGTCGACGCTCTCCGGTATTCCTGTTCGCTCCGAAGTGGCGATGACCGGGGAAATCACGCTGCGAGGCGAGGTTTTGCCTATCGGCGGCCTGAAGGAAAAGCTATTAGCCGCTCACCGTGGCGGAATACGTAAGGTATTGATTCCTCGAGATAACGAGAAGGACTTGAATGAAATCCCCAAAAACATCAAGCAAGATCTGGAGATTGTTCCGGTCCGCTGGATAGACGAAGTGCTGGCGCACGCACTTCAGCGTATGCCGGAACCGCTAGAAACGGCTTCAGGCGCGAAAGGTGCCGAGCACGCAGCCATTTCTGGAAACCCGCCGACGGCCTTAGTGGCCCATTAGGCGATACCCACCGCTTAGGCGGGGCTAACTCTGCCGGCGGAATCCCGAATGCCCTCGTCGCACGAGAGGCGTATCATCAACTGTGGAGTACCGCTCAAATGCCCGGAAATCAAGGCGCTCAGCGCCTTGACAGCGGTTTTGGTCAACTGCTAAATTGGCTGGCACATTGTTTCTGGCAGGGCCGGGATGGTGGCGCGGACTGTATCTCGTAAGATATCGACACAACTCCAAAACACACACAGATCGATAGGTGGAATGAATGAATAAGGCAGAACTTATAGAAGCGATCGCAGAATCGGCGGACCTGACCAAGGCAGACGCAGGGCGGGCGCTGGATGGGTTTATCGCTGCTGTTACTGGCGCCTTGAAAAAAGGAGAGACCGTGTCCTTGGTGGGATTTGGCTCGTTTGGAGTAAAAGAACGTGCGGAGCGACAGGGGCGCAATCCGCAAACCGGAAATAGCATCACTATTAAGGCTGCAAAAATTCCTTCATTTAAAGCTGGTAAAGCGCTGAAAGATGAAGTAAACTAATCGGACAAGTCAGGGATGGTCGACTTGGGTGCTTAGCTCAGCTGGGAGAGCATCGCCCTTACAAGGCGAGGGTCGTAGGTTCGATCCCTACAGCACCCACCAATTTTGGAGCGGTAGTTCAGTTGGTCAGAATACCGGCCTGTCACGCCGGGGGTCGCGGGTTCGAGCCCCGTCCGCTCCGCCAAATTAAAAAACCCCGCGACCTGTGTCGCGGGGTTTTTTGTGTTCGAAAGAAATCCCTATCACTTAGATACACTTACCCGTAAAGGTTCTTCAGATATGCTGCAAGCGATACGCGATAAAGCACATGGGATTTTCGCCTGGGTCATGCTCATCATGATAGGCGTGCCGTTCGCACTTTGGGGTATACAGAATTACATTGATACCGGCAAGGAACAGCCTATGGCAGTGGTGGCTGGTAGCGAAATATTCGAGCGCGACGTCAATCGCGTCTATGAACAGAGTCTATCTAGCTTGGTGGGCCTTGGTCAGTTCGACGAGGCGGAGCTTAAACGCGAATCCTTGGAGCGTCTCATCCGAGATGAACTGGTCGTCCACAGCGCTGAGGATAAAGGCTTGGCGATCGGCGATGAGGATGTGCGCGGATTTGTGCAAACGTTGCCCTATTTTCAGACGGAGGGAAAGTTTGACAAGGAAAAGTATAAGCTCATGCTTAGTTCTCAGGGTATGAATCCAACCCAGTTCATCGCGCAGATTCGCAGGACTCTGACCCTGGAGCAGTATCAGCGTGGTCTGTCGGATACGGCCTTTGTCACACAAAAGCAAATTGACGATTTTTATCGTTTGCGTAACCAGCAGCGCGTGTTCGACTATGTGACCGTGCCGCTGAAAAAATACGAAGGCCAATTTAGCGATCAACAAATCGAGACCTATTACCGCAACAATATCGCTTCTTTTCAGAGCCCGGAACGGGTAGCGATTCAATATATTGCTATCACTCTCGATGATGTCGGCAAGGACATAAAACCGACTGAGGAAGAGTTGACGGCGTTGTATGAGGAGCAGAAAAATCAGCTGACCGCGGTCGAGAAGCGGAAGATTAGCCACATACTGTTGGCAGTCGATGCAAGCAAACCCGACGAGGACAAGTCTGCGCTGGAAAAAATCGCTCAGGTGAGGCAGCGCGCGCTGGCTGGTGAAGATTTCGCCAAGCTCGCCAAGCAGTTTTCTAACGATACGATTTCAGCAGAGAAGGGCGGCGATCTCGGGTTGATGTCCAAAGAGGGCATGGAGCCGGCATTCTCGGATGCGGCGTTTAAGCTGGCTAAAGGCGAAGTGTCTGAGCCGGTGAAGACATCTTTTGGGTACCATTTGATCAAAGTCACCGAGATTGACGTACCGAAAGTACGGAGCTTCGAGGAAACGCGTGCGGAGTTGATTAAGAGTTTTCAGCGCACTGCAGCGGAAAACAAGTTCTACGAATTGGGTCAAAAGCTGACCGAACAGGGCTTTGAGCATCCCGACAGTTTGGAAGCGGCGGCCAAGGCGTTGAATTTGAATATCCAAGAAACGGGTTTCTTCACCCGAGAACAGGGTGAAGGGATCGCAGCCGAGGAGGCCGTGCGCAAGGCCAGTTTTGGGGCGGATGTGTTGAATGGCCGGAACAGCGAGCCCGTCGAGGTAGGCAGCGACAAAGTTTATCTGTTGCGTGTCAAAGAACATCAGCCTGCATCCGACAAGCCGTTGGCCGAAGTGAAGCAAGCGATCGTGGCTCGCATGCGGGAAGAGGCTTCCCGCGAGGAAGCCCGCAAGCGGGCAACGCAAATCGTTGACGAGGTCAAACAGGGTAAGTCTCTGGCCGATGCGTCCAAGCACTTAGGTTTAAATGTCATCAACTCGGGCGTTGTTGGCAGAGTGGAGAGCAAGCTTTCGCCCGTTTTGGTAAAGGCGGTTTTTCAAGCGCCATCCGCACGCCAAGGCGCTGGCGCTGATGCGCTTCCGGGTATCGTGTCGGTCGAAGACGGAAGCCCGGTTGTATATCGATTGCTTTCCGTTTCTGAGGGCTCCAGCGAGAAGGTCGATCCCAAGGAGCTGTCCTTGGCGCGTGACTTTTTGTTCAAAAACCTTGGGCAAATCGAGTTGACTGCGTATCTCCAGCAGTTACGGGCTCAAGGTGATGTGTATGTCAAACCGCAACAATAAATCCATGGGCAACGGCGTTGCCCGCTTGCGGAGCTAGGCGGGCGTATGCGACGCTCGTGGCTGGGTGTGCTGGGTCTGGTTTGGGCGCTGGGTGGCAGCGCCGACGAATTGCCGGATACCGTGGCGCGTAGCAAGCCAAGCGTTGTGGGCGTGGGTACATTTCAGAAAACACGCAGTCCGCCCGTTAACTTCGCCGGTACGGGTTTCGCGGTGGGGGACGGGCAACATGTCCTCACCAATGCCCATGTGCTGCCCAAGACGCTCGACGCGGCAAGATTCGAAAGCATCGCCGTGTTTGTGCGCGAGGGCGGGGAGGAAAAGATAAGGCTGGCGACGCATGTCGCCAGCGACGAAGTCCACGATATCGCTTTGCTGAAGATCGGTGGTCCTCGCTTGCCGCCCTTGGCGTTGGGGGATTCCGATAAGGTCAGGGAGGGGGAGACCTATGCGTTTACGGGTTACCCTATCGGTGTGGTACTGGGGCTGCATCCAGTCACCCATCGCGGCATCATCTCTGCCATTACCCCGGTGGCCATTCCTGTTCAACAGATGCGTCAACTCAACGGGAAAATGCTGAGCCGGCTGAATGCGCCGTACGACGTATTCCAGCTAGACGCGACCGCTTATCCGGGCAATAGCGGAAGCCCCTTATACGACCCCCGCACAGGCGTCGTGGTGGGTATCATAAACAAGGTCTTCGTACAGGAAACCAAGGAGAACCTGCTGGCAAAGCCCAGCGGGATCAGTTACGCGATTCCGATCAAATTTGCGCTCGGTCTGTTAGGCAAGGGCGCCCAATAATTATCGTATCCTGACGTAATCGATGAGGATGTCGGTTTTTTTTACATTGCCTCCTATCGCCGTTTTCAGTGCCTTGTATTTAATGTAGTTTTTTTTATGGCATTAGAAGTGCATTGCTAAAGGCAATTATGTAAGATTGAGATGTTGCAGATGAAAGGAGATTCATTGGCTTCGTATTATCGTAAAGTACGCAACGTAATGTACGGACACCAAAGTCAGAGGTCGAACTCATGAACAGCGCCGCAGATCAGAACCCAGACTGTCAGGAAGGCGAGCAGGTAGTGGGCCTAGAAAAAGCCGATACACGCCGACGTACCCTACTGAAAGGCTCGGCGGCGGTGTTGCCGATGATAGTAACGCTGCGCAGCGGTGCTGCTTTGGCTGCGAGTAGCGCCGACGGTTGCGTTCAGGCTAGCCAGACGCAAGCCCTCCAAACGCCACCGAGTGTTAAGGTTGGGGGCGACTCCTATCTGCGTGTCCCCATCAAGTGGACAAAATTGAAGAAGCTGCGAGCACGTAGCTCGGGTGGAGGTGGAGGCTGGGAGATAGATACGGATGCCGTAGATATTGAGGTCTACCAGAGTCAGACGCCGCCGGATTCCTTGGTCTGGTGGGGATTCGTAACCTCCGTAGGCGTACAGGAAAAATTCACACAGACTTCGACTTCCCCTGTGGAAGTCCGCTATCCCACGGGTTCGGAGAGGGTCTCGGGCTATTATGTCGATGGCAGCAGTGGACTAAAGTATTTGCTGCCCGAGACCCCGGCACCTGCGAGCGCCGACGGTCTCGTGGTGACGGACTCTGCGGGTACGCCCCAAACGACGGAAGACGGCACTACTAAACAGGTGGGGTACGTAGTATTTACGACGGGAGGTGCTTCGGCGATTTCCGAATCCTGTTGGTGCTCTATCAGCTAGGCACGCTATCTGGATACTCTCTGGAAAGCCCCGGATGCGTCGGCCGCAGTTTTTCTGTGGGAATCATGGGGCGATGAATGGGTTCTTTTCGACACTCGAACTTCCCAGACCCACCTCCTCAATGCCTTGGCAACGGAAGCGCTGCGTAGTTTGCAAGCTCGAAGTTTGTCGGTCGATGCCTTAAGCGGCCTGTTGAACGAGGTCTGTGGCGGGGAGACGGTCGATAGTCAAACGATAATCCGTTTAATGCATGAGTTCGAGTCTCTGGCGCTGGTCGAACCGGTAGCGCATGACGCTTGATCGGTTCTCCGAACGTGAACTGGCCTTCTTGCTGAGTAAAGGTGGGCTGGTTTTACACATAGGCGCTTTTTCTGCCCGCCTGAAAAGTAATTCGAGCTCCTTTGCGGCTGCGCTGTTTTTTTTCTACGGACGTTACCCCGTCGAGCCAGATGGCGTCTTCGCGGACTTTCATCTGGGTATTACCCGGCCCCAGGGGTTACGCGGTTGGATAAAGCCCCAAGTCGTTTTTGCTCGCGACGGACAGGCCCTATTCGATCCCTTTCCCGCCGATCACGCGGCACCCATGTTCGAATGGGGCTTGAATTGGTCTATCGCTCATCTCGCCCATCGCTTCCTGCTGCTGCATTCCGCGGTTCTTGAAAAGAACGGCCGCGTATTATTGTTGCCCGCTCATCCGGGGTCTGGAAAAAGCACGCTCTGTGCCGCTTTGACGCTAAGCGGCTGGCGTTTGCTGTCGGACGAGTTCGGGATGGTCGATAGGGATGATCTCGCTCTCGTTCCCCAGCCCCGACCGGTGGCATTGAAAAATCGCTCGATCGATGTGATACGGGAGCGGTTTCCGCTTGCTCCGCTCGGTCCCTCCTTCCCTAAGACCCGCAAAGGCACGGTCGCTCACTTGAGGGCAGACGCGAATTCGGTCGCTCGGATGCGCGAGAAAGCCATGCCGGCATGGATAGTCTTCCCTCGTTTCCGGGAGGGCGCATCATTGACTCTGCAGCCCTATCCTAAAGCACGGTCGTTCCTCCGGCTTGCCAATAACTCATTCAATTACGAGTTGTTAGGCGAAGCTGGATTTCGCACCGTCGCCGGGCTGATTCGGCGGTGCGCGTGTTATTCGCTGGAGTTCGGGTGCCTCGACGATGCGTTGTCGGCATTGGCCGACCTGGAGCGGGGAGAGTGACCCTGGCGACGCCTTACAGTTTGCTCCGGCAGATCCTATACGCTCCAGTCTCCATGGAATCGCTGACCCTGAGGGAATGGGATGTCTTGTTGCCTTTGGCCCGTTCCACACGCCTGCTCGCCAGGCTGGGGGCACTGGCTCATGACGTGGGTATCTGGGAGGATTTGCCCGATCAGGTGAGGCTGCACATGACGGGCGCGGAGGTCCAGGTCGGCGCCCAACAAAGAGTCGCGGCTTGGGAGCTAGACCGTCTGCACAGAGTGCTTGGTGAGTGCCCGTTTCCCGTGATCTTGCTCAAGGGCGCTGCCTACTTGCAGGGCGGACTCCAGGTCGGCCGCGGGAGGGATTTCGCCGATGTTGACATCCTGGTCCCGCGTACCCACATCGACGAAGCCGAAAATGCACTCAAGGCGGCAGGTTGGGTATCCGGCGCTTTGAGCGAATATGATGAACGCTATTACCGGGATTGGATGCATGAGATACCGCCCCTCCGGCATCCGGACAGGTGGGTCGAGGTCGATGTGCATCATACGCTGCTGCCGGTGACCGGGCGTATCCAATTGGTGGCCGGACGATTATTTGAGGAGAGTCGTCCGCTGCCGGATTCGCGCTTTCGTATCCTGGGGGCGGAGGATCTGGTCCTGCATAGCGCGACCCATTTATTTACAAGCGGCGAATGCGAACGCGCCTTGCGCGATTTGTCCGACTTGGACTTATTACTGCGTCAGTTTGCAGCGGAAACCCCCGGTTATTACGACCGCTTGCTCAGGCGCGCAGAGGAGCTCAACCTTGGTCGCATACTGTATTATGCCTTGCACGGGGTGCATGCGGCCTTGAATACGCCGATACCTGAGGAGGTCTTGCGGGCCTGCGACCGCTTTGGGCCGCCGGTGGCATGGGCGCGGTTCATGAACGCAGTGTTCCTGGCGGCCTTTGCTCCGGAAGTTTCTGGGCTGAGCAACCTGGCGCGCGGGTTCTTGTTCCTGCGCTCCCACTGGCTCAAAATGCCTTTCATTTTGCTGGTTCGGCATCTTTGGACCAAGGCCTACGCATCGCATTGACGGGTTCCGAGACTACCCGGTGGTGCCGGCCGACTCGTTTTTTACCAATTTTTTAGATAGGCAAGTAACGTAAACATGCAGAGTGATGAACTATTGGCCTTGGTATCGTCCATCCTGGACGACGGCAAGGGGGTAGATATACGGGTGATCGATGTCAGGGGAAAAACCAGCATCGCCGATTATATGGTGATAGCCAGCGGAAACTCCGACCGGCATGCCCGTTCATTGGCCGACCAGGTGGCCGAGAAGAGCAAGGATCACGGCGTTCAGCCCTTGGGTATCGAAGGGCAGGCCGCGGGAGAATGGGTTCTGGTCGATTTGGGCGATGTCATCGTCCATGTGATGAAACCGCAGATACGCGAGTTTTATCAGTTGGAGAAGCTCTGGCAAGGCGATTATCGGGAATCCGGCCCCCCGCAGGACGCCGCCGCCTGACGGCTCCGGCCGTATCCCGTTTCGCCCGCCGGGATACGGCTTCGGTCCGAGCACTCAGCCGAAGTGGCAAACGTAGTGCAGGGTTTCCAGAGTTTCGATGTCGAATCGGCTATCGGCGGGAGCCTGGAAGTTATCGCCCTCGCCGTAGGTTTTCCATTCTTCTTCTCCCGCCAGCTTCACATTGCAGCTTCCTCCGACGATCTCCATGATCTCCGGCGCTGCGGTGTTGAAGGTCAGTAGGGAAGGCAAAATCACCCCTACCGATTTGCGACTGCCGTCCGGGAATCCTATCGTGTGGCTGACGCATTTCCCGTCGAAGTAAACATTGGCTTTCTTGATAACGCTGACGTTGTCGAATTGAGACATGAGAGGCTCGTACTGTGGCTGCGTGAGCGGCCATTATATCGCCACTAGGCTTTCCTCTGTTTGTACCGCCACGAGACGAAGGGAGCCGTAGCCATGACGTCCGATACCGCCCGCTCTCTTCGCATGCGTCTGTTGTTGCCCGTCGGACTGGTCGTGGCCGTAATCGTCATCGGCACGGCCGGCTATACATGGCTGGGGCGCCAGCAAGGCGCGACCGTGCTCGATGCCCTCTACATGACAGTCATCACCATAACCACCATCGGTTATGGCGAAGTCATCCGTCTGGACAGCCAAGGCCGCATTTTCACCATGCTGGTGGGGTTGACCGGAGTTGGAGGCGTTTTTTACAGTTGGACCGTGGTGATGGATTACTTGGTGAGCCGGCGGCTGCTCGATCCCATGGGGGAAAAAAAGATGCAACGAGAAATCGACAAGTTGCAGGAACACATCGTCATCGCCGGGCTCGGCCGCGTAGGCAAGCAGGCGGCCTGGGAACTGTACGAAGCCAAGGTGCCATTCGTGATCGTTGATCCGAGCGGCGATTCCCACCACTACGCCCATCAGCACGGCTTCCTGTTCATTTCGGGCGATGCGACGCAGGACGAAAGCCTGGAACGTGCCGGCATCCGCCGGGCCAATGGCCTGATCGTCACGACCGGTGAGGATGCCAATAACCTTTACATAGTGCTTTCGGCGCGCGTGTTGAAGTCGGATTTGTATATCGTGTCCCGCGCGGTAGACGAATCCAGCATCCCCAAGCTGATGCGCGCGGGCGCGAACCGCGCCATCAGTCCCTATGCGATAGGCGGCCGGCGTCTCGCTCATTTGATCTTGAGCCCGACCGTCATCGATTTTTTCGATACGGTCATCAAGCGTGGCGACGAGTCCCTGAGCCTGGAGGGCATCAAGGTGCATTCCGGGGCCCAGGCCGTGGGTCGCAGTCTGGCGGAGCTGGATGCCCGCACCCGCACCGGTGCCAATGTGCTGGTCGTTTTGCGGGGTAGCCAAGTGCTGCCCAATCCCGATGTCGCGCTGGTGCTGGAGACCGGCGATCAGTTGCTGGCTTTGGGCACCCTGGCGCAGCTCGAGGCGCTCGAACAACTGATCACCGGATAAAGTCGTCGGCCCGCGTGTCGGGTTTCGGCGCCTGCTCCAGCGTCAGCCTGCCGACGTCGACGGCGTGCTCGGGCCGGCCATGAACGAAGGAGGCCGGATCTTCAAGCGGTTCCAGATGGCTGATGATTTGGATGCCGGGAACCGTTTGGCGGATCTCCGCTTCTATCGTTTCGACCAGATCGTGGCCTTGCTGTACGGACATCGCGCCGGGAACCAGCACGTGCACGGTCATGAAGCGCTGCATCCCGGACTGGCGGGTGCGCAGGTCGTGAAACACCACGCCCCGTTCCCGGTAGCGCGCGATGACGGCATCTATGCGCCGGTTCTCTTCCGCGGGTAGCGTGGCGTCCAGCAGTCCGGATGCGGAGCGGTATATCAGTTGCAGGCCGGACCACACGATGTTGAGCGCCACCAAGCCGGCGATGACCGGATCCAGCCATAAGCGGCCGGTGTATAAGACCGCCCCCAATGCGGCCAGCACGCCTGCCGATGTCCACACGTCCGTCAGCAGGTGTTTGGCGTCGGCTTCCAGGCTGATCGAGCCGTAGCGTTTGCCCACGCGTAACAAAATCAACGCCACCCCAAGGTTGACCAGTGCCGCCAGCGCGGACCATGCCAGGCCGACGTCCAGCGCCTGCAAGGGCCGCGGGTGTTGCCAGCGATCCCAGGCCGTGACGGCGATGCCGGCGGCGGCCACGATGATCAGAGCGCCTTCCAGGCCACTGGAAAAATACTCCGCCTTGCCATGGCCGTAATGATGCTGGTCGTCGGGTGGGCGGGCCGCCACCAGCAGCATGATCAGGGCCATCAGGGCGGCGACCAGATTCACCAGGGACTCCATCGCGTCGGAGAGCAGTCCGACGGATCCGGTGAGCCACCAGGCCCAGGTTTTCAACGCCATGGTGATCAGCGCGGCCGTGATGGACAGGCACGCATAGCGCGCCAAGTGATTACGACCGGCTGATGAGGAGTCGATGGCTATTTCCGTGTCGTCGCGCCGTTTAGGGGAGGTTTTCCAAAAGGGCATTATTGAGCAGTTTCCTCGAGCGCCTTGCCGACGACGCCCGTCAGCGTTTCCGGCAAACTCAGTTGCAGGGCGGCTTGCCGGGCCTGATCGGACATCTTGCGCCAGGTTTTGCGCACGATGCCGATCAGCTTTTCTTCGTCATAGCCTTCGGCGAAATCGGGGAAATAATGTTCCAGGAATACCAGGCATGCGACGTCTTCGATAAGCTGCACCTCGGCATCCTGCTTGATGCCTTGCTTGCCGACCATTTTCTTCACCGCCGCAACCACGCTTTCGGGGTAGCCGTTTTCGTGCGCGATAGCGGCGGCCTGTTCGGCATGGAAACGATAAAGAAAACTACGCCATTGCAGATAACCTTCCCGCGTCGCCGGATAGCTGTCGCGCGGCACAGTCCAGCGGCGGATATGCTGGGCCCGGGCCGCTATGCGCTGCGCGTCGTTCGGCTCCGGTGTCAGTTTTTCCAGCCAGGCCGACATCCGCAGCCCGTACAGCAGCGCCCTGGGGTAATCCTGTCCTTGCCAGTTTTCCCGTTCCGGGTCTTCCCCGTTGGCCTGATCTATCATGCTCAGGGCGCGATCTAGTCTTTCTTCGCTCATTCGCCTACCTTATCGACAATAACCGAGGGGCCGGGCGTCCGGGATGGTCTCCGCACCGTTGGCCTGAGAGCGCATTTTCCACCACACCCAATCCAGGGGAAAGCCGCCATGCTCGATTCCTGCGTATTCGTGATCTTTGGTTCCACCGGTCATCTGTCGCGCACCAAACTGCTGCCATCCCTGTTCAACCTGGATGTCGCGGGTCAGTTGCCCAAGGGACTGGTCATCCTGTGCGTCGGCCGCAAGGATTGGACTACGGATTCCTGGCGCAAGGAAGTCGGCAAGTGGCTGGAGCCTGCGGCAAAGCTCGTCGATAGCCAGAGCCTGCCTCAATTTCTCGCGCGCCTGCATTATTTCAAAGGCGACATTGCCGAGCCGGCATCGTTCGAACAATTGCGGAATACGCTGGAGACCACGGCGGAATTTCCGTCCAATCAGGTTTTTTATCTGTCCTTGCCGCCGGCGGAATACAAGGGCGTGGCGCGATCGTTGGCGGCGGTGGGTTTGAATCAGGAGTCAGGCGGCTGGCGCCGGCTGGTGATCGAAAAGCCGTTCGGCTACGACCTCGAGGACGCCGAGAGCCTGGATCACGGCTTGCGCCGGGATTTCGACGAACACCAGTTGTTCCGCATCGACCATTATCTGGGCAAGGAAACGGTGCAGAACGTGTTTCTGTTCCGTTTCGCCAACATCATGCTGGAGCCCCTGTGGAACAGGAATTTCATCGATCACGTGCAGATCACGCACTGCGAGTCGGCCGGCATCGAGGACAGGGCTAGCTTTTACGAGGGTGCCGGGGCCTTGCGCGACATGATACAAAGCCATCTGATGCAGATGCTCGCGCTGGTCGCGATGGAGCCGCCGCCCAATCTGGATGCCGAATCCATACGCGACGAGAAGGTGAAGGTGCTCAAGTCCATACGCCCCATCCCCAAGAACGCCGTACACGCCCACGCTTTCCGCGCCCAGTACGGACGCGGACACATCGGCGGCCAGTCGGTTCCGGGCTATCTGGAAGAGGCGGACATACCGGCTCACAGCACCACCGAAACCTATGCCGCCATGAAGCTTTACATCGACAATTGGCGCTGGCGCAACGTGCCTTTTTATCTGCGCACCGGCAAGCGCATGGCGCGCCACGGTTCGCATATCGCCATCCGCTTCAAGCATCCGCCGCAGCAGTTGTTCCGCGAGACGCCCATCCACGATATTCCGCAGAACTGGCTGCTATTAGGCATACAGCCGGAGCAGTGCATACGCGCCGAGGTGCAGATCCGCGAGCCGGGCATCGGCATGCGGACGCGCACCACGCAGCTGGACGCCAGCACCTGCACGCCGGAAGGCTGCGACTACAAGCTGGATGCCTATGAAACCTTGCTGCTGGACGTGATCGAGGGCGACCATTCCCAGTACCTGCGTTCCGACGAGGTCACCTGGGCGTGGCGGGTGGTGGACCCGATGCTGAAAGTGTGGGCCATGGAGCGGGATTTCATCCAGACCTACCCCGCGGGTACCTGGGGGCCGGTGGAGGCGAACCGCTTGTTCGAGCGGGAGGATCAGTGTTGGCGCAACTCCATGGCGCTCGACGGCTGCTGATCCAGAGGCGGGTACTCGGGCCGGGTCCGGCCGGCCCGAGTACGCTAACTCAGTTCCGCTGCACCCGCCCGATGGCGTAATGGTGGAAGCCGAGTTCCTTCAACTGCCGGGGATCGTAGAGATTGCGCCCGTCGAAAATGGCGGGCTCTTTCAAGGCCGCCTTGATCTGCCCGAAATCCGGGCTGCGGAACACATTCCATTCGGTCACCACGGCCAGGGCGTCGGCGCCTTGCAAGGCGTCTTCGGCGCTTGCGGCCAGAGCGAAATCCGGGCGCTCGCCGTAGATGCGATGGGCCTCTTCCTGTGCGACCGGATCATAGGCCCGCACTTTCGCCCCCGCCGCCCATAAGGCTTCGATCAGCACCCGGCTGGGCGCTTCGCGCATATCGTCGGTATTGGGCTTGAAAGCCAGGCCCCAGAGGGCGATGGTCTTGCCCTTCAGGTCGCCCTTGAAGTGGGTGTTGATCTGCTCGAACACCTTGAATTTCTGCCGGTCGTTGACCGACTCGACCGCCTGCAACAGTTCGGCCTGGTAATCCACTTCACGGGCGATGCGTTCCAAGGCCTTGACGTCCTTGGGGAAGCAGGAGCCGCCGTAGCCGCAGCCGGGGTAGATGAAGTGGTAGCCGATGCGGGGATCGGAGCCGATGCCCACGCGCACCTTTTCGATGTCGGCGCCCAGCCGCTCGGCCAGGTTGGCCAGTTCGTTCATGAAGCTGATCTTGGTGGCCAGCATGGCGTTGGCGGCGTATTTGGTCAGCTCGGAGGAGCGGATGTCCATGCACACCAGGCGGTCGTGGTTGCGGTTGAAGGGCGCATAGAGCGCGCGCAGCAACTCGGTGGTGCGCGGATTGTCGGTGCCCACCACGATGCGGTCGGGTTTCATGAAGTCTTCAATGGCGGCGCCTTCCTTGAGGAATTCGGGGTTGGAGACCACGTCGAATTCGATGTTCTTGCCCAATTCGGCCTGGCGCGCCTTGATGGCATCGCGCACCTTGTCGGCGGTGCCGACCGGCACGGTGGACTTGTTCACCACCACGCGATAGTCCTGTTGGTGTTCGGCGATGCTTTTGGCCACCGCCAGCACGTATTGCAAATCGGCCGAGCCGTCCTCGTCGGGCGGGGTGCCGACCGCGATGAACTGGAACAAACCGTGCGCCACGCCGGTGGCGACGTCGGTGGTGAAATGCAGGCGCTTGGCCGCCCGGTTGCGTTCGACGACGGCATCCAGGCCGGGTTCGTGGATCGGGATCTCGCCCTGGTTGAGGCGGTCGATCTTGCCCTGGTCGATATCGACGCAGACCACGTCGTTGCCAACCTCCGCCAGACAGGCGCCTGTGACCAAACCGACATAACCGGAACCGAATACGGTGACTTTCATGCGTAATTCCCTGTGAGTTAGAAAAAAATCGTTTGCTTAGCGATAGTAACGGGCGATGACCCCCGGTTTTCGCCGTCTACTGCGTAGACCGGCCGGCACCGTTCATCAGCGCGGTGTGGGGGGATCAGCCGATCACGGTCAATCCGCCCAGATAGGGCTGCAACACGTCCGGCACCCGGATATGCCCCTGTTCGTCCTGGTAGTTCTCCATGACCGCAACCAGGGTGCGGCCGACGGCCAATCCGGAGCCGTTGAGGGTGTGGACCAGTTCCGGCTTGCCGGTATCCGGGTTGCGCCAGCGGGCGCGCAGGCGGCGGGCCTGGAAATCGCGGAAGTTGCTGCAGGAAGAAATTTCGCGATAGGTATTCTGCCCCGGCAGCCAGACTTCCAGGTCGTAGGTCTTGGCCGAGGAAAAACCGGTGTCGCCCGCGCACAGCACGATGCGGCGATAGGGTAGCCCAAGTTTTTCCAGGATGATTTCGGCGTGGCGGGTGAGTTCCTCGTGCGCCGCGGCCGAGTCTTCCGGGCGTTCGATGCGCACCAGTTCCACTTTTTCGAACTGGTGCTGGCGGATCATGCCGCGCGTGTCCTTGCCGCCGGAGCCGGCTTCGCTGCGGAAACAGGGCGTGTGGGCGACGAATTTCAGCGGCAGGGTTTCGGCCTCCAGGATTTCGTCGCGGACCAGATTGGTGACCGGCACCTCGGCGGTGGGAATCAGGTAATAGGCCGGTTCGCGCACGATCTTGAACAAGTCTTCCTCGAATTTCGGAAGCTGGCCGGTCCCGCGCAGGCTGTCGGCGTTGACCATGAAAGGCACGTAGGTTTCGCTGTAGCCGTGTTCTCCGCCGTGGGTGTCCAGCATGAACTGGGTGAGCGCGCGCTGCAGACGGGCCAGAGGACCATGCAGGGTGACGAAGCGGGCGCCGGTGACCTTGGCCGCCGCCTCGAAATCCAAATAGCCCAGCCCCACGCCCAGATCGACGTGATCCTTGGGCGCGAAATCGAAGCGCGTGGGTACACCCCAGCGGTGGATCTCGACGTTGTCTTCTTCACTTCTGCCGTCCGGCACCTCGGCGTCGAGGATGTTGGGGATGCCCAAGAGGCTTTCTTCCAGTTGGGTCTGGATGTCGCTCAGATCCTGTTCCAGTTGCTTGAGCGAGTCGCCGAGATGGGCCACTTCGTCGAGCAAAGGCTGAATGTCCTCGCCGCGCGCCTTGGCCTGGCCGATGGCTTTGGAGCGGGTATTGCGCTCGTTTTGCAAATCCTGGGTGCGCACCTGGATGTCCTTGCGGCGAGCTTCCAGGGCCAGGAACGCGCCCTTGTCGATGGCATGGCCGCGTCGGGCCAGTTGCGCTTCGACTTCGTCCAGTTGGGTGCGGAACAAGCGGGGATCTAGCATGAGAGGTCCGTGGTTTCTGATTGATCGATATGATTAGATTTGCCGGCCCAGCCACAGCCCGGCGAGGAAGGCGAGCGCCACGCCCGCCGCCGCCCAGGGCCAGGAAATGCCGGCTTCCAGCGTCAGCCCCAGGCCGCCGGCGAACAGACGCCGACCCACGACGGCGCCCAGCCAGACGGCGGCGAGGCAGAGCAGAACGCTGAGGGTCACGTTCAGCAACACCTTGAAAAAGCTGCCCTGTTCGAACAGGTTCAGGGTTTCCAGGGCGAAGGTCGAGAAGGTCGTGTAAGCGCCCAGGAAACCGATGAGCACGGCGGCGCGGAATTCGCCGCTCAGGGCGAAGCGCTGGGTGGCCAGTTCGCTCAGCAAGCCCATCAACAAACAGCCCGAAACATTGACCAGCAGCGTGCCATAGGGAAAGTCGCGGCCCAGCCAGGCGTAGACGCCGTTCGCCACCCAGTAGCGCGCGAGGGCGCCTGCGGAGCCTCCGGCGGCGATGGCTAAGAGCTGATTCATTCCGGCGACTTCCTCGGCCGACCTAATGGGCGATCAGCGCGCGCATGGATTCTGCGTCGGGCTTCAGCACCACGCCGCGTTCGGTGACGATAGCGTCGACGAGCTGCGCCGGCGTCACGTCGAATACCGGATTCCAGGCGTCGATCACATGATCCGGTCCGCGGAAGTGCTCGTTCAACAATTCGTTCCTGTCGCGCTGTTCGATTTCTATGGCCTCACCCGAGGGGATGCTCCAGTCTATGGTCGAGGTCGGCGCGGCCACCATGAATTTTACGCCGTGGTGCCGGGCGTTCACCGCCAGCGAATAGGTGCCGATCTTGTTGGCGGTGTCGCCGTTGGCCGCGATGCGGTCGGCGCCGACGATGACCCATTGCACGGCGCCGGAACGCATCAGCCAGGCGGCGGCCGAGTCGGCGATCAGGGTCGCCGGGATGCGGTCCTGATCCAGTTCCCAGACCGTCAGCCGGGCGCCCTGCAGCCACGGCCGGGTTTCGTTGGCGTAGATGTGTTGCAGGCCACGGGCATGGGCGCTGCGGATCACGCCCAACGCGGTGCCGTAGCCGCCGGTGGCCAGCGAACCGGTATTGCAATGGGTCAACACGCCGCTGCTGCCCTGCAACAGGTCGGCCCCCAACTCGCCCATGCGCCGGTTGGCGGCCAGGTCGTCCTGATGGATGGCTAGAGCGGCGGCCAGCAGGCTAGCCTCCGGATCGCCTTCCGTTCCGGCGATGACCTCGCGCATGCGGTCCAGCGCCCAGAACAGATTGACCGCGGTGGGGCGGGAGGCGGCGAGCCGGTCCAGGTCGGCCTGGATCAGCGATTTCCACTCGGCCGGATTTTCGTGGTAGCGCGCCCTTGCGGCCAGCACCACGCCGTAAGCCGCGGCGATGCCTATGGCCGGCGCGCCCCTTACCCGCATGCTGGCGATCGCCTCGGTCACGCCGGCGGCATTGTCGTAAGTATCGTATTCGATGGACGCTGGCAGCTTGCGCTGGTCCAGAACCTGCAGGGCGCCATGGGTCCACTGCAAGGCTCGGACGGTGTCGTGGCTGTTGGAGTTCGAAGAGGGCATGGAGTGGGCTAGGTGTCGCAAAGTCGACATTGTATCCGCCGCCAAGCGCCAGACCAATGGGCGACGGGGCGGCGTAGGCCGTGGACGGGGAAAGGCATCAATCCTGCTTGTCCTGAGGTAGTAGCGTTGGGGAGTTCAGCTCATGAGTACAGAAATTGCGACATTATTGCCGGCCGCTCCGGTCGGGTCGTCAGGCTTGGGGGGCGCACAGGCTGGCGCGGATCCACAGGCCTTTCTGCGTGCCCTGTTGCAGCAACTGCAAGGCTTGGGTGGCGAGCCGGGGGCGGCGGATACGGCCCCGGCTGTGCCCGATGGCAGCGGTTCGGAGACCCCGGAAGATTTGCTCTCGGCCATTATGGACCAGTTGAAAAACCTGTTGAACGGCGCGGCCCGGACGGCGCAGGACGGCAAGGAAGCCGTCGGCGACGGCAAAAGCTTGCCGGATGCATCGACGGTTGGTGAACTCGCCCCGACCGATCCTGCCTCCTTGGCCGGTATGGCGGAGTGGCTGGCGCAGTTCATCAACGCCCCGCAAACCACGGTGTCCGCCCAGCCGGTCGGTGGTGAAGGTGCAGCGGCTTTGGCGTCGTCTGCCGCCGGCGGTGGCGATCTAGCGGCGAAGGCTCAGGCGGCGACCGACGAATACGAGCACGCCGATGCGGGAAACTTGGCCTATGCCGTGCTCGACATGCTGAATCGTGGCGAAAAAATGGCGGCTCAAGCGAGCACAAGGGCTTCCGCCCAGGAGTCTCCCGTGGCGCAGGCCGGTGCCGCACAGGACGCGGGCCTGCGGAATGAGGTGCAAGCGGAGCAGGGCGGGACGCTATCCCTCGATGGCAAGGAGCCGAGCGTATCGTCCGGGGAGGACTATGGCTTCCAGCAGATCATGGCGCGGCAGGTCAACGAGACGGCGCAACCCGGCGCAGGGGCGGCTTCCGTCGCATTCAATCCCCAGATTCAGGTCGCGTCGTCGCGTGCCGCGGGAGCGGAGAGCCCTCCCGGCCTGGAGCGCCCGATGGCGCATCCGTCCTGGTCTGAGGACCTGGGAGATCGGGTGTTGTGGATGGTGGGGCAGGGGAGGCAGTCCGCGGAGCTGAAGCTCAACCCGGCGCATCTCGGCCCCTTGGAGGTGCGCATCGAGCTGAACCAGGACCAGCAGACCAGCGTCCAATTCCTGACGCACCAGTCGGCGGTGCGCGATGCGGTGGAGTCGGCCCTGCCCAAATTGCGTGAAATGCTGGGTGCCCAACAACTCGATGTGCGGGACGTCGGCGTCAGCCAGTACAATCCCGGCGATCAGCGCGACCCGCGCGCCGCTCAATTCGCCTTCGGACAGCAGAATACCGGTTCGGGCCGGTCGGAAACGCCTTATCCCGGCCGGGACGGCTTTGTTTCCGGATCGGCTGATGAAGGCAGCTCGGCCGTCACGACGCGCCTGCGGGTGCACCAGGGACTGCTTAGCCTGTACGCCTGATCTGCTCGTCGCGGCGGATTCGTGCTGAAATAGGCCCGTTTCGACGGGCAGGCTGCGGCCGTGCCCGCTCTTTCCGCCGAACGAGTTCCCATGCACACGATATTTCCCACCCGCGGCCTCTACGCGATCACGGCCGATAAGCACAACACCCCGGAAGAATTGGTCGCGTCCGTGCGTGACGCCCTGCGGGGTGGGGCGGCGGTGATCCAATACCGGGTGAAAACGCCCCGCGACCGTCTCACCGAAGCTCGATTGGTGCTGGACGCATGCCGCGCCGCCGGGGTTCCGCTCATCATTAACGACGACGTGGAACTGGCCGCCGAGATCGGTGCGGACGGCGTACATCTGGGCCGGGACGACGGTTCGCTCGCCGCCGCCCGAGCCCGCCTGGGGGCCGGTGCGATCCTGGGGGTCTCGTGTTACGACTCCGTCGACAGGGCTATCGAAGCGGAGCGCGAAGGTGCGAGCTACGTCGCTTTCGGCCGCTTCTTTCCGTCCCTCAGCAAGCCCGGTGCTCCCCTGGCCCGTCTCGAAACCCTGCGTGCGGCGAGGCTGAGGCTGAATTTACCCATTGTGGCCATCGGCGGCATTACGCCGGCCAACGGCGGAGCGTTGCTGGAAGCCGGAGCCGGTCTGCTGGCAGTCATCGATGCCGTTTTCGGCGCAGATGATCCCCGAATCGCGGCCGAGCGATTTCTGCCGCTGTTTGCATTGGAGACTGGGCGCCGGTCGGCCCGGGGTGCATGACGTCCGCCGGGTCGCACGGCGGCGGAGAGAGCCCCGCCGCGCTACACGGCGGGGCTCGTAGGGACGGAAACCTTTAGCGTATCACTCCGCAAGCGATGCGGGCGCCGCCCAGCTTGTCGGCGTAGTTGTCGTTTTCCGCATGGATGATCAGGGACTTACCCTGGACATCCGCGAGTTTCAAGCGGGGCGCTGTCACCGCGTCACTGGCGCTGCCGTCGTCACTTACGCTCAGTACCGGTAAATCGCCCAGGTGGCCGTCGCCGGCCGGTCCCGCATGGCGGCCCGTGGCGGCGGGGTCGAAGTGATTGCCGGCGGCCAGGCCGGCAACCGTCTTGCCGTCCTTCTCCCCGGACGCGCAATTGGGCAGTTCGTGCACATGAAAGCCGTGCAGGCCGGGAGCCAGGCCGTTGAGCGCCGGTTTGAACACCAGGCCCTGGTCGCCTTCGGCGATGGACACGTAACCCAGGGAGGCGCCGGTGCCGGTCGAGTCCAGCTTTAGAACTTCCACCTTGAGCTCGGAAGCCAGGACGGGTTGCGAGAGTGCCCCGAAGGTGGAGGCGGCGATGGTCAACAGTAAGCTGCGCATAATTCCTCTGTTATGAAGGTTGTCGGTATTGAGACTTCGATGGTAGGGGCAGCGGCAGTATCGTACAACGCGAGGATTTGTAGGGGATTACGGTTCCAGCAGCACCTTGAGCACGCCGGGCCGGGCGGCGTGCTCGAATGCCGCCAAGGCGGCGCTCAAGGGATATCGGCATTCGATCAGCGGGGCCGGGTCGACCGCCTGTTTTCCCAGCAGCCGCAATGCCGCATCGATGGGGCCGCAGCGCGAACCCACCAGGGTCAACTCGTCGACCACCAGTGAGGACAAGTTCAGCGTTAGCTCACCGGCATAGGTCGATTTCAGTATCAATGTTCCCTGGGGCCGAACGGCCCGGCGCGCCAGTTCGAAGCCGGTTGGCGAACCGCTGGCCTCGACGACTATGTCGAACTGCCGCGATGCCACTTCGCTTTCCATAACGGTCGATATGCCGGACAACGCGAGAATTTCGCGTTGCCGGCTATGCCGCGCGACGACGCGCAAGTCGCAGCCGGTCAAGGCCAGGGTTTGCGCGATCAGCTGGCCCAGCCGTCCGGCGCCGACCACCAGCACGCGGTCGCCGGGATGAATCGGGGTCTGCTCCTGAATTTCCAGCGCCGCGGCCAGGGGCTCGGCGAAAACGGCTGCCTCGTCCGGCACGTTGTCGGGCACCCGGTGCAGGTTGTCCAGGGGCAGCGTGAGGTATTCGGCGAAGGCTCCCGCCCGGTCGCGGATACCGAGCACGCTGCGCCGTTCGCAATGGCGGGCCCGGTCGCTTCGGCAAGCTGGGCACTGCCCGCAGGCGACGTTGATGTCGCCGACGACCCGCCGTCCGATCCAGGACTCATCGGATGCCTCGACGACCTCGCCGACGAATTCGTGTCCGGGGATGCCGGCATAGGGGTAATAGCCGCGCAGGAGTTGGAGGTCGGTGCCGCAGATACCGGCCAAGCGAACCCGTAGCAAGGCTTCGCCGTCGTCCATGCGGGGCGGCGGCAGATCGTCCCGAGGGAAGAGTTTTTGTCGTTCTAGCCAAACTGCGCGCATGGTTTAAGCCTTCAGACGATACGTACCGCTTGTTTGATGCCCAGGCGCTTGGCGAGGCGATGCAGATTGCCCCGGTCGAGGCCCAGGCGGCGCGCGGTTTCGGCCCACCGGTTGCCGCTATCGTGCAGGGTTGCGAGGATCAGCTTGCGCTGAAACTCGTCCACCGCATTCGCGAGCGACGTATCCACCGCGTGGCTCGCCGTAGCGGTCGCGATTTTCGAGGCTTCCGGAGCGATATCCAGATCGTCGGGCTGCAAACTCAGCGACCGTCCACGGTCCGCAGAGGCGCGCAGCGCGGCGCGGAGGATGACGTGCTCCAGTTCGCGCACGTTGCCGGGCCAGGAATAATCGTTCAATGCCTTTATGGTCGCGGGCGCCAGGTTTACCCGCTCCAGACCGAGACGTATGCGGGCCTGGTCGAGGAAGTAGCCGGCCAGCGGCGCGACATCCGTGAGCCGCTCCCGTAACGGCGGCACATTCAAAGGGAACACGCTGAGCCGGTGGTAAAGGTCGGCCCGAAATCGCCCGGCTTTCACTTCTTCCGCGAGTTCCCGGTTGGTCGCGGCGATGATGCGCACGTTGGCGCGATGGCTCTTATCCGAGCCGAGCCGCTGGATCTCGCCGAACTGCAGGGCGCGCAGCAGCTTGGCCTGTATCGCAAGCGGCAACTCGCCCACTTCATCCAGAAATAGGGTGCCGCCTTCCGCCAACTCGAATTTTCCGGCCCGGTCGGCACTGGCACCGGTGAAAGCGCCGCGGACATGTCCGAACAGCTCGCTCTCGGCCAGGGTTTCCGGGAGCGCCGCGCAATTCACGTACACCAGCGGCTGGTCGGTCCGTAGCGATTGCGCGTGGATGAGACGGGTGACGACTTCCTTGCCGACGCCGGTTTCGCCCATCACCAGAACCGTCAGATCGGAGCGGGCGACGATGTCGATGTTGCGCATCAGCTCCCGTACCCCCGGACTTTCGCCCAGTATCCGGCCGCCGCGTTGCAAGGCTTCGTTCACCAGTTCGCTGGTCACCCGTCCGCGATGTTGCGCCAGGTTCTCCAGCGCGCTGATGAAGGTTTCATAACGCAGCGCAACGGTGGCGATGGCCGCGAAGGTCTGAAATATGCGGTCGTTGAGGCCGTCGAACACCCCCGGTTCGCGCGCGTCCGCCGTGAGTACTCCGAACAAGGTGTTTTCGTTGTAAAGGCTGCAGCCCATGCAGGAATGGACCGACAGATTGCCGCCGGCATCATCCAGCAGGAGGGCGTCATAAGGGTCCGGCCTGGGATCGTCGGGCGCGAAGCGGACCGGCGTTCTCGATTCGAGGAAGGCCGCCAGCCGTGGGTGCTCGACGGGATGAAACGTGCGTCCCATGACTTCGGGGGAAAGGCCCCGCGTGGCCACCGGCACCAGGACGCCGTCCTGATAACGCAACAGGGCGCAGGCGTGATTGCCGGTGATCTTGGCGAAAATCTCCAGAAATCCCTCGGTGCGCTCTTTCATGGAAAGATTCGCGGTCAGGCTCAACACCGCTTCGAGTACGGCCGTTCCGGTCATGTTCATGCTCAATGCTTCACTCATGCTCGAAAAACGTAATCAATATGACAGCGGGGTTGTCGTAAGGACAACGGCCATGTGTGCCCGCCTGATCGCCGGTTATTTCCGACCATGTCGCTTGGTAAAGCCCGATATTTAAGGGCAAAGGGCGAAGCTTGGCCATCATTTAATATCGAGCCGATGTCATTTCGACGACATCGGGCAAACAGTGTTTTTCAACCTATTGATTTATATATTGTTATTCGCTGGCATCGGTATTGCTCCGTCTCAGGCGAGAAGGGACGTTCGTGATGACGCCGGACGGGCACGAAAAACCGGTCGCATGCCAGCCGCTATGACCGCCGATAACAAAAACGAGGGGCCACGGTCGCCAAGCCCACATGAAACTACCTTGCGTACTGCTTGTTCTCCTCTTCGGCCTGAGCGCCTGCCTCGCGGGGCCACTCAAGCCGTCGGCTTCCCACCTGAGCCAGGTGCGCACCCTGCTCGTGGTGCCGGTCGAATCGCCGCCGCTGGAAGTCACACCGGATACGATAACGACCCGGCTGCCTATACACAGGCAGGACGATAACCTACAAACCGAGCTGTTTCTCGAGCCCAAGCTGTACCGGAGCCCGGGCGGCGTGCTCATTTCCGGCCTGGTAAGCTCAAATGACATCGTGAAGGAAGCGCTGCCCATGCGGATGGACCGTTCCTCAGGCCTGGAGCCCGCCGCGTCGCACGAGGATGCGTGGTCGCCGGCTTCCGTGCTGGCCGCGGCGGCGGTCGCCCGTTTGCGCGTAGCCGGTTTCGAGGCCGTTGCCAGCGACCAGTATTACAGCTTGCCGATAAATCCGGCCGGGGATACCGCCGATCTGGCCCGTTGGCAGGAGTCCATCCGACAGTGGTACAACCGGGACGTTTCGCCCGCCGACTATGGCTCGCGAGTCACGGGGCGGGTCGATGCCGTGCTGGAGGTGGGCGTCGGAACCTACCGGATTTTTTACGGCCAGATCCCGCTGCAAGTGCTGGTCAAGCTGATCGATCCCGTCACCGGGCGCGTCATCGGCAGGACGGAAGCCGAGGCGTTTCCGGTCGAGGACTCGGCGGAAGCCCTGCTCGATCACGAGGCCGAAAAGTTCAAGCAAGTCGTCGCCGAGGCCGGTGCGGGGCTCATGAGGCGCGCGCTGGCCGATCTCGGGCTGTCGCCGACCAAGGCGGCCGCTGCCTCCGGTGTATCGTTCGGAATGCGCACCGCTTCGGCCGCCGGGGTTGCGGCTCGGTGACGATCGCTTATTCCAAACGCCTGCGCGGCTGGCGCTTCGTCCTGTTCAACCTGGCGCTGGGCCTGGGGCACATGATCGTGCTGTTCAACGCCGGCTCCTATATCGCGTTGATGCCGCATGTGGCGGGCGACCTGGGAGGGGTTGCGCCGAGTCTGGGCACCTGGGCGCAGACGGATTTCATGATCGGCCTGGCGCTGGCTTTTCCCATCGCCCGCTGGATGTCCGGGCGGTGGGGGGATTATCCTGTCCTGGCGACCGCTTTCGTCGCCTATGCCGTGGCCTCCTACCTGTGCGCCATCAGCGAGACCCTCTGGCTGTTTCTGCCGGCGCGCATATTCCTGGGCTTTGCCGGCGGCATTACCCTGCCCATCGGGCAGGCCCTGCTCTTGCAGGAATATCCGGACCGGCTCAAGTCGGTGGGGCTGGGGGTGTGGGGCATGTTCACCCTCACGCCGTTCACGGTCGGCTGCCTGGTGGGCGGGTGGATAGCCGACGAGCTCGGTTGGCGCCATTTGTTCGGCCTGAACATCGTGTGTGCCTTGGGCATCGCCGGCGTCACCGGATCCTTGCTGTATGGCCGGGGATGCCGGCGCCGCTACACCCGCTTCGATTTCGTCGGCTTCATGCTGTTGAGCCTGATCCTCGGTGGCGTCCAGACCCTGCTGAATCAAGGCAACGATTTCGACTGGCTGGATTCGCTCTTTCTTCGCGGCGTATTCATCGCCGTCATCGTGGCGCTGCCCTGTCTGGTCATCTGGGAGCAGGGCGAACGCCACCCGGCATTCGATGTCCGCCTGTTCGCCCATCGCAATTTTGCCATCGGCACGATTTGTCTCACCGTGGGATTCCTGGGGATACAAGGCCTGCTTTCGCTGTTCATCGTCCAACTGCAATTGTTGTTGGGATATACCTCCTATCTGGCGGGCCTGTTGTTTCTGTCCATGTTTCTGTTGGCGGCGCCGGTGATCGCCGTCATGCATGAACTGATCAAGGGCGTGGACGCCCGCCTGTTCGCCTGTCTCAACCTGTTGGGATTCGCCTTTACCTTCCGATGGATAGGCTTGTTCGATGCCGCCGAGTCCTTCGATCAAATCGTCTGGCCCATGCTGCTGCTCGGCTTCTTCCTGGGTTCGTTCTTCACTCCCCTCACCGCGCTGACGCTGCATGGACTGTCGGGAACCCCGGTGATGCGCGCCGCCGAAGCGGTCGCGCTGCTGCGTATTGCCGCCGGTGCTTTCGGCATCACCTTGCAAGGGGTGGTGCTGTTTCGGCGCAGTCCTTTCCACCAGCTCGATCTGGCGGATCATTTCGGGGGGCGGCGGTTTGCCTCGCTCGACTTGCTGCAGCAGGCCTCCGCGCGGCTGGAAAATGCCGGCCTCGACGCCGGGAGCGCCACGGCCAAGCTGGGGGCTCTGATCAGGCAACAGGCCGGCATACTGGCGTTGAACGACGCGTTCCTGCTGGCAAGTTATCTGTTCCTCGGCCTGGCGGCCCTCGTCTGGTTGGCCCATGCCACCCACCGGCCGCTGCATCCGAGCATGGCGGAGGATTTGAACGAAATCCGCGTCGAAGAACTGATGGAGGAGCCATGAGCGTTTCGCCCTTGGCTCGGCGACGGGCATGGCCTGGACTGGTCCTGACGGCCCTGCTGTGGGTCGCCGGTTGCGCCTGGATGCCCGACGAAGGGAGGCGCGCCGACTTCGCTCATCCCCAGGGACTGAGCGATACGCTTGCACAGGCGCGCCAAGGGGAGGCGCTGAGCCCGTCGGGGCTCTGGCCCCGGGACCGCTGGTGGCGGCAGTTCGGCAGCGCCGAGCTCGACCGCCTCGCGGACATAGCGCTACGGGACAATCCCGGCTTGAAGCTTGCCGCTGCCCGCCTGCGTCAGGCGCAAGCTTTGGCCCGCGTGGAAGGCGCACGGCTGCTGCCCTTCCTCGACGCGGCCGCCGGCGTGGAAACGGCGCGGTTTTCCGAGCATGGCTACAACGTCGCGTTGCGCGGGGCGGACATCGTTGCGGCTTTCGTAACGCCCTTGAGCCTGCGCTATCAATTCGATTTCTGGGGTAAACACCGCGCCGCGCTGGACGCCGCGCTGGGCGAGGCGGCAGCCGAAGAGGCGGAGCAGGCCGAAGTGAGGCTGCAATTGACCGCCGCGATTGCCAGAGCCTACTTCCGCGGGGTGGCGTTGCGGCAGCAACTCGATCTGATCCGGGCTCAGGCGGCGCTGCAGCGCGAATGGCTGCAAGTGGTCGAAACGCGCTTTGCGCTGGGTCTGGATGCCGCCGATCCGGTGAAGCAGGTCAGCTCCGAACTGGAAGCGGTCAACGAGCGCGAAGCCGGCGTCCAGGATCATCTGAATCTGCAACGCAACCTGCTGGCCCGCCTGGTGGGACAGGGTCCGGATGCGACGCAGGATCTGTTCGTCGATCAGGTGAGTCTGCCGGAGCGGATTCCACTGCCGACGACGTTGCCGCTCGGTTTGCTCGCCCACCGCCCGGATCTGGCCGCGGCCCTGCACCGGGCCGAGGCGGCGGCGCAACGGATCAAGGTCGCCAAGGCCAGTTTTTTTCCGACCGTCGATCTGACCGCTTTCGTCGGGCTGAGCGCCTTGCGCATGACCAAGGGAGCGAGTTCCCTGGCCAACATTTTGTTCTCGGGCTCCAGTTTCGCCTACGGGGTGGCGCCGGGATTGCGTTTGCCCCTGTTCGAAGGCGGACGGCTGCGCGGAGAGCTGTCGGCGCAGCGGGCGGAATACGACGGCGCGGTGGAGTCCTACAACCAGACCTTGTTGCAAGCCGTGCGGGAGGTCGCCGACAGCCTGGACAACTGGCGACAGGCCCGCCTCGGCGTCGAAGCGCAAAACCGCCTGCTGGCCGCCCAGCGTGCGGCCTTCGATCTGGCTCAGGAGCGCTTGCGCAGCGGTCTGGACGACCGGCGAGCGGTGTTGAGCCGCCGCCATTCCGTCCTCAGCCAGGAATATGCCTTGAAGACCCTGGAAACCGATCAATTCCTGGCCATGGCCGATCTCATCGAAGCCTTGGGGGGCGGGTATACGAGCGGTGCCGACGGTGTCCGCCCGTCGAATCCGCCGGAATAGGGCAGGCTCGCCACCTCAAACCGTAGGCCAGGAAGACATCCCGCACCTCGATGAAGACTTATCCCAAGACCCTCCGCGCCCGGCGCAACCGTCGTTTGCGGCTCGCCGCTTTTCTGGTGCTCGCCAGCGCCTTGGCCTATGCCGCTTATTGGTGGCTACACGCCCGGTTTTGGGTGGTGACCGACAACGCCTTCGTGACCGGCAACCTCCTGCCGGTGGACGCGGATGCCACCGGCATCGTCACTCAGGTTTTGACCGAAGAAACCCGGCATGTGAACAAGGGCGACCTGCTGGTCAGGCTGGACGAGCATCGCGCCCTCGCCACGCTGGGCCAGCGCGAGGGTGAGCTGGGACGGACGGTACGCGGGCTGGGCGCGCTGTTCGCCACGCGCCAGCAACTTTGCCAGAAAGTGGCCGCCCGCTCCGCACAGCTCGCGAAAGTGCGGCACGACGTGAGCCGCTTTCGGCAGGCGATACCCAGCGGTTCGGTGTCCGAACAGGTCTTGCAAAATGCCGAAGACCAGATGCAGGCGCTCGAAGCCGAGCAGCGGGAGGCGGAAGCTGATCTGCGGGCCGTGGAGTCGCGGGTGGGCGGGACCCGCCGGGTGGATCATCCCGAGGTCGAAGCGGCCAAACAGCAATTCGTCAACGCCTATCTGGAACTGCTCCGCCAGCAGATCCGAGCGCCGGTTTCCGGTTACGTGGCTTCCCGCAAGGTCCAGGTCGGGGACCGGGTTCATCCCGGCGATCCGCTCATGATGGTGGTGCCCTTGGACCACCTGTGGGTGGAAGCCAATCTGCGCGAGACCGAGTTGCAGCATGTGCGGCCGGGACAAGCGGCGCGCGTGCTCGTCGACGTTTATGGCAAGGAGCGGATTTTTCACGGTACGGTGGAGGGGGTGAACCCTGGAACCGGCAGCGTGTATGCGTTGCTGCCGCCGGATAACGCCACCGGCAATTTCATCCACATCGTTCAGCGCGTGCCGGTGCGCATCGCGTTGGATCAGGCGGAAGTCCGGCAAAGACCTTTACGCCCCGGACTGTCCACCGTGACATCCATCCACGTCAGCGAACCCGGCCAGTCCGTGGATGTCTCGCTGGCGAGCACCTCCACCCAGGAATATGGAACCGACATCTTTGCCGACGAGCTCGTCGCCGCGGAGCGCAAGGCGCAGGAAATCATCCTGGCGAACGTGGTGCCGCAAAGCGATACGGGGGATGACGCTTGCAGCGTACCCCCCGTATCGACCGACTCGCCGTCCACCGCCCGAAGGTCCCGCAACCCTGTCCACAAGGCCGCCCGGTGATGGGAAATTTAGACTCGCGGATCGCCGGCGCCGGAGTGGCCCGAGCTGTGTCGACCGCGCGTGACGGAATACGGAATGCTAGGCGGGCCGCTCGCCCGGTCCGCCGCGCAATGTCCCAGGGATGCCGACCTGAGCCGCATCGGCCAGGGTGTATTTGTCCAGCGTGCTCATGAACGCCCGCCGCGCCTCGTACAGGATACCCGTGAGAAAGCAGCCGCGCGTGATGGTGCAGGCATTCGCCTTCGGATCGAAGCACTCCACGATGTTCATGTGCGGTTCGGTCAGTCGGACGACTTCGCCCACGCCTATCATGTGCGCCGGTCGGGCCAAGCGCATGCCGCCGCCCTTGCCCCGGCTGGTCAGAATGAATCCTTGATTCGCCAGGTTGTTGACCACCTTCACCAGGTGGTTCCGCGATATGCCGTGATACGCCGCGATCTCCGGCACGGTGGCGGGTCCCGCTTCGGGGTTGCGCGCCAGATAGATCAATACTCTCAGCGAATAGTCAGTAAATTGCGTTAGCTGCATTTTATTTACATCTTTAAATCTGTCAACGATGAATATAGGTCACTATTTTTAACTTGACAGCTTTTGTATCGACTACTAACATTCATTTTCAATGCTTCTTTAGGCGCTTGCCATGAGCAGACGGTGTTCAGTGTTGACGCATACGATCCGAGAGGATAAAAACATGACTGAAAAGAGCCTGGCTACTTGGTGGGAACAAACACACGACTCCCTGTACGCAAAACTGGGTGGCGAAGCCGCGGTGAATGCCGCAGTCGATATCTTCTACCGCAAGGTACTCACCGATGGCCGCATTAGCCGCTTCTTCGAAGGCGTGGACATGGACAAACAGGCCGCGAAGCAGAAGGCTTTCCTGACCATGGCGTTCGGCGGCCCGCACAATTACACCGGCCTCGACATGCGCCGTGGCCACGCTCAACTGGTCGCCCAAGGTTTGAACGACTCGCACTTCGACGCGGTCATCGAGGACCTCGGTGCCACCTTGCGCGAATTGAAAGTACCGGAAAACCTGATCGCTCAAGTAGCCGGCATCGCCGAAAGCACGCGCAACGACGTGCTGGGCCGTTAACCATCTCCCTCGCTCGGACAGGCATGCCGTCATGGTGAATATCACGTACGCAAAAGATTGTTTTCCCCTGGGCGAGCAGCTATCCGTGCTGGATGGCCTCACCGGCCGCGGCGTGCCTGTCCCTTTTTCCTGCCGTAGCGGAGCCTGTCAGACCTGTTTGATGCGTGCAACCCGCGGCGTGCCGCCGGAGTCCGCGCAAATAGGCCTCAAAGACAGCCTCAAGCTGCAGAACTATTTCCTGGCTTGTGTTTGCCATCCCACGGAAGATCTCGAGGTCGCCCTGCCGGATGACGAACAGGCCGCACTTCCCGCCACCGTCAAGAAGCTGGAATTGCTGAACGGCGATATCATGCAGGTGGTGCTGGAGTCCCACGCCCCGATCGAATACCGGCCCGGGCAATTCATCAACCTGGCCCGCGACACCGGCCTGGTCCGCGCCTATTCGATCGCCAGCGTACCGCACGAGGACGATCATATACATCTGCATGTCCGCCGTCTGCCGAACGGCCGGGTCAGCGGATGGATACACGAGCAATTGCGTGTCGGCCAGACCGTGGAGATACGCGGCCCCGCCGGCGACTGCTTTTACGTGCCCGGCAATCCGGAGCAAGGCCTGATACTGATAGGCACCGGCTCCGGCCTTGCGCCCCTTTATGGCATCATCCGCGACGCCTTGCACCACGGCCATAGCGGACCCATCCGCCTGTTTCACGGTAGCCGTGACCGGAGCGGACTCTACCTGGTCGGCGAACTGAACGATTTGGTTAAGCAATATTCCAATTTTGACTACGTCCCTTGCCTTTCCGGCGAGGACGTCCCGCATCAGTACGCCAAAGGGCGGGCCCATGAAGTGGCCCTGCGGCACGTGCCCAATCTCAAGAACTGGCGCATGTATCTTTGCGGCCATCCTGAAATGGTCAAGTCGGCCAAAAAGAACGCATTCCTGGCCGGCGCATCGATGAAAGACATTTATGCCGATGCGTTCAACGTCAGCCTATCGTCCTGATCGGCCATCCGCAGGGACATTGCCATGTCGATCAGCACGGCAATGAGTCTGGGAGAAATCGCCTTATCCAGTCCCGCGGCCGCAAGGCTGCTGGAGGCTTATCATCTGAATGAGGACTGCGACGACGAACATACGCTGGCGCAGGCCTGCCGCAGGGCCAATCGCGATCTGGCCGAGGTCGTTACGGCGCTTGCCCGGCTCCGGCAGGATGGACAGGATCATCCGTGCGTATCGGAGCGCACGCTCACTGAGCAGGCGGGATTCATCGCCGGTCGACACCACGCGTTTACCCGCGCCAAACTGCCACTCATCGAAACCCTGCTCGCCAAGGTGATCAAAGCACACGGCGCCGCCCACGCGGAAGTTAAAGCCGTGGGCGAGTGTTTCGTGGAACTGAGCGCGATGCTCGAAGCACACCTGCTCAAGGAAGAGCAGTTTCTGCTGCCTTATATCAAGGCGCTCGATAAACAGGCGTGCGGAGCACGCCTATCGCCGCTCGCCGGCTTCGCGTCCATCGACGATGTGATCTGTCAGAACGAGGCGGAGCACAAGCGGCTAGGGGAACGGCTGAAGAAGATGCGCGAGCTGACTGCCGATTACGCGCTTCCCGACGACGTGTCTTCGACATTCCGGTCCGTTTATCGGGCGCTGGAAGAGCTGGAAACCAATTTGATGCATCACATCTTTCTGGAAAACGCGTTGCTGTTTCCACGTGTGTGCCATCGTGACGTCAGGGCGGGCGATGACTGATTCGGCCTATTCCCGGCCCTAAATATTTATTTGTGGGAGCGGGCTTTAGCCCGCGAAGATCGCGGCCTGAAGGCCGCTCCCACTATGACATATTTGGGCCGGGTTAATATGCATCGTATTTGCCGGCGGTCCGGGTGTACCCAAGCGTCGCTTCTATTTGGGCTTTTTGTCGTTCGGGTACCAGAATTGGCTATGGCATTGCTCGCAGGCGTGTTCGACGGCGCCTCCGGCTTCGACCAGTTCGTCGGCATTCTTCCGGTCTATGGCGGCGATGAGGCGCAGGGCGGCGTCATGGAATTCGTCCGTGCGTTTCACGAAATCCGCCCGCTGGGCGGCGATGGCTTTTTCGATGTCCTCGGGATGTAGCTCGGCACCGCCCGACGAGGTGTTGGCGCCTTTCCTGGCCACCGCCCGGCCCTTGACCAGCAGCAGATTGCTGGCCTCGACCACGGTCAACGCGTGCTGCCTGACCGCATTCCAGTCTTCGTCCGTCCGTGGCTGGCGCTCTTCCGTGCCTTGCGCCGTGCTGACGGTGGATACGGAGTTCCACACGTAATCGATGTTGGGATCGATGATGGAAGTCATGATCTCCTGCAGCGTGGCGGTCGGCTTGTAAGGGTTGCCATCGCGGACGGTCAGCGTGCAAGCCTGCAAAAAAATGACGGCGAGGGCGGCGGGTATGAGCGCTGAGGTTCTCAAGCGGTTTCCTTCGGTTTCGGGACTGGAGGGTAGTTCGGCCGCGGCTTAAAAAAATCCGATGAATCGGCCGGCGAAAGCGACGCCGAACCATAGCCCCAAGGCAAGAACGCTGGTGAATCCGGCCAGCAGACGGTTGGGATATTCCGAGCGGGTGATTGCACGGTACAGGGTCAGGTGGACCAGCAGGGCCAGTCCCAGCAGGATGAACTTGTACCAGAGGAAGCTGTTGGGGTAATAGCTGGTGGCGGCGGGAATCAGGATCAGCGTGCCGGAGACGGCCAGCAGGCCCAGCCCCACCCAGATCAGCTTGGAGGTCGCCCGAACCAGTTCGGGCAGCGAGGCCCGGCGCAAGCCCAGGTTCAGCAGGCGCAGGCCCACCAGCACGACGGGAGAGAGCACCAGCAGCATCCCTAAGATGTGCGCCAACTCCAGGGTGGCGCCGAACAAATGATTCAAGTGGCCGATGTGTTTGCTGAACGGACTGGCCTGAACCTGTTGAAAAAACTCCAAAGTACTCACGGCCGCCTCATTCGTAGCTCATATAGGGAATCAAGCGACCCGTGATGACCACCAGACTCCACAACAGCAGCGAGGCCAGGCCGGCGAAACGCACCCCGGCCGGGAGCTTGGCCAGCCGGCCCCAGTCGTTGACCCGGCGTCCCCAGCGCCGTTCGAACCACCAGGCGTTGAAGCCGGCCAGGGCGATGAAGCCCAGCTTGTAGAAAAACACGGGCAGCAGGACGATCTTGGCCGCGCCGGCGAGGAACAGCAGCACGCCGGTCGTCAGCGTTACCGCGAAGCCACCCAGCAGCCAGGGCCGCAGCGGGCGCAGGATATGCTCGACCGGCAGCTGTTTGAGGAAAAGGCCGAGCAGGCGCAGATCGACAAAGACCAGCAGCCCCACCGACAAAGCCAGGCCTATCAGATGCAGGCCCTCGACGATGGGAAAGGCGTAGACCGACTCCCGCAGGGCGGTCCCCAGGGCCGAGTCGTTGAGGGTTAGTGCGAATTCAGTCAGGGACATGATAGTGAAATTGCACGATTGATTTCGTGAGCAGGCTGCATCTGCCCACCGGGTGTCGGCGGGCAAACGAAAAGGCCGTTTGCCCGCCCTACGGCTTATTTCTTTCCCTGTTCCGCCGCCACCAGCCCGAAGCCGCCGTTGTTTTCGGCGCAGACGCGCTCGTAGCGGTCGAGCACGGGTTCCTTCAGTGGCGCCTTGCCCACGTAGTTGGCCGGTTCGACTTCGAAATGCCAGCCGTTGGGCTTGTCCTTGGCCGTCCACTTGCGCGCCGGGATGGTCACGGTGAACGGTCGCGTATAGACGGTCGGGTCGGTCAGGGTCGCCTCGTAGACGTAGCGGGCCCCGTCGTTGCTGAAGGTGTAGCGTTCCTGGATGTGGCCGTTTTCGCTGATGAATTCGCCGGAGCGGCCGAACAAGGCCTTGCCGTTGTGGTTGGTCACGTCCACCACCAGGGTGTTGCCTTCCCAGTGGCCGCGCGAATCGCCATTCCACAACTTGATGTTCTCGGGCAGGTGCGGCTTGCCGTCCAGGTGGATGATGCGGGTGCCTGAATTGAACTGGAATACCACGTAGCCCGGATACTGGCTGATCTCGTAGCCGTGCCAGTACAACGACTTGGGCACGCCGCCCGGGGCGCAGCGCGCCAGGGGCTCGATATATTCCGGCTGGGTCGGATTGTGGAAGCCGACCTGGAATTCCTTCACCTTCTCCGCCGCCCAGGGCTGGAAAGGCACCTGGCCGTCGCCGGGATCGCTCACCCGGCTGGGCGCCCGTTCTTCGCGCGGGCCCTTGGCCCGACGGTTCGGTGCGGGATCGTTGGGGATGCCGCCCTGCGGATCGGTGAAATTGTTGTGGTTGGCGATAGTGTTGGACCAATGGCCCTGCACGTCGGGCTGGCCGTCGGGCAGTTTCGGGCCGGTCCAACGCCCGGCTGCGATCTTGTCGAAATGCCGTTCCTGCTCGATGCCCGGTCCGCCGATACGCGGCTCGCGCGGTGTCTGGGCCTGCGGTTGCGGGGCGGGCGCGGTCTCGACCGGCTTGGCCTTGGGCTCGTCCGCCGCCATGCCCGTTAAAGGCGCCAGCGCCAGTGCCGAAACAACCAGCCCGGAAAGCAGCCGGGCTTGCTCATGCTTAGTCATAAAGTCCTCTTGGCTTATTGGGCGGGCGGCTTCGGCGGGTAGTGTTCGTCGTAGTCCAGGGTGAACCGGTAGTCCTCGATCAACTGGAAGTCTTTTTCGCGGTGGCGGTACAGAATCACGCCGACGTTCCACGGCCGGCTGAACACCTGCGGGTCCTCGACGGTCGCCTTGTATTCGATGGTGTTGGGATCGAGATAGGTCCAGCGCTCGACCACGTGCAGTTGGTCGCTGTGGAAGTTGCCGGCGCGGTCGAACCAGGTCTTGTCGTTGAAGAAGCGGGCGTCCACCACCAGGGTGTCGCCTTCCCAATGGCCGCGCGAATCGCCCAGCCACCAATCGTAGGGATCCTTGGGGTGATCGGTCTCGTTGGTGTAGATAGTCCGCACCGAATGGCCGAACTGGAAGACCTGGGTCAAGTCCTGCTTACGCTGGAAGATCTGGAAAGGCTCCGGATAGTAGATGCCGCGCGGCACGCCCAGCGTGTAGCCCTTGAGGGCAGGATCGTCGGTGGCGCGGGCCGCGAAATTTTTCTTCTTCTGCTCCAGGGCCTTGGGCAGATAGGGGATGGTGCCGCCTTCTACGGCGCCTGCGAAGGGCGGGGCATCCTTGCGGTTGGCATGCGGCTCCAGGTCATAATCGGCGGCGCTGGTGGTCTGCCAGATGCCGGAAAAGTCCGGCTTGCCGTTGGCCAGGCGCGGAATCTTACCCGCTGCCGCCTGGACGGCACTCGACAGCCCCAGGGCGCCGGCCGCCAGGACGACGGCGACGCCCAGGCGGCGGAAGCGGGACGATGGTTGCTTCACGGAAGTGTTCAAGCCGGGGTCTCCTCGGGCCTTACTGCGCGGCTGCCTGGGAGCCCGGCGCGTCCTGGGCGCCGCCGGTCTTGACCGCGCGGCCGTCGGCCAGAACGGTGGTCACGGCGTAGCCGAAGTTCTTGCCGTTCTTGGCGCGGTAGCCCTGGATGCTGACCTGGCTGCCAACCGGCAGGGTGGCCTTGGTCACGCCCTTCTCTTTCAGGCTGAAGGGCGCGCCGAATTCGAAGCCCCAGTTGGCGACGCTGCCGTCGGGTTGCGCGACGTCCAGATACAGCCAGCTATGCGGGTTGACCAGTTCCAGCTTGGTTACCGTGCCTTTCAGCTCGATGGGCTGCTCGGCGTCGAATTCCGCGGAAAACGCGTGATGGGCGTTGGCGGGCACGGTGGCGCCGAGAAATCCGGCCAGGGCAAGGCCAAGGACCAGCTTGCTTTTCGTGGACATGAGCACGCTCCTAAATAGACAGATAACGAAAATCCACCCGGCCTCGACGCGAGGGAGGCGTACGCGTGGCCGGTCGGGATACAGGCAGATTCCATAGCAACTATCGGGCCTCCGGCTGCGGTCATGGCTCGTGCACGGCCGGAGGCCGAAATAGCATTTTCAGGCGTAGAAATAGCGGTGCAATCGTCCGCCGGTGCGAACGCTGAAGTTGGGTTGGACCGGTCGATGCGGCGGGATGCGATGGGCTCTGCTGATATATCAGCAGGCTATGAGCAGCGTTGTTGCTAGGGAAACTGCCGATTGTGGGCGGTAAGCTTCAGCCGGCCGCCATTCCCGGTATGCCCAGCCGCTGGATGTGCAAGGCGTTGTCGCCTTCTTCGTAACGCGGCAGTTTGCCCTCGCCGTGCCAGAGCCGGTAGGCGAGGGCGGCGCTGAGCACCCGTATGGGGTAATCCCTGGGCAGGTTTTGCAGATAGGGCTGGATGGTGGCGAAATCGCGGGCGCCGTATTGCTTCATGATGGAGAGCAGGCCGCCGTTCTGCGGGCCGATGTTGTAGGCCAGAAGACCCAGGAACAAATCGCCGCGCATCTCCTGCAAATAGAGATTCAAGGTGGCGGCTGCCACGTGGGCGTTGTGCCGCGCATCGGCCAGGTTCAGCTCGGCCACGCCGAGGCGCTGGCGTGCCTGTGCGGCCGCGGATTTGGGCGGCGCGGTGATCTGGAACAGACCGCGTCCGCCGTCCCGGCTGTCGCGCGGCAGGAAGGACGATTCGGCGGCCGCCACGCCGACCAGCACCTCCTCGTCCACCCGGTAGATGCCGGCGGCTTCGTGTATGGCCGGGAGAAAGGGCTCCGCCCGCGCCATCATCTTCTGCATCTGCGCCAGATCGGTCCGGCGATAGGCCGCGTAGACCTGGTGGGCGACGGTGTTGCGCTCGGCTTCCTGTACACCGCCGACCAGGGTGCGCAAGGCACCCAATTCGTGGGCGAATTCGTTACGGCAGCCGTAGCCGCCGGCAACCAGGGCGATGGCCAGGGCCGCCGAGGCCGGCCAGAAGATCGCCCGTGTGGACAGCCAGCCGCGCGCGTGCAGCCACAGCCATAGGAACAAGGCGTGTATCAGACCCAGCCCCAGCACGGCGAGCGCGAAGGGTAACAGGCTGGACCAGAACCCGGTGCCGCCGAAGTGTTCGGCGGCGCGGCCCAGCGTCGAGAGGATGGTCACCAAAGCCGCGATGCATAGCGCCAGGCCCTCCGCAGCCAGCAAGGCCAGTTTCCGGCGGGCCGAGACGTCCGCTGTCGGATTTTGCGCTGCGGCCTTGCGTTTGGGTGCTTTCCTGGCGGTGGCCCGCCGGGGGCGCGGTTTCGGGGCCTGACCGTCAGGCGTGAGCGGTGCCTTGCTCATCGGCGCGGCGACCCGTGCCTAGGGCTTATTTGTTGGCCTTGGCGTAATCGGCGAAGAACTGTTCCAGGCCTGCCGCCAGTCCGTCGGCAACCGGCTTGGAGAGGGCGTCCAGGCTGGCGCCGGCGCGTACCAGGCTGGTTTCCCACAGAATGGCGTCGACATGCTGCGGTACGTTGAGCGGATGTTTGGTCTGGCTCTCGTCCTGGTTCAGGTCGGCGTAACGGTTGATGGCGTTGGTGTAATGCGCCAGCACGGAGACGCGCGCGGCAATGGCGGCCGGCTGCGCGCTGGCTTCGGTCGGGGTCAGTTCGATCAGCAGTTTCAGGCGCCCGGTCAGGTGGGGCAGCAGGGCCACGTCGTTGGCGTTGCGGGCCTTGTTGAATTTCACGCCGTTTTGTACCGACAGCGCTTCCAGCTTGGCGTAAGCGTCGGTGCAGATTTGCTTGACGGCGGGGATGGCGCTTTCTTCGCTGGGGCAATAAAAGATCATGCCCGGCCAGCCCTGCAGTTTTTGCAGGTTGGCTTCCTGCATGTGGCCGAGAATTTTCTTTTCCGTGCTGTCCGGTATCACCGGCAGAGCGTCCTTGGCGGGCTCGGCGGCGAAAACGGGAGAGGCGAGCAGGAGCAGGACGGTCGCGTAGGAGGTCAGTCGGGTTTTCATGGCATGCACCTGTGGCGGGTTGGCTAGATTTTGGTTATTCGATCGGCAACTTACTCAAGGCCAGTGCGAGTTCTTCGCTGAACTGGGCCAGAGTGCGGTTTTGCGCGGCTACCAGCGCCTCGGCGTCGCGTCCCGAGGCGGGTAGGGCGATGCGGGATGTCTGGAGCAGCAGCGGCTTGTTGTTTCTGAGTATGCTCCAGTTGGCCCAAAGTTCGGCGACGCCTTCGTCGTTCACGTGAAAACGGCTGAAGTCGATTTCGATCTGGTAGTCGGGGGTAATCGCCCGATTCCAGGGGAACACGACCAGATGGGCGCCCGGCACGCGGGCCGACAGATTCTCTCCGAGCACGGAGCCCACGGTGTCGCGCAAGGGCTCGGCCCAGCGGTGGTATTCGTCGAGGTTCATGCGGTTGCCCGCGGCCCCGGTGACGATTTGCGGGCGGTCCAGATAAGCGGGTATGCGCACGGGACCCAGGCCTATCACCCGTAGCGGCTTGTCGCTTGTTATCGGAGCCGGTGCGGCGCCCAGGGGTTCGAGCCGGTAAAACTGGGCCGGATGGGTCTTGGGCGAGCAGGCTGCGAGTAGCGTGGCGCTTAGCAGGCAGACGACGCAGGCGTAGAGCTTGAACATGGTTTCAGTTCCCCTCCGGCGTTTTGCCGTAAAGCAGGGCGTCCGGGTGGCGTTGCAGGAAGTCGGCCAGCACGCGCAAGGAGTTCGCCGCCGTGCTCAGATCGCGCAAGGCATAGTCCAGGCTGGCGTTGGGCGTGGTCGCCTGATCGACCGTCGCCAGTGTCGTGCGGGCCTGCTGCATGGCCGAGGCGGTGGCCTTGAGCGCGCTCTGCACCTCGGTCGACAGCGGGTCGACCCGCCCGTTGACGTTCTGGATCAACTGGCGGCTCGCGCCCAGGGTGCCCTGCAAGTCTTTGCTCAGCGGGTCGATTTTCTCGTCCAGATGGTGGACCAGATGCTGCAGGTCTTTCAAGGTGTGGTCCATGGTGGCCAGGCTGGAGGTGATTTCCGGCGACTTGAGCAGCCTTTCCACGGTCATGATGCTTTCGAGGATGGCATGCATGGTTTCTTCCAGCGGAATCTTGCGTACCGTGGCGACCACCTCGTCGATGGTGTTCTCGATCTGTTCCTTGGGCGAAGGAATGCTGGGGATTTCCGGATAAACGGCGTTTTCGCCGGCGATCAGCCGGATCGGAGTCTCGGGACGGAAGTTGACCTCCACGAACAACTGGCCCGTGACCAGACTCTGGAGCTGCAATTGGGCGCGCAACCCGCGCTCGATCAGCCTCTTGGTGTCGGTCGGGTGCCCGGTGGCGACCTCACGGCCTTCCAGGTTGTAAAATTTTTGCGGTTCGAATTCGATGATGACCGGCGTCATGATGCGGCCGCCCTCCGCGTCGAACACCACCAGGATGTCGTCGACCTTGCCGACGGTCACGCCCTTGAGCTTGACGGGCGCGCCGATATTGAGGCCGTTGATGGAGCCGTCGAAATAGATGATGTTCTTCAACACCGGCGTGAAGACGCCGCTGGCGAACACCATGATGCCGGCGATGGCCAGGGCGACGGCGCCGAGGACGAAGCCGCCGATCAGGACAGGATTGACTTGCTTGTTCATGTCAGGTTGGGGGAGCCGTTAGCCTCTTCGCCCCGCATCAGGAACCGGCGCACGGTCGGGTGTTCGCACTCGGCGAGCAGGTGCTGGGGGTGTCCGGAGGCGATCATGGTTTTGCTGTCGGCGTCGAGAAAGACCGAATTATTGCCGATGGCGAAGATGCTGGCCAATTCGTGCGTCACCACGACCACCGTGCTGCCCAGGCTGTCGCGCAGATGCAGGATGAGGTCGTCGAGCAGGCGCGAGCTGATCGGGTCCAGCCCGGCCGAGGGTTCGTCGAAAAACAGGATGTCCGGGTCCAGGGCCATGGCGCGCGCGAGGCCGGCGCGCTTCTGCATGCCGCCGCTGATCTCCGAGGGGTAGTAATTCTCGAAGCCGGCCAGGCCGACCAGAGCCAACTTGAGGGAGACGACCTCATCGATTTCCTGGCGGCTGAGCCCGCTGTACTCGGCCAGCGGCAGGGCGACGTTTTCGGCCAGGGTCATCGAGCTCCACAAGGCGCCGCTCTGGTACAGGACACCCATGCGGCGCATGCGCGCCTGCCGCGATTTTTCGTCGGCGCGCCAGAAGTTTTCGTTCTCGTAATAAATGTCGCCGGCCGCAGGCTGCTGCAGGCCGATCAGATGGCGCAGCAGGGTGCTCTTGCCGCAGCCGCTGCCGCCCATGATGATGAAGATGTCGCCGCGCTTGACCTGGAAGCTCAGGTCGCGCTGGATGATGAAATCGCCGTAGGCCATGGTCAGGCCGGTCACGGCGATGTGGATATCCCTGCTCATGGCCTCAGATCTTCAAGGCGGTGATGATGAGCGTGATGAGCGCGTCGGAGACCACGATGAAGACGATGCCCGTCACGACGGCCGAGGTGGCCGCGTCGCCTACCGCCGAGGCGCTGCGCCCGCATTGCATGCCGCGCATGCAGCCGGCGCTGGCGACCAGCACGCCGAACACCGCGCACTTGAATACTCCGATGGCGAAATCGTCCAGGTCCAGCCGCTCGCGGGTGTGGATGAAATACTCCAGCGGGGTGATGTCGAACATGCCGACGCTGACCAAGGCACCGCCCAGGATGCCCATGAGATCGGCGTACAGGCATAGCAGCGGCATCATCAAGATGAGCGCCAACATGCGCGGCAGCACCAGGAAATCCATGGGGGCCAGCCCCAGGGTCTTGAGGGCGTCGATTTCGCTGTTGACCTGCATGCTGCCCAGTTGCGCAGCGTAGGCCGCACCGGTGCGGCCGGCCATGATGATGCCGGTCATCATGGCGCCCATTTCCCGCGACATGCCCAAGCCCACCAGGTCGGCGATGTAGACCTGCGCCCCGAACATGCGCAGCTGAACGGCGCCGACGAAGGCCAGTATCATGCCGACCAGCAGCGAGATCAGGGTCACGATGGGCAGGGCCTGGGCGCCGCAGTCCTGGACGAAAATCCAGAAGTCCGACTTGCGGTAGCGTGCCCGGCCGGTGAAGAAGCGCAGCCAGGCCAGGATGTTCTCGCCGATGAAGGCGGTGATGGCCAGCGCGTCGTCGCGCAGGGCCAGGGCCTGCCGGCCCAGCAGTTCCACGACGCCGACCTTTTTGATTTCTCGGCGTGCCCCGGCCCTTTCCGGCACCGCATGGGCCAGCGCCAAGAGGCCGCGCACGCCTTCCGGCAATCCCTCGCCATTCAGTGCGATGTTGCGGGCCAGGCAGGCGGCTTCGAGCTTGAGCAGCCAGGTCAGCAGCCGGCTATCCCATGAGTCCAGCGCGCGGCTGTCGAAAGCCAGTTCGCGCGTGGGGCCGGGTTCGTCCAGGACTTTCAGTAGCGGTTCGACGGTCGGCGGCTTCTGCCCTTGTACCCAGTCGCCGGACAGCCTTACCTCCAGGCGGTCGCCGGATCGGCCGATGTCGATGGCGGGAGGGGTCATGGCAGCGGGGCTGCCGGGGGCTTGGGTATCAAAAATTCTTCGACCGGCTTGCCGCCGATTAAATGCTCCTGGAGTATGCGCTCCAGGGCTTCCGGCGTGCAGGAGTGGTACCACACGCCTTCCGGATAGACCACGGCCACCGGTCCGCGCAAACAGACCTGCAGGCAGTTGGCCTTGCTACGAAAGAGACCGGTATGCCCTTCCAGCTTGAGTTCCTTGATGCGGCGCTTGAGGTAATCCCAGGCTTCCAGGCCGGCTTCCTTGTCGCAGCACTTGGGTTTGGTTTGATCGCAGCAGAGAAAAATGTGCCGGCGGATGCCGCCGAGTCCCAGGGACTCGGCGGCTTTGGCCAGTTCGTCGTCGCCGTCGCCCATGGCTTCAGCGGTTCACCTTGGTCAATTCGACCTCGAAGATCAGGGCCGAATTGGGAGGAATCACCCGGCCGGCGCCGTTCTCGCCGTAGGCCAGTTGCGAGGGGATGAAGAAGCGGTATTTGGCGCCTTCCTTCATGAGTTGCACGCCTTCGGTCCAGCCGGGAATCACGCCGCTCAGCGGAAAGCTGATACCCTCGCCGCTGTCGAATTCGCCGCCGGTGATGAACGAGCCTTTATAGTTGACGGTGACATTGTCGCTCGCCGTCGGCTGGTTGCCCGTGCCTTCCTGCAGGATCTCATACTGCAGCCCCGAGGGCGTGGTGACGATGCCCGGCTTGTGGGCGTTTTCGGCGAGAAAGGCTTCGCCCTGTTTCTTGTTTTCTTCCGGGTTTCCCATAGCGCATCCTATTAGGCTGACGGCCAGAAGTGCGCCCATGAAAGAGCGCAGCCAAACGGCTCTGGTCATTTTTATACCTTGTGATTGAAAGTGAGAGGCTGAACGTGCGGGACCCAGGGTCCGCTCCGACGAGGCAAGGCCGACCTTGCTGCCCGTTTATTCTTTCATGCGAGCCCCAGCCCGGCAACCCGAGTCACGCCTGGGCCTCATGCCGATAAGGAATCGAGATGCCCTTGATTTTACGTGGCGGCGCCCGCGCGGCCGCCTTGATGATCCTGATGTCGCTGGTCACGTCGGCCTGCGGGGAGGTTTACCGCTGGCGAGACGATCAGGGGCGCACCCACTTCTCCGACCGCCCGGTGCCCGGCTCGGAAAGGCTGCAGATCGAGCCTCCAGCCCGGACTGCCGCGGGCACTTATGTCCGCGTGCAAAAAGTTTACGACGGCGACACGGTCCTGCTGGAAAACGGCGACAAGGTTCGTCTGCTGGGGATCAATACGCCCGAGGTCGCTGGCGGTCGCAAGCAGGAAGAAGCGGGCGGAGAGGCCGCGAAGGCCTGGCTCAAGCGCGAACTGGAGGGCCGCCGGGTGCGGCTGGAGCAGGATACCGAATTTCAGGACCACTATGGCCGCAAGCTGGCCCATGTGTTCACCGCGGACGGCGAGCATGTCAACCGGCTCCTGGTGGAGCAAGGCTACGCCACCACCGATATCTACCCACCGAATCTGAAATATGTGGACGACATGCTGTCCGCCGAAGCGCGCGCCGAGCGCGACAAGAAAGGTTTGTGGGCGCTGCCCGAATACCGGGCCAAAACCATGGCGGGCCTGGATTTCGGCGGCTTGGACGGGTGGCAGCGCTTGGTTGGCAAGGCTCTCGGGGTGGACGAGCGAAAAAGTCTTTACATACTTCATTTCGAGTCCGGCTTCGAGGCGCATATTCCGAAGCAGAACGTCCGCTCGTTTCCGCCTCTGCAGAGCTATGTCGGCCTGAGCCTCGAATTGCGGGGCTGGGTATCGAGGCGGGGCGGTGCGTATTTCATGGTCATACGTCATCCGGGCGCGCTGGTGAAGCGGTAATATTGCGCCAGGGCCCGGCGCCTCAGGGTCATGGGCTATCGTTTTCAGCCCTTCCTCTCTGGACAGACGGCTTGCTTCGTGGCATGCAGTCGCGAAACAGCGCTGTTGGCCATGCAACACTCGAAAGGGTCTGTATGGCCGGGCCGAAGTATCGGCCGATCCCTTACAGCCAGTAAAAACCGCCGATTGGCGAGTACCGCCTCGTCAAGGCTTGACTGGTATGCCTCTTGCTCTCCAGGTGTTCGGTATTCCGTATTCCTCACTACCTGGAAAGCCCAAGGAGGCTACATGCGTAAATCTAGACATACTTTGGTCATCGGCCTGGCGGTTGCGTCTGCGTTGGGCACTGGTTCGCTGCACGCGCAGAGTCTGCAGGAAGCGGCCGCGGCGGCGGGCGTCTCCGACATCAAATCCGTCGAGTTCTCGGGCACCGGACGCTGGTTCCAGTTCGGTCAGGCGCCCAATCCGAATTCCGCATGGCCGGCGTTCGACGTCAAGAGCTATATCAGCGACATCAACTACGACACGTCCAGCGCGCGGGTGCAGTACGTGCGCAGCCAGATCGTCGAACCCGACCGCCTGCGTCCCGCACCGGTAGAGCAGCGCGGTGACCAGTTCATCAGCGGCAGCACGGCGTGGAACGAATCCACCACCGGTAATGCGGCGAATGCCCAACCGGCGGCCGTCGAAGAACGCGCGGCTGAAATCTGGGCCACCCCGCAAGGTTTCCTGAAAGCGGCGTTGGCCAACAACGCGACGTCTACGACCGTGGAGGGTAACACGGAGGTGTCCTTCAACGTGGGCGGCAAGTACCGCTATGTCGGCACCATCAACCCGTACAACCAGGTGATCAAGGTGCGAACCTGGATCGACAATCCGGTGCTCGGCGACACGCTGGTGGAAACCAAGTTCAGCGATTACAAGGATTTCGGTGGCATCCAGTTCCCCTCGCATATCGTTCGCAACCAGGGCGGATACCCGGTGTTGGACATCAATGTGGCGTCGGCGCGGAAGAACCCAGGCGTCGACATCAAGGTTCCGCAGGATCTCGCCAAGGCTCCCGCCGTTGTGGTGAATTCCGAAAAACTGGCGGAAGGCGTTTATTACCTGACCGGCGGCACGCATCATAGCTTGGCGATCGAACAGGCCGACCACATCGCGATCATCGAAGCCCCACTGAACGAAGAACGCTCGCAGGCCGTCATCGCCAAGGCCAAGGAACTCATTCCCAACAAGCCGATCAACTTTGTGATCAACAGCCATGCGCACTTCGATCACGCGGGCGGTTTGCGCACCTTCGTCGACGAAGGTGCAACCATCGTGACGCACCAGCCGAACCAGGCCTATTACGAGAAAGTGTGGGCCCACTCGCACAGCTTGAATCCGGATCGTCTGGAGAAGTCGAAAAAGGCCGCGCGCTTCGAAGGCTTTACCGGCAAGCATGTGCTGACGGACGGCAAGCGCCCCATCGAGATACATTCCATCGCCGGCAACGGCCATAACGATGCGTTCGTTCTGGTCTATCTGCCGAACGAGAAAATCCTGGTGGAAGCCGACGCTTACACGCCCACCGCCGCCAATGTGCCGCCTCCGGCCCCGGCCAATCCGTATTCCGTGAATCTTTACGACAACATCAAGAAGCTGAATCTGAGCGTGGACAAGATTGCCGCCCTGCACGGCCCGCGCGTGGTCACGCTGGCTGATCTGCGCGCTTACATCGGTTTGGGCGAACAGCAGGCCGCTAACTAGTTTTCATAGGGAAGGGGAAGGAGCGCCAGGGACTGGCGCGTTATGCCGACCGGGCCGGGATGAACAATCCCGGCCCGGTCTTTTTTTGTCCGGAACATCGGCTGGTTAAGGGGTGACCCCTTTTCTCTTATGTAGCGCGCGAGGCGTCAGCCGTATTGCGCCGCATGGGAGTCATACACGCTCTTCCACAGTCTTATCAAACTCCTGTACATAGGCCCAATCTAGCGGATAGATACCCCATTCGACATATCTATGAAACGTCGAATGGGGCCACTCCGACACGCGCCGGACATAGCCGCCCAACGCTGTTCAGCCGGGTGGGCAAACAGCTTCATCGTCTGTCCACTGTTTGAATCAAAGCCGGCGGGCAGAAAAGTGCTGCCTACCCTACTTCGTCAGCGGTGTCATATTGGAAACGAATTGCCTGAATGAAGCTCATGGAACTCAGTAACCTTTAACCTCGAGGAGAACCGGACCCGATCAGCGGTGAGCCTGACCGAAACCATAGGCCGGGTTCCGGTTGATCGCGATGTTAGGCATTCAACTTTGCCTTGCCCCTGGTTGTTTCAGAATTTCAGGCATGCGCGGCCACCACTTGTACCAGATTGTCAGAAAACGACGGCGCGTTGCCCATGCCGGCGAACTCTGACGAACTGATACTGTTGACCGTACCAGTATTCAATTGCCGCCAATAGCCTAGTGTGGCGACAACTAAGCCCGCATTCACGTCGGCGGTGATACGGGCATCGCCTTCAAATGCCCCCCGATCATTGAATACCCGCACTTTGTCACCGTCTTTAATGCCGCGTTCCTCGGCATCAACCGAATTTATCAACACAAACTGTTCGCCTTGGCCTTTGATTTTCTGTTCTATGTTCGCGTAACAGGAATTCAGGAAGCCGTGGCTTTTGGGCGAGATGATGCTTAACGGGTATTTTTGCGCCAGTTCAGGGTTGGTCGCGATAGATTCCCTGGATGGCACATAATCCGGCAATGGATCAAGTAGCTCACCAGGTTGGAAGTCGCCATACATCTGCCGGAATGGCCCAGGCACGAAATTAATCGCGCCTTCGGATTTTAATTGGCATTTGCCAGAGGGGGTCGGGAAATTGCCTTGTTTATGCGGCGCGCGGTCGTCCTTTGTGCCGACTTTCAGCCGCGCAAAACCGTGTTCGCGCAGATATGCCAGATCAATACCCACACATGCCGGAGCGCTCCAATCGACATACTGCTCGAGACATTCGCTATCCGACCATTGGAAATTTTCCTCCTGAAAACCCAGTCGCGCCGCCAAACGGCGAAAGATTTCGTTATTGGGAATCGCTTCACCAGGGGCATCCACGCATTTGGCGTTGTAAGTCAGATACAAATGTCCCCACGATAAAATTATGTCTTCTTGTTCCGCGCCCATCGCGGCGGGAAGCAGGATGTCGGCATACATGGCGGTGTCGGAAATGAAATGTTCCGCCGATATCATGAACAAGTCTTCGTTAAGCAAGCCTTGGACAATTTTATCGGTTTCCGGGGCTTGCGTGACGGGGTTGGCGTTCCAGCACATTAGCGACTTGATCGGCGAGCCGGCGGGCGGCTCATTGGTAAGGACGCGGCCTAGTTGTAAGGCATTGATGACGCGCGTGCCTTCGGGAATCAAATCAGGTCGGCAGATCACGTCAAATTTATATGGATGCTCCCAAACCGGAAACTGCAACGCGCCGCCGCCGACATATTGCCACGCGCCCGTCAACGCGGGCAGGCAACTGACGGCGCGAATGGCTTGCCCTCCGCCCTTATGGCGTTCTAATGCCACGCCTAGGCGGATTGCGGCTGGCTGTGTCGTGGCATATTCACGCGCTAAAGTGCGGATAGTATCGGCGGGGATACCGGTGATAGCTTCTGCCCATTTAGCGTCGCGGGTTTTTGCGCGCTCTTTCAACTCGTCAAAACCGATGGTGTAATTATCGACATAATCCTGATCGACCAAGCCTTCTTCGATAATGGTATGGATCATCGCCATGGCCAATGCGCCGTCGGTGCCGGGTTTGGGGGCGATATGCCAATCGGCCTCCTTTGCGGTTTTGGAGGCATATGCGTCAATTACCACTAGTTTCGCGCCTTTCTTCTGGGCTTCTTTAACGATATGCCAGTGATGTAAGTTGGTGCTGACCGAATTACAGGCCCAGATGATGATGTAGTTAGCATGGATGAAACTTTCGGGGTCAACACCGGCAGTCGGCCCCACTGTCAACAACCACGCAGTGCTGGATCCTTCGCCGCAAAAGGTGCGTTCGGTGACGGTTGCGCCTAAACGGTTGAAAAATGCATCGCCTCCATTCAGGCCATGCACCAAACCTTGGTTGCCCAAATAACTATACGGCACAATCGCTTGTGGGCCGTATTCAGCAATAATGGCTTGCCAGCGGCTGACGATTTCATCCAAGGCCTCATCCCAACTGATGCGTGTAAACTGTTTGCTGCCTTTCGGGCCGCTGCGACGCATCGGGTATAAGAGGCGGTCTGGGTGGTAATGGCGTTTTTCATAATCCTTCAATTTGACGCAAAGCCCACCGCGTGTCATAGGATGGTCGGGATTGCCTTTGACGCCGGTTAATTTGCCGTCTTCCACTTGATAAATCATAGAACAGGTGTCGGGACAATCGTGAGGGCAGCCGCCGTGATGCGTGGTCTTCATCGTTACGTATTTTCCGGGTTAAAAATCTTGCAGGGTGGGCGGGCAAAATAACTTGCTCACCCATATGGCTTGAACAATATTAAAAATTACGATTTCTAGTGGTGATTGTGTAAAGAAGTCTAACGAGGCTGTAGAAAAATGGGTTTTTCTACAGCCTCGTTAGACATGGCAATGGCCTCGCGCAAGCTCATGTCTTTTTCCCATGCTTTTACCCGTTGAGGTTTCCCGCCGTAGGGGAGGATTTCATCGATACTCTTCACGGCGCCGACGGACAACCCAATGAGGGTATTGGCAACCTTAAAAGTGGAAGCTGGGATGAACTGTGTGTAGGCCCTTTCATGATTGTGACCAGTCAACCTATGTTGTGTTACGTCGTAAAGAATAAATGTGCCCGTTACGCTTGCATTGCGAAACAATGGATCCACTTCGGGACTGTCCTGCCAATCAAGAGCAAACACATTTACCGAGCATACGAATATGAGAGCCCCTAGCACAATTTTTATGCCGTTCATTTCAAAACCTTGTTGTTCATATGAGTGAGTGGTAGGCAGTACAACGACCGTAAGCTCAGCAACCGCGGAGGGTGGCGCGGCGTATGCATTGGCGGCTGGGCGCGAAGGGGGTGGGAAGCATGGGCAGTGACGCCCGGAGCGGCTCATGCAGCGCATGGTTGGGCGCTTCGGTTGTTGGAATAGGGGACGACATAAATCTTCCCGGCAAAAGGTACGGCTGAAAGCTCCGCGGTGATGAAGCCCTGGATGCGCTCGGGTGAACCGCCGCCTGAGCCAGCTCCGATGAGTGGAAAGGCGACGGAGCGAAACTGCTGCTCGATGACGATACGCATGGCGTTACGAACCGACTGCCGAGCGGAAAACGCGAACGACCGCCAGAGCATGTTGATGCCCACGCCGTGAATGATGCCGCGAAACGGAAGTCGGCCTGGGGAAGTGAGGACAGCCTCGCCGAGTGGGATGATTCCATGACGCGCAACCCCTCGAAACGGCTGAGTGCCTGCTTGGCGCTCGATGGCACGAGAGATTCCCTGCGTGAGAAGACGCCACCAGGGAATGATGTTGCGGTTCCAAGGGTTGACGATGGCCCCAACGAGTTGGACGAGTAAGTCGCTTTCGATGACGTGGAGTTGCATTGAGGCATTCGAGTCACGAAAGACTTGCTTCGCTTTCGTTCACAGGACGTGCGTAGAAGCGCATTACCTGGAGGTGAAGAGCGCGACGATAGGAGCGTCGCACTCGACCGCAATGTTACGCCTTGCCTAATAGACTGCATATTTCAGGTGCCGCTCGGTACAGGCATGAATAATGTGACAGTCCATTGAATATTTTGGCCGAAATGCAACCAGGAATTGCTGACTTCAAGTACTCAGCCATCAGTGGTGGAGACCAGTTATCATCGGCTCCGTGCCAAATATGAGTAGTGACGGATACCTCGGCGAGCGTCGATTCCCATGGCAGCACATAAAGGCCAATGTCTCTCGCGTAGCCTCGTGCGCGGCCAACAAAACAGGCCTTCAATACTTCGGCGATGCCAGCTCGAAATTCACTGTCGGTGGCCAACACCTTATCTTCGCCAACTGCGCTGGCAAACAACAAGCGAAACAAGGCATCGGTAGAAAGCCAAGCCAGCAATCCTTGCCAGTAAGACAACAAAACGAACAAGGCGGGTGCTGCTTTTGCCAACTTGAACACCTGTTTGCCCGCCATGGCTTCAAGATAATTGCCGGTTTCCAGCGGTGCAGCTGCGGAAACCAAATGCAGGTTTCCGACGCCGTTGGCCATGTAACGGATGGTCTGTAACGCAATAAATGCACCGATTGAGAATCCAACGACATCCACTTGTTTTCCGGAGGCTATCCTCGAAATTTCCGTAGCCAGAAGTCTGTAATACGCTTCCCCATTGACAGACGGATCGACAGAAAACCGGTCCAAACAAACGAATGTCAGGCCGTGATTTTTTCCTTCCAGATCGAAAATGCTACATTCGTCCTGCGCGCCTGGGACGCCATGGAAATAAACCACTATGCGTCCATCGTCGGAGCCAAACCGACTGAATTTCAAAGGCCTCTCCGCTTATGAGCTTATGTATAACGCCAGCATTGAGCGGCGCGAGCGGCTTTATCGCCCGCGTCCGCTCGAACAGCTTGTTAGGCCAAGATATAGTTCGCATAGGATGTGCCGACGAAAGGAGGCACATCAATCGAGTAACGCGAATGATGCGCTTCGTTCCTCAGCGCATCCTATGGCCCTGCTAGTGAGGTGTAGCAGCGGAAACTCTATGGGGTCAAGGGTCAGTTCTAACATTCCAACATTTCCTACTCATCCCGATCTTCCATCAGTTGGCGTCTGCGCACTTCAAAGCCCTTGACTGCGCGACTCACCGTCATGTAGTGAACGCCGAAATGCTTGCCAATCTCCGCCATGGTGTACGCACCCGAACCATAGGCTCGGGCCATGGCCTCAGCGCGGTCGGGGTAGCGTTCCTGGTAAGCCGAGAGTTCGAGTGCAACGGACCGCCGATGGGCCTTGGAAACCTCCCTCAGGCGATCGTCCCCTTGGTCGTGTTGATGTCGGGCCACAAACGCATCATCCCCCAGCAAAACCTGGTGGCGAACCCGGCCTAACGGACTAGGGTGGTCCAACCCCGCCATCACGAACCGCCGATAAGCTGCGATTGCAGGCTGGCGCTCGCTGCCAAACTGGCTTAGCAACCACTCGCTGTCGAGCCAATCCGGGACCGACGCTTTGCCGATGACTGCCCGGTAACTGCTCCATGGCCACTCGGCAGGGTCCTGGACCATCCGCGCCCGTACCGGATTTAACACCACGTAGCGGGCCAGCTCCAGCAAGTAGGCATCCTTCTGAACCACAATGGCCTTGTAGCGTCCCTGGAACAAATGCCCGACCAAGCCGTGCCGTCGGTTGAACCGTTGCGTGTAGACGCCATTCAACTGTCTCATGCCGCGCCACAGGTTGGCGTCGACCGTCTCCAGCAATAGGTGATAGTGGTTGGTCATTTGGCAATAAGCATGAACGACCCAATTGAAGCGCTCGCACACCTCACCGAGTACCGATAAGAATTCGGTTCGATCCTCATCCTGAAAGAAAATGTCCTCCCGCCGATCGCCCCGCGCCGTAACATGGTACAGCGCACCGGCGTATTCCAGTCTCAAGGGTCTTGCCATGCCGTAAGGATAGACCGGAATGTTGGAATGTTAGAACTGACCCCGTCTTCCGGTGAGAACTGACCCCGTCTTCCGGTGAGAACTGACCCCGTCTTCCGCGGTTAGAACTGACCCCGTCTTCTGCGGACCCCGTCTTCCGCGACTGACCCCGTCTTCCGCGTCTTCCGTGGATTGGTAACTCACTTTTTTCTACGCATAAATGCCGACAATCCCGACATGGCAGAAACGAATAGCCAAAATGAAGTTGGAATTGGAACTGGCGATGCCGAATAATTGGCACCAGATTGTGATGTTATGTTGATTCCTGGAGGAGGCTGAACCGTAAATTTGACAGTATTGGAAAAGTCGATATCGTAACCAGAACCAGCAACTACGAATAATCCACTTGTCACATAGCGACCGACGAAACAATTATTTTCGCTAGGGCAAGCGACGGGATCCACTCCAAATTGTTGAGAGTATATATATTCTCCGGGAATCACATCGGAATCGATAGTTAAATCAAACTTTACACTCACATTGGAAGTCGATGCTTGCCTAGTAAGCATTGCGATAAAGTCTTCACTGGATATTTCATTCTGGCTTTGCACCGCTAGGTAGTGGACATCGTAATAACCATTATAAGTATCTGGATTAAACTCTGGTTGTATGGTTCCATGAATATAAACATAGTATGTTGGGTATTCGTCCAGTTCTAAGCCCCATCCACCAACATCGCCGGGGGTAAAAAAGTCAGACCATATTGAAATGGCAAAATAAGGTAATACAGAGGTACTCAAGCTTGTGAATGACCTTGCAGCATTAAGCCCAAAATCAGACTTCGCCTTAGCGTATATTTTGGGCTCTAGTGTTGTGCCAGATCCGCTAGCAGCATAAGCATCAACTATTCTGGAATCCATGCTTGAGTTTGTTATCGTTTTAGTTTCAAAACTGCCGACAGCCGAATAAACATAAGAGCTTTGGGCTGTGGTTGAATATATTGTGGCTAACATAGACCCAACAATAATGGAAGAAGGTCGCATGTTTTTCTCCTTTGGAGCTTAAGAAATTAGAACGGCTTCAAGACAGAATTGAATGCCTAACGTGAAGCTAAGCCGACCGCTGGAGCGTAGCGGAAGCGGGTCGGCTTGAGCGCCATGTTATGTGTGATTGTTAGCACTGTTAAACTTCTCATGAATTTTACAAAGCTCATCAACAATGGGTTGAACTTCATATCGCTGACCTAGTGTTTCGAATATGCCAACATCAATATAGAATGCACGAAATAGATGCGTGGGCACACCATCATTATCAAAAACACCTCCAACATAAGCTGGTAAAACGTATCCAACTAACGGCTTCGACCACAAATACTTATCCAGATTTTCATCGAAGTGCTCAAGCTGATTCCGAAGACTTCTGTTTTTTAATGGGCTGTCATCGTTTAAATCAAACTCAGCCATTAATGTTTCAGCTCGTTTCTGATGAAGACTATCTTTACCCGGTTTAGAAGGCCAGAAATACCGAGATAAAGCGGCAGCATGCGTCAAAATGTTTTGGAGATGATCCAAAATAATCGTTTGGAGTTCTCTAGTCATTTCATATTGGCCTTTGGTTTCATTAGTCATTTTAATGAAGTCCGCCAGATAATCGATGGAATTCATTGCAGCTTCACTGCTAAAACGGATCGATTCCATATAAAAGGCCAAATGAGGCGGTTGGATTCCACCGTACTCTTCAATGAGCTGTTTCAGTTCAGACATGATTTAAACATAACGTAAAGTAGACGGCAATCTGCCGTATAAGAAATTCTAAGTGATCGGGCAAAGCGCCGTCTAAGCCCGAACGCTACGCCGTGTAATAATGGCTGTCAATTGGAATGGCCTATACTTTGTAGCCGACACGGCTGCTTACATGGCACGCATGAACGACAAGTCTTCAGAATATCCGTCGACAAACGCGGCAGGTAATAGCCCCAAGCTTTTGGACATTATGCGCGAGCGCATTCGTGCCAAACATTTCAGCCTGCGCACCGAACAAGCCTACGTACAGTGGGCGAAGCGCTACATCCTGTTCCACGGCAAACGCCATCCGAAGGATATGGGGGCTGTGGAAGTCGAGGGGTTTTTGAGCCATCTCGCCAATGCCGGTCGGGTGTCGGCAAGTACTCACCAGCAGGCTTTATCGGCGCTTTTGTTTTTGTATAAGGAGGTTTTGGCCGTCGAATTGCCCTGGCTTGATAACCTAACGCGTCCGAAGAAATCCATACGCCTGCCGACAGTATTGGCGCAGGCCGAGGTCGGCAGATTGCTGACACATTTGGAAGGGGTGCACCTGTTGATGGCTCGGATGCTCTACGGCACCGGTATGCGGTTGATGGAGTGTGTCCGACTGCGCGTCAAGGACATGGACTTCGAGCGGCATGAAATCCTGATTCGGGATGGCAAAGGCGGCAAGGACAGGGTCACCATGTTGCCTGCATCTTTGCTGGACGAGTTGAAAATTCATCTCCAGCAGGTGCGCCTGACGTGGGAGCGGGATCGTCAACGCGATTTGCCTGGGGTTTACCTGCCGGATGCGCTGGATCGGAAATATGCTAATGCGGGCAAGGAGTGGGGCTGGTTTTGGGTATTTCCATCCGCATCCTTGAGTACCGATCCGCGTTCCGGTGTCGAACGGCGGCATCACACGCACGAGCAGGCGTTACAGCGCGCGATCAAGAGCGCCATCCGTATGGCCGGCATCGCAAAACCGGCTTCGACCCATACGTTGCGCCATTCCTTCGCTACGCACTTGCTGCAATCCGGTTACGATATCCGTACGGTTTAGGAACTGCTGGGCCACAAGGACGTGAGCACCACGATGATATATACCCATGTGCTCAATCGCGGCGGTAAGGGTGTGGTCAGCCCGCTGGACCGGATTTGATTTTGCGAAGGGCGTAGAATTCGGACGTTTATCCCTTTGTCAGCGGACCCCATTGGCTAATTCAAATATCCCTCACCCTGACCTCTCCAATCGCAAACGGTTGCTTAGTCGCAACCCTTCCCAGGGGGAGAGGGGGGAATCGGAACACCCGCCCGCCTTGGTCCTGATGGGACCGACCGCTTCGGGCAAGACGCGGCTGGCCATCGAATTGGCCCTGGAATTGGACGGCGAGGTGATCAGCGTCGATTCCGGGCTGGTTTATCGCGGCATGGATATCGGCACGGCCAAGCCGAGCCTGGAAGAGCGTCGCGGTGTGCCCCATCATTTGATCGATATCCTGGATCCTAAAGAAGCTTTTTCCACGGGTCAGTTCCGCGAGCAGGCCATCGCCTTGATGCACGACATCACGGCGCGCGGTCGACTGCCGATCCTGGCCGGCGGGACGATGCTTTATTTCAATGCGCTGAGGCACGGGCTGGCCGAACTGCCGGCGGCGGATGCGGAGATACGCGCGGCCATCGACGAGGAAGCGGCGACACGGGGCTGGCTCGCCTTGCACGAGGAACTGGCGCGTATCGATCCGGTGGCGGCGGCACGCATCCATCCCAACGATCCGCAGCGCATCCAGCGGGCGCTGGAGGTTTACCGCATCGCCGGCGTCAGCCTGACCGAATTATGCGCGAAGGCCGAGGGCGAGCCCTTACCGTTTGATTTGATACGCCTGGTCGTCTCGCCCGCCAACCGGGAATTGCTGGGCCAGCGCATTCGCGCCCGTTTTCAACTCATGCTGGAGCAAGGCTTGGTGGAGGAGGTGCGGGCGCTATACCAACGGGGCGATCTGGACCCCAGCCTGCCGTCCATCCGCGCGGTGGGCTACCGGCAGGTGTGGGCTTACATGGAAGGCGAACTGGACTATGACGCGATGGTGGAACGCGCCGTGATCGCCACCCGGCAGTTCGCCAAGCGGCAATACACCTGGCTGCGCCGCGAGGCGGACGCCTTGCATTATCTGAGCGAAGAGCCGGATTTGACGGCGCGGGTGCTGAAGGACTTGGACTTAAAGCCTTTGCCGAGGCTTTGATGCCGGCAGTGGCTGGAATAGCGGTCAGAAATCGCGACGGCTATCGGCTGGGCTCTGGCGGTACACGGCCAGCTCCGTTTCCAGCCAGTTCAGCCATTCATCCAGGTGCAAGCCACTTTTCGCTGACAAGGGCATGATCATCGCCTTGCAGCCGAGCCCACGCAGCCGCCGTTCCAGGCTATCCAACGAGAAGCCGGGAAGCGAACGCAGCAGTTCGGCCTTGCTGACGATGACCACGTCGGCGGTGGCGACCATCTTGAGATGATGGTCCGGCCGATCGTCGCCGTCGGTTACGGACAACAGGACGACGGTGCGGCGCTTGCCCGGATCGATACCGCTCGTGTCGTTTGGATCACCTCGGCTCTCGATAAGAGTGAGGTCCGGATTCTCCGGTTTTGGCTCGCTCGTTTCTCGGCCGGCATCAGACGCCGCCAGCTCATTGCCGATGACGCCGACGCGGACACGCGAATTCAGCCGGGCAATGGTCGCCTCTATCAGGGTGGTTTTACCGGCGCCCGGTAGCGATATCAGTTCGATCGTCAGCCCGCCGTGCCGGCCGGGATCGCGCGGTGCGCGTGATTCAGCAGGGGAAACGAGGTAGCTCTGCATCGGCACGTGACAGCCCGGCGCCGTTCATTTGGACTTGAGCTTTGCCTTGGACTCGCGAAATACGCCGAACCCCCAGATGCTCCAGGAGGCGGTCTTCAGCATGAGCAAGGGCAGGGCGACGGTTTTTAAGCCCCAGATGATGACCGCCACTGCGCTCGCGCCGGAGATGCCCCAGGCCAACAGCCCGAGCGGGCCGCCGATGATGACCTTGAGCCAGCCCAGTAATTTGGCGGAGCGTGTGTTCAGCGCGGTTTCCCATGGGAGAATATGAAAAAGGCGCGCGATCGTAACAGTTTCGTAATCTAAGGCGCAAATGCTCACGCCCGGCCGTTCCCACCCACGAATCTTCACCGTATTTCTATGTCGGATTTATTGATCTACCTGTTATTGGGCGTCCCGGCGGGGGGCTTTCTCATCAGCTTCGGCTTGCTGTTCTGGCTCGCCGCCCGCAACGCCGCATTGCTTGCGCGCCTGGATGCCGCGCGCGACCAGATCGAGCGCTTGGAACGCGGGCTGCGGGAGGAGATAGTCGGCAATCGCCAGGAACTCAACCAGACGCTGGCGCTGAACCGCGAGGAACTGGCTGCGGGACTGCACCGCTTGGGCGAGCAACTGGGCCAGCAGTTGAGCAGCCACAGCCAGCGCAATGCGGAGAGCATCGAAACCTTGCGCCTAAGCGTGGAGCAGCGCCTGACCGCCATCCAGGTCGATAACAACCAGAAGCTGGAACAGATGCGCCAGACCGTGGACGAGAAGCTGCACAATACCCTGGAGCAGCGTCTGGGCGAGTCATTCAAGCTGGTCAGCGAGCGCCTGGAGCAGGTGCACAAGGGGCTGGGCGAAATGCAGAGCCTGGCCAGCGGGGTGGGCGATCTGAAAAAGGTACTCACCAACGTCAAGGTGCGCGGCACCTGGGGCGAAGTTCAACTGGAAAACCTGCTGGAACAAATGCTCACCGTCGACCAGTACGCCCGCAACGTGGCCACCCGGCCGGGCAGCAACGAGCGGGTGGAGTTCGCCATCCGCCTGCCCGGCCGCGACGAGCAGGGCAGCACGGTCTGGTTGCCTATCGATGCCAAGTTCCCGCTGGAGGACTACCAGAAACTGGTCGACGCCCGCGAAGTCGGCGAGGTGCAGGCCATGGAGGAATTGGGCAAGGCGCTGGAAACGCGCATCCGCAACGAGGCGAAGTCCATCCGCGACAAATACCTGGAGCCGCCGCACACTACCGATTTCGGCCTGCTGTTCCTGCCCGTCGAGGGCTTGTATGCCGAGGTGATACGCAGGCCGGGCCTGTTCGACCAGTTGCAGCGCGACTTCCGCGTCACCGTCACCGGGCCGACCACGCTGTCGGCCATCCTCAACAGCTTGCAGATGGGCTTCCGCACCCTGGCTATCGAGAAGCGCTCCAGCGAGGTGTGGAAGGTGTTGGGGGCGGTGAAGACCGAATTCGGCAAGTTCGGCGACGTGCTGGCCAAGACCCGCAAGAAGCTGGACGAGGCGCGCAACACCATCGACCAGGCCGAGGTCCGCACCCGCCAGATCGGCCGCCAACTGGTCAAGGTGGAGTCTCTACCGGTCGATGATGCCCGCCAGGTCTGGCCAGAAGACCTGGCCTTGCCGGAACTGGAAGACGACGAAGCCTGAACGGGTTCGCGGGCTTAATCGGCCAAATGCCGTACCCTGGCTATCGAGAAGCGCTCCAGCGAGGTGTGGAAGGTGTTGGGGGCGGTCAAGACCGAATTCGGGAAGTTCGGCGACGTGCTGGCCAAGACCCGCAAGAAGCTGGACGAGGCGCGCAACACCATCGACCAGGCCGAGGTTCGTACTCGCCAGATTGGCCGCCAACTGGTCAAGGTGGAGTCCTTGCCGGCGGAGGAGGCCAGCCAGGTCTGGCCCGAGGAACTGGGTTTGCCGGAACTGGAAGACGACGAAGCCTGAACGGGTTCGCGGGTTTAATCGGCCAAGTGCCGTGCCTGCCGTTTGGGCGCGTGGCCGGGGTCGCTCTTAATCCGCGGCGGGATGGGGGCGGTGGTGGCCTGCAGGAACGGCGGAATGCTGCGTGTGCCGCTGGCGTGGAAATCGGCGGCGACGGCCTCATGGGCGGCTTCGGCCGGTACGCCGCCCTGCTCGGTCAGCCAGCGGTAGACCCAGTCGTACAGCCGGTCCAAGGCCAATTGGTGTGTCTTGCCGGTGGTGGCGTAAAGCCAGTCGCTGAAGGCCATGAAGCGCTCGAATGGCGTATCGCTGAGCAGTAGCGGGCGGGTAACGGAGAAGCGGCCGGAATTGCCGACCAGATCCCAGTAGCGGGCGTAGCGGTTGATGCGCTGCAGGGTGGCGAAATCCAGGCGGCCGGTGCGCACCACGGTGTAAGGCGGATGCGGGCTGTAGTGCATGTCTGCCGTCACGGTGTGACGGGCAATGGGCGCGCCGCGCAGGCGCTTGAGGATGCCGACCTGGATTTCCTGCGGGTCCAGCTTCACCAGCCGGTCGAAGCCTAGTGCGAAGCTGGTCAGGTCTTCGCCCGGCAGCCCTGCGATGAGGTCCGCGTGGATGTGTGCTCCGGTGTGTTCGCGCAGCCAGCGCAGATTGGCGGCCGTTTTGTCGTTGTCCTGACGCCGGCTGATGAGGGACTGGACCTCGGGATCGAAGGTCTGCACGCCGATCTCCAGTTGCAGCGAGCCCTCGGGAAAGCGGGCCAGGGCCTCTTTCAGCGGGTCGGGCAGATGATCCGGGATCACCTCGAAATGCAGGAACAAGGTTTCGTCCAGCCGCTCCAGGAAAAACTCCAGGATGCGCAGGCTGGCCTTCACGTTCAGGTTGAACGTGCGGTCGACGAATTTGAAATGCCGGGCGCCGCGCCGGTACAGCGCGTCCATTTCGGCCAGGAAGCGTTCCAACTCGTAAGGCCAGGCGGTCTTGTCCAGCGCCGATAGACAGAACTCGCACTTGAACGGACAACCGCGCGAGGCTTCCACGTAGATCAGCCGGTGGGCAATGTCGTGATCGGTGTAGAGCCGGTAGGGCAGGGCGATGTCCTTCAGGTCCGGCATTTCGGGGCGGATGATGCGCGGCGCTGCTTCGCCCTTCAAAATATCCCGGCACAAGGCGGCGAAGGCCAGGTCGCCGGGGCCGCAGATCACGTGGTCGGCCAGCGCCACGATGGCTTGTTCCTCGCATTCATGGCTGACTTCCGGGCCGCCCAGCACCACCTTGATTTCCGGCGCCACCTGCTTGAGCAGTTCGACGACCTTGAGGGTTTCTTCGGCGTTCCAGATGTAAACGCCCAGCCCGATGATACGAGGTGATTTCGCCAGCAGTTTCTCGACGATGTCCGCCGGCCGGTCGCCGATGATGAATTCCATGATATCCGTATCGGCTTCCAACTCGCCCATGTTGGCGAACAGGTAGCGCAATCCCAGCGACGCATGGATATAGCGGGCGTTGAGGGTGGCGAGGACGATCATGCCCGAGCCACCGGGAAGGCCAGCACCTCGGCGATGTGTTGGCGGCCCGTCATCAGCATCAGGATGCGGTCCAGCCCCAGGGCCACGCCCGAGCAGTCCGGTAGCCCGGCTTCCAGGGCCGAAAGCAGCCGGTGATCTTTTTCGGGCTCAGGCAGGCTAAGTTTGCGGCGCTGCGCCAGGTCCTCGTCGAAACGGCGTTCCTGTTCATCGGCGTCGGCCAGTTCGTGGAATCCATTGCCCAGTTCCACGCCGTTCAAAAAGACCTCGACCCGCTCGACCACCTCGGGCTCGTCCGGCTTGCGCCGGGCCAGGGAAGGCAGGAACGCCGGATAGTCGCGGACGAAATAAAGCCGGCCCGCTTCCATGGCCGGTTGCACGATGTGGCTGAACAGTAGGTCCAGCCACAGGCTTCGGTCTTCGCCGCACAGTGCCGCGGCCTCGGGCAGACCGTGTCGTTCGGCGCAGCGGGCCAGTCCCGCCAGGTCCGGGTTCAAGGGGTCGATGCCGGCATATTCGGCGAACAGGTCCCGATAGGCGATGCGTATCGAAGTACCCAGGTTCAGCTCGGAGAACAGCAGGCCCAGCAATCCGTCGATCTCGTCCATCAGTTGCGCCAGGCTGTAACCGACCCGATACCATTCGAGCAGGCTGAACTCCGGATTGTGCCAGCGGCCGGATTCTTCGTTGCGGAAGGCTTTGCAGATTTGATAGATGGAGCCGGATCCCCCCGCGAGCAGGCGCTTCATGGCGAACTCGGGCGAGGTCTGCAGATGGAGCGTCATGCCCGCAGATACACCCGGTAGCTGAAATCGGGTGGCGAAAGGCTGGAGGTGAGGATCGGTCCCCGTCGCCCGGCAGAGCAGCGGGGTTTCCACTTCCAGTACGCCGCGTTCGTCGAAGTAGCGGCGTACGGCTCGGAGCAGCGCGGCCCGGGCAAGCAGGGTGGTTGAATCGCAGGTCGGGCGCCAGTCGGTGTCGGCCTTATTCCTTGACACGCGAGAGGTATTCGCCGGTACGGGTGTCGACCTTGATGACTTCGCCGATCTGGATGAACAGCGGCACGCGCACGACCGCGCCGGTTTCCAGGGTGGCCGGCTTGCCGCCGCCGCCGGAGGTGTCGCCGCGCACGCCGGGGTCGGTTTCCACGATCTTGAGGATGACGAAGTTGGGCGGCTGCACGGACAGCGGCTGGCCGTTATACAGGGTGACGATGCAAACGTCCTGCTCCTTCAGCCACTTCTTGGCGTCGGCCACGGCGTTGTTGTCCGCGGCGTATTGCTCGAAAGACTCGGGCTGCATGAAGTGGAACACTTCGCCGTCGTTGTACAGATACTGCATTTCCACGTCGACCACGTCGGCGCCTTCCAGGGTTTCGCCGGACTTGAAGGTGCGTTCGATGACGCGGCCGGTCTTGAGGTTGCGCAGCTTGACGCGGTTGAAAGCCTGGCCCTTGCCGGGCTTGACGAATTCGTTCTCCAGGATCGAGCAGGGGTCGCCGTCGAGCATGACCTTGAGGCCGCCCTTGAATTCGTTGGTGCTGAAATATGCCATTCTGTCCTCGTCGATAGGGGTTAGCGGGTGAAAAAATGATCGGCATTATAGAGGAGCGCCGGGACGTTATAAACTTTGTGTGCTTCGCACTCCGTGATAGTCTGCGCCGCCCTCGATCCGGGTAGGCGTATCGCCTGTCCACCAGCACCACAGATTGCACCATGAATGTTCCCATGTCCGACGGATCGTCCGTGAGCGATCCTGGGGCCGAGCGCTACAACCGCGAATGCCGTTGCGTCACGCTCGACAAGGAAGTCATGCGGGCCGAACTGATGCGCCAGCCGGAAGGCGCCGAGCTCTGTCGCATGCTCCTGGAGGAGCGTCCTCATCTGTTCGCCGCTTCGCCGGTATTCGTGCCGGAAGGCTGTATCCGGCGTCAGGCGCAAATCGTCGCCGCCGTGGAGCGGGTGGTCGCCTTGCCGGCCTACCGGGAGCGCGCGCTGGCCCACGCTCCGGCCGCGGCCCGGTTTGCGCCGCGAGCCCGCGGCGTCTTCCTCGGCTACGATTTTCACCTGAGCGCCGCAGGGCCGCGCCTGATCGAGATCAATACCAACGCCGGCGGCGCTCTGCTCAATGCCTTGTTGCGGCGCGTCCAGCGTGCCTGCGGCGAATCCGGGCGGCTCGCGCCGGGCCGACCCGCCGAAGACGAAGCGGATGCGGAGCAAGGCTTTCTGGCCATGTTCAGGGACGAATGGCGGCTCGAACGGGGCGATGCTCCGCTGTCCACCCTGGCCATCGTCGACGACGCCCCGGAGAGCCAGTTCTTGTTGCCGGAGTTTCTGTTGTTCAGGAATTTGTTCCGACGTAACGGCATCGACGCGGTCATCTGCGATCCGTCCGAACTGAGGTTTCGCGACGGGGCGCATTGGCGCGGGGAGCGCCGCATCGATTTCGTCTACAACCGTTTGACCGACTTCGGCCTGGCAGCCTCCGCCTGTTCCGATCTGCGCGCGGCCTATCTGGCCGGGGCGGTGGTCGTCAGCCCGCATCCGCATGCCCATGCGCTTTATGCCGACAAGCGGAATCTGGTCTTGCTCACGGATGAGGGCGTCTTGCGCGACCTGGGCGTGGACGAGGAAACCCGCGAGATACTGCTGGCCGGGGTGGCGCGCACGACCGCCGTGCGGGCGGAAGATGGTGGGGCGTTGTGGGCAGCCCGCAAGCATCTTTTTTTCAAGCCCGCGAGCGGATACGGCAGCAAGGCCGCCTATCGGGGCGACAAGCTGACGCGCCGCGTGTTCGAAGAAATCCTCGGGCGCGGCGATTTCGTCGCCCAGGCGCTGGTGCTGCCCAGCGAGCGCTATCTGAACGTGGACGACCGGGAGTCCGGCTTCAAGCTCGATATCCGTCTGTATGTCTATCAGGGCCGGGTACAGTTGGTCGCCGCCCGGCTTTACCAGGGCCAGACCACCAATTTCCGCACGCCGGGCGGAGGCTTCGCTCCGGTGATCGTTTTGCCGTCCGTGGCCATCGGCCCGGCTGCGGGACTCGCACGGTGAGCGATCCGGCAGGGTCCGATTGACCGATTTGCAGCAGGGCGGCACCTAACTGCTAGCGGGGCACCACCCGGCATGGCCGGTTTCGACCCTCCGGCGGTTCGGGCGCTTGCCTGGAAGGTCCGCTGCGAAGCCGCGCATCCCGCGCGTTTGCGGACGCGGATAAGCCCCGCCGAGATGTGTCGTTCCCGTTGGCACGGCGGTTGCGCTTGAGGTGTGAATTTTTCACAACCTTACCGGGAACATCCCATGCGCCACGGCGTCGCCCCCTGCGGGCATCGATATCGGCTTTCCGCACCTCCTCATCCTCCCTTTGTCGTTAATTCCCTGGTGAAGGCCGTGGTGGCGGGCATCGCAATCCTGTCATCCTTCCCGTCGCAGGCCGCGGATGCGCCCAAGACCAATGCCGAACTGGAAGCCGAAAATGCCCGCCTGAATGCCGAAAACGCGCGGCTGCTGCAGATGATCGAGGCGCTCAAGCAATCGCAGCCTCCTGCCGCTGCGGCATCGACCGCGCCGGCATCCAATGCGCCGGTCGAGGCTCCTGCGGAACCGGCGGTCGCCGACGCGGAAAAAGACGGCGCGAAAACCCTGGAAGGCGTGGTGGTGCAGGGCCGGCGCAAGGCCCCGCTCGAGAAGTTGAAGGACGTGCCGCAATCCATTTCCGTCGTTTCGGGCCAGGAACTGGAAAGACAGCAGACGACCAATTTCCGCGACGTGCTGAAAAAAGTCGGCAACGTGAAATGGGGCGGGTCGAGCACCAACCCGACGACGACCGCGCTCACCCTGCGCGGCGTGGGATATCTGGGAACGGGCGGCGCGCTGGGCATCGACTCCAGCGTCAACACCACGGTCGACGGCGTTCCCTACATCATCTCGAACATGGCGGTATTCAACAGTTATTATGACTTGGATACCGTGGACGTCGCCCGTGGGCCGCAAGGCACCTCGGGCGGATATAGCGCCAGCCTGGGCAAGATCAGCTTCGCGTCCAAGGGGCCGAGCTTCAATCCGGAAGCCGGCGCTTCGATCACGTACGGCGCCTACAACACGCTGCTCGCACGAGGCTATGCCGGCGGCGGCATCGTGCCCGACTTGCTGGCCTGGCGCGGCACTTTTTACCGTGAACAACAGGAAGGCTATTTCGACAACGACTACTACCGCAGCAAGAGCAACGGCGGCAACGAAGTCAAATACGGCAACATCGACCGCACCTACGGGCGGCTTCAATTTCTGCTGACGCCCACCGAAGACTTCAAGGCGCGCTTCAGCTTCGATTACACGCCTAACAGCAAGGAATACGGCATCTCGTCCAACGGCGGCATCTATCCCAAAGCCGTCCCCGATTTCTTCGATTCCCTCGACGCCAACGGCAACCGCATCGCCGTCAATCAGGCGAACCAGGACACCGGCAAGCTGACGCGGCGCTGGTTCACCCAGAACGCGAACTGGACTTACGGCGGCAATTATCTGCGCGAGTCCAACCGCGCCGAGCATTACCCCATCGCCAACGAGACCAAGGGACTGTCCGCGAACCTAAACTGGAAGGTAAACGGTTACGACCTTACCGCGATCACCGCCTGGCGCGACTACCATTTCGACTTCGGCAGCCCGAACTTCAGCAATCCCACGCCTTTCGACATCTTGCGCGGGCCGTCCTCCGGTCTGGGCTATTTCCGCCAGAGCACGGGCGAGCTGCGCATCACCTCGCCGACCGGCGGGCTGTTCGACTACCAGGCCGGCGTGTTCTATGCCGACGTGTTCCGCAGCAACGGCGGAGAAGGGCGGGGCAACAAATTCGGCTCCGATTCCGGGGCCTATTTCGCCACGCTGCCGCAATACAACCGGCTGGATGTCGACGGCAACGGCCGCTATCTCATGGCCAATTCGCTCAACGGGCTGAAATCCAACAGCTACAACGAGAAGGACGACAACACCCTGGCCTTTTACGGCAGCCTGAAATGGAACATCACCGACAAGCTGGCCCTGAATACCGGGCTGCGCATCTCGCACGAGGAAAGGACGTCGGACGTCAGCTACAACAAGGTTTACGACCAGGGCAACGCGGCCGAGCTGAATCCGGTCGCCGTCAACAACGTGGCGTTGGGCGGATTCAACAGCAATGCGACCAGCGGCAACCTGACGACCAACAACGCCGCCCAGTTGGCCCTGGCCAATTTCACCGCGCAAAAATATTTCGGCAAGGCGACCTACAGCGCGCTCAGCGACAGCCAGAAGCGCCAGATCGCGGACGCCAAGGCGATACGCGCGGCGCGCCTGGCGGGCCTGTACGATAACGTCAAGGCGGAAGCTTTCGACAAGGTCTTGTACACCGCCAACTTCAGCCCGACCTACAAGATCACCGACAACCACACCGGCTATTTCTCCTTCCAGTACGGCGAAAAGGCCGGCGTATCCCAGATAGTCGGTGCCACGCGCAAGGGAGGAACCTCCCGCTCGACCAAACCGGAAAAGAATTTCTCTTACGAGATCGGCCTGCGTTCGCAGTTTTTCGGTGGGTCGCTGGCGGTCAACACGACCCTGTTTTACCAGAGTGTCAAGGACTACATCGCCAACCTGTATTTCTACGACGAGGCGCAGACCATCGCCAATAACGACGGCCTGCTGGCCTACATTTCGGGTGTCGGCAACATACCGGAGGTATCGTCCAAGGGTGTGGAACTGGATATTTCCTATTCCGTCAAGAACACCAGCTTCCGCTTCTCAGGCGCCTACAACGACGCCCGCTACGAGGACGAGAAATTCCACGCCAAGCCGCTGGAACTGGGCGGCACCTCGGTGCCGTACTACGACGTGAGTGGCCGGCGCCTGCCCGGTGTCGGTCCGCTTACTTTCAACGTGTTCGCGGAACATGTCTGGCCGGTATTCGGCAGTTTCAACTTCTTCGCCAACGCCAATTACAACTACACCAGCGGCTATCTCACCGATCCTTCCTTGTCGCGCTACAGCCGGGTGGACGCTTACGGTTTGACAGACGCCTCGATAGGCATAGGCACGCAGGATCGGAAGTTTGAAGTCAGCCTGCTGGCCAAGAACCTGTTCGACGTCGACTACGGCTACCAGCCCGTGTGGAACTTGTACATACCCGGCGCGCCCCGCTGGGTCGGCTTGACGGTCAGTAGCCAGTTCTACTGAACCGAGGGCGCTGAAGGCCTGATGGCCGCTGGTCGAGCAAGGATGGCTCGCCGAGTGTGGGAATTTCGCCAGGCAAATGCCGCGGGCTCCGGAACGGCGGTATCCGATCGGGCCTGACCGGGCTTCACCCGCCGTTCCTGCGAGTAGCCGACGATTTAGTCGGGCGGCAGCTTGGGCGCATGTTCCGCATTGCCCCTGTCGTCCGGCCCGCTCTCGACGACGAACGATCCGGGGATCATGCCCATCCAGCAACTCCAGGGGATGACGCCGGCCTCGCGCGGGGTGAATTCGATCACCTGCTCGCCCTCGCGGAGATCTATCGTCAGCCCCAGCTTGGGCACCACGATGCCGCGATTGCATTCGGTCAGTTCGGCGACGTGGATGATCCAGCGCACGGGTTGTCCCCGCTTCAGCAGAAAACGGTCGGGCCGGTAGCCCCGGGCGTCGACTTCCATGCGGATGATCTGATAGCCGGCTTCGCCGATTTCGCTGTGCCGGCTCGGGAGGTAGATTTCGGACCATTGTCCGAGTTTGGCCGAAGCGATCAGGCTCAGGGAGCGGAAGTCGTATCCCGAGCCGCCGAGCACGAGCCCCCGGTTGAGCATGATCAGTCCCAGCGCGACAACCAGCACGCCGGATGCCTGAAGGAAGCGGCCGGTCGCCTGGCGCGAAACGAGGCTGGCCAGGAAGCCGAAGCCGATCAGCAAGGGCAGGGTTCCGATGCCGAACAGGAACAGGATGGTCGCACCCTCCACCAGACTTCCGGTGCCCGCCGCCATGACGTACATGGCCTGCAGAGGGCCGCAGGCGATCATGAGGCCGTTGAGCATGCCCACGATCAGGGGACTATTGTGTTTCTTGAATTCGTCACGGAGGTAGCGGCTCAGGAAACCCGGTGGCCGGATGCCGAACAGCCGGATATGCGGAAACAGATGCAGCATGTTCAAACCGAACAACAGCAGGAAGATGCCGGCCACGACGGCGGTGATGCTCCTGATCTGGGGCGTGAAGGTGACGAGCGAACCCAGATAGCCGAAAACGGCGCCCAACAGCGTGTAGGAGATCGTCTTGCCCAGGGCGTAGGCCAGGTGGGACATCGCATGGTGTCCGTGATCGCGCGTGGTGCGGACGGTATATCCGATAACCAGGCCGCCGCACATGCCGACGCAGTGAAAACCGGTCAGCAGTCCGACGAGAAATATCATGCCGTGACTCAAGTGTTGGCCGAGCAGCGGCAAGTCTTCCCCTTCCTCCAGCCAGAGACCGATATAGAAAATCAGCCCGATGCCGGCGAGGCCGAGCGCGATTTCGGCCAGCTTGACCCAGGCCTCGTGCCGTCGTGCGGACGGCCGTATGAGCGAGCAGTCGTAGCCCTTCAGCTCCACGGCCCGGAAGATGCGAAACAAGTCGGTCTGATCGGGATCGAAGCGCACTTCCACCGTTTCGGCGCCGTAATCCGCCTTGGCGTCGCGGACCCCCGGCAATTGCTTGATGGCTTTTTCGACCACGGCTTCGCAATGGCCACAGTGCATGCCCTTGGCGGTGAATACCGTGGTTTTGGGTTCGGACATGGCGGCTGCGCGGACTTGGATGGGTTCGTCGGAGCGATGTGGGGCGGGATACGGGCCTTAGCCGTGATCTTCATTATGACCGATAGGAGGGATGTGGCCAGTGCGCCATTCCTGCCGGCCCCACTATCGCCGCTCGCGGCGGATGCGGCACAATGTCGCGAAAATTTTCCAGCCCGCTCTCGTCAGCCCGGGCGCATTCGATGGGCAGGCCGCCGGCCTTGCCCATCCTAGCCATTGAACGATCTCTGTTGCATACCGTCCCTTCGTTGCCTCCCGCGCTATCGACCGCTCCGCCGGACTGGCGAACCTCCCTGGCGGATTCCTACACCCGTTTGGAAGATTTGCTTGTCGATCTCGGGCTGTCCGCCGAGGATCCTGCGTTCGGCCTGCAGGACCGCACCGGCTTTCCTTTCCGGGTCACGCGCCAGTACGCCGCGCGCATGCGCAAGGGCGATGCCGCCGATCCGCTGCTCCGGCAGGTGCTGCCGCTGGCCGACGAAACGATAGACTCGCCCGGTTATCTGGCCGACCCGGTGGGCGATCTGGCCGCGGTCGCGACCCCCGGCGTGTTGCACAAATACCGCGGCCGGGCGCTGCTCGTCACCACCGGCGCCTGCGCCATCCACTGCCGCTATTGCTTCCGCCGCGAGTTTCCTTACGGCGACGGACAGGTGAACCGGCAGCGCCAGACCGAGGCCCTGGCCTATCTGGCGGCGGACGAGAGCGTGAGTGAGGTGATCCTCAGCGGCGGCGATCCTTTGGTCTTGAGCGACCGGAGGCTGGCCGAGCTGATAGCCGAACTGGACGCCGTTCCCCACATCAAGCGCCTGCGCATCCACACCCGCTTGCCCATCGTATTGCCGCAGCGGGTCACGCCGGAACTTTGCGACTTGCTGCGCGACGGCCGTTTGCAGACCGTCGTGGTGATACACGCCAATCATGCGCAGGAGTTCGATGCGTCGGTGGGAAACGCCCTGGCGGATCTGCACGCGGCGGGCGTCACCCTGCTGAACCAGGCGGTGTTGCTGCGCGCGGTCAACGACGACGTGGAAACGCTGGCGGAACTGAGCGAGACCCTGTTCGCCCACCGCGTTTTGCCCTACTACCTGCACCTGCTGGACAAGGCCCGGGGGACGGCACACTTCGACGTTCCCGAGGCCGATGCGCTGGCCTTGCACGAGGGATTGCGCCGACGTCTTCCGGGCTATCTGGTGCCGCGCCTGGTGCGCGAAGAAGCCGGAAAACCTTATAAAAGCTGGCGCATCTGAAGGCCGTGCCGGGCCCGCCGTGCCGGCCCTCCGGTCGACTTTCGCCCCCGTGCGTTTTATCATTCGACCGTTTTGTCACTCAACAAGCATACGATCGACATGGAACCAACAATCGGCGAACTCTTATTCTCCGGCATCAAACTCATGGCGATCGGCATGACCATCGTATTTTTGTTCCTGGCCCTGCTCGTTTGGATCATCCGCACAAATTCCCGTTTGATCCAGCGCTATGCGCCGGAACCGCAGCCGCATTTTGCCTTCCATGCCCCCATTACCACCTCGACTCGCGCCGAAAGCGAAGCGGATGACGCCGAACTCGTGGCTGTCATCAGCGCGGCAATACATCGGCATCAGAACTCATAAGTCCAATAGAATTCTCCAGGAGTCGTTTTATGGCTAAACCGCTAGGCATCACCGACGTCGTATTGCGCGACGCTCATCAATCGTTGCTGGCCACCCGCCTGCGCATCGAGGACATGCTGCCGATTTGCGGCAAACTGGACCGGGTCGGATTCTGGTCCCTGGAAACCTGGGGCGGCGCCACTTTCGATTCCTGCATCCGCTATCTGGGCGAAGACCCCTGGGAGCGCTTGCGCCTGCTCAAGAAGGCCATGCCCAACACCCCGCAGCAGATGCTGCTGCGGGGCCAGAATCTGCTGGGTTACCGCCATTATGCCGACGATCTGGTCGACAAGTTTGTCGAGCGTGCGGCGGAAAACGGCGTGGATGTGTTCCGCATCTTCGACGCCCTCAACGACACCCGCAATTTCGAGCGCGCCATCCGCGCCACCATCGCCACCGGCAAGCATGCCCAGGCGGCGATTTCCTACACCGTCAGCCCGGTGCATACCGTCGATATCTGGGTCGATCTGGCCAGGCGCCTGGAAGACATGGGCGCGCATTCCATCGCCATCAAGGACATGGCGGGCTTGCTCAAGCCTTATGTCGCCTATGAGCTGGTCAGCCGTCTCAAGCAGACCTTGGGCGTGCCCGTGCACATGCAATGCCATGCCACCACCGGCCTGAGCACCTCCACCATCGTCAAGGCGGTGGAAGCCGGCATCGACAACGTCGATACCGCCATCTCCTCGATGAGCATGACCTACGGGCACAGTCCGACCGAGTCCGTCGTCTCCATCTTCCAGGGTACCGAGCATGACACCGGGCTCGATATCCTCCTGCTGGAAGAGATCGCCGAGTATTTCCGCGATGTGCGCAAGAAATACGCGAAATTCGAAGGTTCGTTGCGCGGAGTGGACAGCCGTATCCTGGTGGCCCAGGTGCCGGGCGGCATGCTCACCAACATGGAGAGCCAGTTGAAGGAGCAGGGCGCACTCGACCGGGTGGACGAGGTTTTGCTGGAGATCCCCCGCGTGCGTGCGGACCTGGGCTACATCCCGCTGGTGACACCGACCTCGCAAATCGTCGGCACCCAGGCGGTCATCAATGTGCTGGCAGGCGAGCGCTACAAGACCATCACCAAGGAAACCGCCGGCGTGCTCAAGGGCGAATACGGCGCGACGCCGGCGCCGGTCGATCCGGCTTTGCAGCAGCGCGTGCTGGAAGGCGCCGAGCCCATCACCGGCCGTCCCGCCGATAAGCTGGAGCCGGAACTGGACCGCCTCACCGAAGAATTGAAGAAGCAGGCGGCGGATACCGGCGTCAAGCTGTCCACCAGTCTGGTCGACGACGTGCTGACCTATGCGATGTTCCCCCAGGTCGGCTGGAAGTTTTTGCAGAACCGCGGCAATTCCGCCGCCTTCGAGCCCGCGCCCTGCCCGGATGCGGCAGCGGCGCCGGCCGCCGTGGTCACGGCCGAATCGGCGGGGCCGGGCGGCGCCAAGGCTTATACCGTCAACGTCAACGGCCGCAGTTATCAGGTCGAAGTTGCGCCGGGCGGAGCGATCACCTCGTTGACCCAGGCTTCCGGCAGTCCGGTCGTGCCGGCGCCGCTGAGTGGCGGTGAGGAAGTCAAGGCGCCGATGGCCGGACACATCCTGCGCATCAACGTCAGGGAGGGCCAAGTGGTCGAGGCGGGTCAGGTCGTGGTGGTCATGGAGGCCATGAAGATGGAAACCGAAGTGCGCGTCCGCAATGCCGGCTTGGTGCGATCGGTGCGAGTCAAGGTGACCGATACGGTGAGTCCGAACGACGTGCTGGTCACGGTAGGCTGAGGTCGCGATGGGTGGTTTCAACGAATTGTGGCTGAGCACCGGCCTGTCCAACTTCCAGTGGGGGCAGGCGGTCATGATGTCGGTGGGCTTCCTGCTCATCTATCTCGCCGTACGCAAGGGCTTCGAACCCTTGCTGTTGTTGCCCATAGGCTTCGGCGCGGTGCTTTCGAACATCCCGGTGGCCGGAATCGCGGAAGAGGGAGGCCTGCTCTCCTATCTTTACCTAGGCATTAAGGCCGGCATCTTTCCGCTGCTGATCTTCATGGGCGTGGGGGCGATGACCGATTTCGGCCCCATGCTGGCCAATCCCAAAACCTTGCTGCTCGGTGCGGCCGCGCAGTTCGGCATCTTCGGCACCTTGCTCGGTGCATTGGCCTTGAACGTGATACCGGGCCTGAGCTTCAACTTCAAGGATGCCGCGGCCATCGCCATCATAGGCGGAGCGGACGGCCCGACGGCCATCTATGTGGCTTCCCGGCTGGCTCCGGACCTGCTGGGCGCCATCGCAGTCGCGGCCTATTCCTACATGGCCCTGGTGCCGCTGATACAGCCGCCCATCATGCGCGCGCTGACCACGCCGGAGGAACGCCTGATCGAGATGGCCCAGTTGCGCCATGTCAGCAAGCAGGAGAAGGTCATCTTCCCCGTGGTCCTGCTGATCCTCACCGCCGCCTTGCTGCCTTCCGCTGCTCCGCTGATCGGCATGTTTTGCCTGGGCAACCTGATGCGGGAGAGCGGCGTGGTCGAGCGTTTGAGCAAGACCTCGCAGAATGAGCTGATCAACGTCGTGACGATCTTCCTGGGCCTCGCGGTGGGATCCAAGCTCAGTGCCCACGCCTTCCTGCGTCCGGAAACCTTGGGTATCCTGCTGCTGGGCGCCATCGCATTCAGCTTCGGTACCGCTTCCGGCGTGATCATGGCCAAGATCATGAACCGCTTCAGCGAACACAAGGTCAATCCGCTGATCGGCGCGGCCGGTGTGTCGGCGGTGCCCATGTCGGCCCGCGTCGCCAACAAGGTCGGCCAGGAGAGCAATCCCCACAACTTCCTGCTGATGCACGCCATGGGGCCCAATGTCGCCGGAGTCATCGGCTCCGCCGTCGCCGCCGGCGTCTTGCTGGCGCTGGTGCAATAACCGCCCGATAAGCTCCACCCCCATCCCAACCTTCCCCCTGAGAGGGGGAAGGGGAAGTCCGGGTCTTCGGTTCCCTCCCCCTTCCAGGGGGAGGGCAGGGTGGGGGTCATAACCCAGCATAATCCCGAGCAATCTGCGTCCAGATTAATCCTCAGTCTCCACCCCCATCCCAACCTTCCCCCCGAGAGGGGGAAGGGGAAGCCCGGGTCTTCGGTTCCCTCCCCCTTCCAGGGGGAGGGCAGGGTGGGGGTCATAACCCAGCATAATCCCGAGCAATCTGCGTCCAGATCAATCCTCGGTCTCCATCCCCATCCCAACCTTCCCAATCGTAAACGTCGCTTGAATCGCGACCTTCCAATCGCAAGCGTCGCTTCAGTCGCGACCTTCCCCCTAGAAGGCGCAAGGGGTAGTCTGGACTGGGAATGGCTGAATGGAGGTGTAGGGCCATGTCGCGAGGAACACGCATCGATCCGGTCGCTTTAAGTCGAGCGCGGATGCTTCGCAAAGATATGACCGACGCCGAACGCAAACTTTGGCGTGCGCTACGCGGTCAGCAAATTGGCGGCTTCCGTTTCCGCCGCCAGCACGTCTTGGGCGCTTATATCGTCGACTTCGTTTGTCTCGAAGCCCGTCTGATCATCGAGCTCGATGGAAGTCAGCATGCCGAGCGAGCCCGCTATGATGACGTGCGTACGGCGTGGTTGGGTAAGCAAGGGTATCGCTTGATTCGTTTTTGGAACCATGAAGTCTTGTGTTCATTGGACGGTGTTCTGACGTCGATAACTCAAGCTTTGGGCATGGTTCAGTGACCTCCGCATTCCCTTCCCCCCTCCCATTGGAAGAGGGAAGGAAACGCCGCTGTCAGCGTCGGCAACTGCTATACCCCCACCCTAACCCTCCCCCTGGAAGGGGGAGGGGACTGAGAGGCAGGGCGGGTTTAGTCCAAAAACCGTTTCACCAGTCCGCCGTATTCGTCGATGCGGCGGTCGCGCAGGAAGGGCCAGATGCGGCGGACGTCTTCGGAACGCTGGCGGTCGATCTCCACGATCAGCACGCGTCTTTCCTTGTCGTCCGCGTGATCCAGAAACTCCCCTTGCGGGCCGGCGACGAAGCTGTTGCCCCAGAACTGGATGCCTCGGCTGTTCGGGCTGGGATCGGGTTCATGGCCGATACGGTTGCATGACAATACCGGCAAGCCGTTGGCCACCGCGTGGCCGCGCTGGATGGTGATCCAGGCGTTCAACTGGCGCTGCTGTTCCTCGATTTCATCGTCCGGATTCCAGCCTATGGCGGTGGGGTAGAGCAGCAGGTCGGCGCCGGCCAGGGCCATCAATCGCGCCGCCTCCGGATACCACTGATCCCAGCACACCAGTATGCCTAACCGACCCACCGAACTGTCTATCGGCTTGAAGCCGATGTCGCCCGGTGTGAAATAAAATTTCTCGTAATAGCCGGGATCGTCCGGGATATGCATCTTGCGGTATTTGCCGATCAAGGTGCCGTCTTTTTCCAGCACCACGGCGGTGTTGTGGTACAGCCCCGGCGCGCGCCGCTCGAACAGCGAGGCCACGACAACCACGCCCAGTTCCCTGGCCAAGCGACCCAATTCGTCGGTGGTCGGCCCCGGTATGGGTTCGGCCAGGTCGAAATAGTTCGTGTCTTCCACCTGGCAGAAATAAGGCCCCAAATGAAGCTCGGGCAGCAACACCAGTTCCGCGCCGGCGGCCGCGGCTTCGCGTATGCCCGCGAAGGACTCGGCCAGATTGGCTTCCCGGGTCGAACCGCAGGCCTGTTGAACGAGGGCGACGGTGAGCGTTTTTTTCATGGCTGGCCCGAAATGGAAACGGTGACGGGAAACTGCATGGTCATGCAATGGATGCTGCCATATTGGCGGATCAAGGGCGTGGACGGGATGGACACCAATTCGCGGTCGGGGAAACATTCCTTCAGTCTGGTCAAGGCGATATCGTCGGCCGGATCGCCGTAGACCGGCACCAGCACCGCACCGTTGATGATGAGGAAGTTGGCATAGGTGGCCGGTAATCGGTCGCCTTCCTCGCTGTAAATGGGCTTGGGGACGGGCAGGGGAACCAGCCGATAAGGCCCGCCGCTCGTAGCGACGAGTCGTTTCAGCTCATCTTCCATGGCCTTGAGATCGCCGTACAAATCATCTTCCGGGTCGTCGCAGGCGGTGTAAGCGATGGTATCCACCGCACAGAATCGGGCCAGTGTGTCGACATGGGCGTCGGTGTCGTCGCCTTCGGCATAGCCATGATGCAGCCAGAGCACGCGCTGCAAGCCGAAGGCCTCTTGCAGTTGCCGTTCGATTCCGGACTGGTCGAAGCTCGGATTGCGATTGGGATTGAGCAAACAGCGCGCGGTGGTCAGCAGCGTACCCTCGCCATCGGTCTCCAGACTGCCGCCTTCCAGCACGAAATCGACCGCTTCCAGCGGCGTTGCGCCGAATACGCCGGACTCGTGCAGCCGGCGCGCCAACCGGGCGTCGTCTGCGCACTCGTATTTGCCGCCCCAGCCGTTGAAGCGGAAGTCCAGCAGCTTGGCGCCCGCCGGCGTATCGACGGTGAGGGGAGCGGTGTCGCGTACCCAGACATCGTTGTACGGTAACTCCACGGGAATGACGCGGGTGAGGTCGGCGCCCTGTTTCGTCAGGCATTCCAATACATGGAGCCGGTGCTGATTATTCTGTACCGCCACGATCAGCGTCTGCCTCAGGCTGACGGCACTGCCGATCAGGGCATAGGTGTCTTCGACTTCGGCCAGCCAGCGTTGGAAATCGCCCTTGTCGTAAGGCCAGGCAATCAACACGGCGGACTGGGGTGCCCATTCGGGCGGAAAATGGAGTGGGTTGCTCAAGAGACGGTCCGGTATAAAAAGCGTCGATTTTAATGGCATTTTGCGCGCATGAGTATTTATGCGTTCAAATACTGTTCCCGCCTCTATCGATTTCGGTCCGCCATTCACGGCTTTGTCATTAGCCGGATTTACTATGGACCCGCTCCCTTATGCAGGGTTTTGTTTGGCTATGCGTGCATTAAGCGTTGAAATGACTTTTCGGCATACCGTGAGTCTGTTACCGGACTTTCACGCCGCAGCGGCTTCAATAATGCTTTGCCGTCTGACGCCTTCGCTCCTTCCCCCTGCAAGGGGGAAGGTCGCGATTCAAGCGACGTTTGCGATTGGAAGGTTGGGATGGGGGTGGGATACTCGGGCGAAGAAGCAACGTCGAAGTTCAGCGCATAGATCAAGGCTCAACCCCCACCCTGGCCCTCCCCCTTCGTGGGGGAGGGGCGCGTAGACCATGCGCTATTCGCACAGAGCCCGTTTCAACTGTTACCACAGACATAGTCTTTTGTTTCTGCTCGTTTTCCCCAGGTAGGCCATTTCCGTCGGGTATGTTTTACCGAAACGGCGCACTGTGAATATGTACGCCCGGCCGGCCGTGCGCAATCGATAAAAAATGGCGTCATGTGACCGTCGGGCTTGTCCGCATGGGCCTCGACGAGGCAAACTATTGGACCAAGGGCAGCGGCCAGTCGATGTTGACGAAGGCCTTGCCGCCGCCGGACGCGTGTGTTGCCCAACCTTACGTTTCGCCCTGGCGCGCAGCCCAAGCCGGACCACCGGTTCTATCCCAAGTTAAGGACAAATCGTTATCCGCTCTCCGATATGGATTTTACCTATCTTCAAGGATGCCCTCACTTCCGGAAGCGGAGCATCATCGTCTATCGTTGCGGGTGTTTATCGACCGCGTTCACCTTGGAAGGGCGGCGCCTCACGCGTCATCCAGACCTATGAGCGGCGATGAAGATTCCGATGAGGCAACCGACGCTAAAATCACGCTGGGCACATCCCGAAGAGGCCTTTAGGTAAAACCTAAAGCATCGTGCCGACAGCGACCGAGCATAAACAAAAAATCGAATATCTCTTAAGGAGTATCCATGACCAAAGTTGCACTGATTACCGGCATCACAGGACAAGACGGCGCCTATCTGGCGGAGTTGCTGTTGAGCAAGGGCTATGAAGTACACGGCATCAAGCGCCGCGCCTCGCTGTTCAACACGGATCGCATCGATCATCTCTACCAGGACCCGCATGTCCAGGACCGCCGGTTGGTGCTGCATTATGGAGACCTGACCGATTCCACCAACCTCATCCGCATCGTCCAGCAGACCCAGCCCGACGAAATCTATAACCTGGCGGCGCAGAGCCACGTGCAGGTTTCATTCGAGACGCCGGAATACACGGCGGACGCCGACGGTCTCGGCACGCTGCGGCTGCTGGAAGCCATCCGCATCCTGGGGCTGACGAAGAAGACCCGCTTCTATCAGGCATCCACCTCGGAGCTTTACGGCGACGTGCGTGAAATCCCGCAGAAGGAAACCACACCTTTCTATCCGCGCTCGCCTTATGCGGTCGCCAAGATGTACGCCTACTGGATCACGGTGAACTACCGCGAGGCTTATGGCATCTACGGCTGCAACGGCATCCTGTTCAACCACGAATCGCCCTTGCGCGGCGAGACCTTCGTCACCCGCAAGATCACCCGCGCCATCGCCCGCATCAAGCTGCAGTTGCAGGACACGCTCTACCTGGGCAACCTGGACGCCTTGCGCGACTGGGGTCATGCCCGCGACTACGTGGAAATGCAGTGGTTGATGTTGCAGCAGGATCATCCGGAAGATTTCGTCATCGCCACCGGTGTGCAATACAGCGTCCGGAAGTTCGTCGAGACCGCGGCCCATGAAGTCGGCATTTCCATACGCTGGGAAGGCCAGGGTGTGGACGAGAAAGGTTACGACACCGCCACCGGCAAACTCATCGTCGCGGTCGACCCGCGCTATTTCCGTCCCACCGAAGTGGAAACCCTGCTGGGCGATCCGACCAAGGCCAAGGAAAAGCTGGGCTGGACACCCAAGACCACTTTCGACGAACTGGTGCGCGAGATGGTGCGCGAAGACCTCATCGCCGCCGAACGCGACGCCCTCTGCAAGCGCGAAGGCTACAAGGCGTTCGATTATCACGAATGACAAAGTAGGATGGGCAAAGCCGCAGGCGTGCCCATCAATGCCGTGCCGATGGGCACGGGCTTACGCCCTTTGCCCATCCTACAGACTTCCAACATTGCAGAAGGAGCGGCTAGGGAAAGCACCAAGGAGTTTTTGCATTTCCTCTCCATTGCTCGCGGCTCTCTCAGTGAATTGGAAACGCAGATCGTAATCGCCGACGAGTTGGGCTACCTGGAAAATGAGTTTTAATTGAGTCGAGAGCTGGAAGAAGTTTTTTCCCTGTTGGGCGGCCTCATACAATCATTGAAAAAACCAAGGAACTTATGAATACCCCGATAGGCTACGAGCCTCTTACCCCTCACGCCTCACCCCTAACCGCGACAGCCAAAATCTTCGTCGCCGGTCATCGCGGCCTGGTGGGCTCGGCCGTGGAGCGTCGATTGAGGGCCGAGGGATATACGAATCTCGTGCTCAGAACCCGCAAGGAGCTGGATCTGCTCGATTATGCCGCCGTGGCAGCGTTCTTCGAGCGGGAGCGGCCCGAGGTCGTCATCGACGCGGCCGCCCGGGTCGGCGGCATACATGCCAACAACACTTACCCGGCGGATTTCATCCGCGACAACCTGTTCGTTCAGAATAATCTGATCGACAACGCCTGGCGCTTCGGAGCCAGGAAACTCGTATTCCTGGGCTCGTCCTGCATCTATCCCAAGCATGCGCCCCAGCCGATGAAGGAGGAGCACTTGCTCACCGGTCCGCTGGAGCCTACCAACGAATGGTACGCCATAGCCAAGATAGCGGGCATCAAGATGTGCCAAGCTTACCGCAAGCAGCACGGCTTCGATGCCATTTCGCTCATGCCCACCAATCTCTACGGGCCGGGCGACAATTTCAATCTGGAAAGCTCGCACGTATTGCCCGCCTTGATCCGCAAATTCCACGAGGCCAAGCTGGCCGGCGCGTCAGCCGTCACGGTCTGGGGTACCGGCACGCCGCGCAGGGAGTTCCTGCACGTGGACGATATGGCCGCGGCGACGGTATTCCTGGCGGCCAATTACTCGGACAGCGAGATCGTCAACGTCGGCGTGGGCGAGGACGTCAGCATCCGCGAGTTGGCGGAGCTGGTGCGCGATGCGGTTGGCTTTACCGGTGAGCTGGAGTTCGACACCACCAAGCCCGACGGAACGCCGCGCAAGCTGCTCGACGTGACGCGGCTGCACGGCCTGGGCTGGAAAGCCAGCATTCCCCTGGCGGAAGGCATACGTTCGACCTACGACTGGTTCCTGCAGCATCAGGCGGATTTCCGGACCTAGCCGGCTATCTGCGGATCTGGCTTCAGCCTGCAAAGATCGCGGCCGGCACAGAATCCGTCCTTTTATTTGATTCCCTCCCCCTTTCAGGGCAATGCCATTAAGTTAAGCCCCTTCTCCCTCTGGGAGAAGGTTGGGATGAGGGCCTAAAGCGCGAAATGCTTGCGATGACCCTATTGAAACAATTGGGCACTTCGCCCTCACCCTAGCCCTCTCCCAGTGGGAGAGGGGACTAAATCCCTTAACTTAACGGCATTGCCTTTCAGGGCATAGGTATCTACACAACGCCCTCTCCCTTTGGGAGAGGGAGTTAGGGTGAGGGCAAAGCGCCTGATTTTCAAAGACTTGTTCGTAAGCGTTGAGCGCTCAGGCCCTCACCCCTGCCCCTCTCACAAAAGGACAATGCCGTTAAGTTAAGCCGTCATTCCGGCATGGACTGCCGGAATCCAGGTTACATGGATGTAAAACGCCTCAGCCATCCGTGGCCTTTGGACCCCGGCATCCCAATCGCAAACGGTTGCTTTAACCGCAACCCTTCCCTGCCGGGGTGACGATGTGCCTCTTAACTAAACGGCATTGCCCAAAAGGAGAGGGGTGAAAATCAATGCGTTGAGAAGATGTGTAGATACCTATGCTTTCAGGGGGAGGGCAGGGTGGGGGTAAAGCCCCTGCAGGCACACGATCAGTTTGCCGCTTGGACATCCGGCAGTACTACCCCCATCCCAGCCTTCCCCCTATGAGGGGGGAAGGAGCAATAGGGTCACGGCTGATACATGTAAATCCGTCCTTTTATTTGATTCCCTCCCCCTTCCAGGGGGAGGGCAGGGTGGGGGTAAAGCCCCTGCAGGCACACGATCAGTTTGCCGCTTGGACATCCGGCAGTACTACCCCCATCCCAGCCTTCCCCCTATCAGGGGGAAGGAGCAATAGGGATCGCGGCTGGACGGGTGTGAGTCCGGTACACTATCTCCCATTGTTGAATGGTATGAGATATCCGTCCATGGAAACCGTCTTTTGGCACGAACGCTGGGCCACCGGCCAGATCGGCTTTCACCAGTCTGAGATCAATCCCCATTTACGCCGGTTCTGGCCGGCCTTGGAACTGCCCAAGGGTAGCCGGGTGTTCGTGCCTTTGTGCGGCAAGAGCCGAGACATGCTTTGGTTATGCGATCAAGGCTACGAAGTGATCGGTGTGGAACTGAGTCCCGTGGCCGTGGAGGCATTTTTTGCGGAGAACGACTTGCAGCCCACGGTAGACCATTTGGATTCTTTTAGCGTCTATCGAACGGCGGGCTTGTCGCTGTACTGCGGCGATTTCTTTGCCCTGATGCAGAACGATTTAGCGGGCGTGACCGCGGTGTTTGACCGCGCATCCCTGGTGGCGCTGCCGCCGGACATGCGTGCGGACTACGCGCATCACATGCTGCAGTTGCTGGCGCCCGGAATACCGATATTGTTGATTGCCTTCGCATATCCACAGCACGAGATGGAAGGGCCACCTTTCAGCGTGCAGGAGCCTGAGATCTGCGCGCTTTACGGCACTCACCGGAAAGTGCAGCGACTGCACAGTGTCGACCTCCTGGAGCGGGAACCCCGTTTCCGGGAAAAAGGACTGAGCCGCCTCGAAGAAATCGTTTACATGCTGGTATGAAAGGTTTTGCCTCCAACATGAATGGCCGCACTCCGATAGTGCGAGCCTATAGGCCTATTAATAACCTACAATTGCGCCATTCTGGGCTCATTCTATTTTCGTTCTCATGATAAAAATTCTGCTGGTTGCCGGCGCGCGTCCCAACTTCATGAAAATCGCGCCCATCATCCGGGCGTTGCAGAAACGGAGCGACGTATTCGAATACCGGCTGGTGCATACCGGCCAGCACTACGACAAGGAAATGTCCGATGTATTTTTCGAGGAACTGGAAATCCCCAAGCCCGACCACTACCTCGATGTAGGCAGCGGCTCGCATGCCGAACAGACCGCCAAGGTCATGACCCGCTTCGAGAAGGTTTGCGAAGAGGAAAAACCGGATTTGGTGATCGTCGTCGGCGACATCAACTCCACCTTGGCCTGTTCCATCGTCGCCAAGAAGGCCAACATCAAGCTGGCCCATGTCGAAGCCGGGCTGCGCAGCCGCGATCTGGCCATGCCGGAAGAGATCAACCGCATGGTGACCGACGCCATCAGCGACTATTTCTTCGTCACCGAAAAAAGCGGTGTGGAAAATCTGCTGCACGAAGGCAAGCCGCGCGAAGCTATCCATTTCGTCGGTCACGTCATGATCGACAACCTGTTCCATCAGGTCGACAAACTCAAGCGCCTGCCGGCCGGCACCCTGGCCAGCGAAGCGATCAAGGCACGCTTTTCCGCCTATGGCGTCATGACCCTGCATCGGCCGTCCAACGTGGACAGCCAGGAAACCTTGCAAAGCCTGATCGCAGCCATCGGCCAAATCGCCGCCAAGTTGCCCATCATCTTCCCCATCCATCCCCGAACGCAGGCCAATCTCGAACGCTTCGGCATTGCCTTGCCGGAGGCCATCCACACCATCAAGCCGCAGCCCTACATGGACTTTCTCAACCTGTTCAAGGACGCCCGTCTCGCCCTCACCGACAGCGGCGGCTTGCAGGAAGAAACCACCGCCCTGGGCGTACCCTGCCTGACCTTGCGGGAAAACACCGAACGGCCCATCACCGCCGAAGAAGGCACCAATGTCGTTGTCGGCACGGACCCTGCGCGCATCGTGGCCGAGGCGGAGAAGATACTGGCCGGCTTAGGCAAGGCCGGCCGGCGCCCTGAACTATGGGACGGCGCCGCGGCCGAACGTATCGCCGACGTCTTGGCCGCGCACTTGAATGGATGAGCGCAAAGCAGACCGCCGATTCCATGGGCGCACTGCCGTGAGCTAGCGCGACCATGGCCCAAACGGCTATTTTCCGCGTAGGCTGGAATGAACGAAGGGAATTCCAGCGAATGACGCCGCTAGCCGGAATTCGCTGCCGCGGTTTAGCGGTCAGACGCCTATGACGGGTTACGCTACGCCCTTCCACCGCACATGGACATGATCCGCAAGACGAAATGGACATCACCATGCAACACACGATTGCAATAATCCACGAATACGCCGTGTCATCCCCTCCCCTTGCAGGGCGAGGGCAGGATGCATCTGCGCTAATGGTTGAAGTATCTTCAATCCCCTCCCCCTTGCAGGGGGGCAGGGTGGGGGTAGAACCCTCGATATTTACGATCAAGGTGTTCGCTTAACAACTTTCATGGCAACGCGACCTAAATAGCTCATGGTGGGAGCGGCCTCCAGGCCGCGATCTTCGCTGGCTCAAGCCTGCTCCCACAAATTACTGATCAGGGTCTCGGGCCATCTTAATAAAGGCTACGTCTTCGCTAACAGTTAAAAAGTCTTCAACCCCTCCCCCTTGCAGGGCGAGGGCAGGATGCGTCTGCGCTAATGGTTGAAGTATCTTCAATCCCCTCCCCCTTGCAGGGGGAGGGCAGGGTGGGGGTAGAACCCTCGATATTTACGATCAAGGTGTTCGCTTAACAACTTTCATGGCAACGCGACCTAAATAGCTCAGGGTGGGAGCGGCCTCCAGGCCGCGATCTTCGCAGGCTAAAGCCCGCTCCCACAAACAACCGACCAGAGTCTCGGATTGACTTAATAAAGGCTACGTCTTCGCTAACAGTTAAAAAGTCTTCAATCCCCTCTCCCTCGCAGGGCGAAGGCAGGATGCATCTGCGCTAATGGTTGAAGTATCTTCAATCCCCTCCCCCTGGAAGGGGGAGGGCAGGGTGGGGGTAGAACGCTCGATGCTTACAATCAAAGTGTTCCCTTAACAACTTTCATGGCAACGCGACCTAAATAGCTCAGGATGGGAGCGGCCTTCAGGCCGCGATCTTCGCAGGCTAAAGCCCGCTCCCACAAACAACCGACCAGGGTCTCGGATTGACTTAATAAAGGCTACGTCTTCGCTAACAGTTGAAAAGTCTTCAACCCCTCTCCCTTGCAGGGCGAAGGCAGGATGCGTCTGCGCGAACAGTTGAAATGTCTTCAATCCCCTCCCCCTTGCAGGGGGAGGGCAGGGTGGGGGTAGAACGTTCGATGCTTTTTACGTCAAGTCCCGAGATTAGAAAGCCGTTTCAAGCACAAAACCCTATCCCAAACCTCCAATTGCAAAGCTTGTTGAGATTGCGACCAAGAGAGATACAGTTGGCATAATGCCGCATGGGATGGCTTCAGATGAAATCCCCGGCTTTTGATACGGCGCAAGACGAAAAAGCCGGTTCACCGGCTAATTCAGACATGGCCTAAATTAACTCCCCGGCGCTTCACGGTCAAAGCTGACGGTGAAAAGCCGAAAAAACGGAGCAATCGGCGCAAACGCGACGCACCATTGTGTCAATTGCCGCAGTTGGACATAGGGATGAGGCAACCGTCTATGATAGTCATGGAACGATCCATGGGCGGCATACATCGTTGCATGAACTTCATGGAACGCTGTATCAAAAAGATGCATCGTTCCATCTTCGCCATAGACGGGTGTATAAAAATGATACATGCGTCCATGCGCGGGATGGAACGACGTACCAAAATGATGCAACGATGTATGTCGAACATAGAGTGACGTACCGAATTCATGCATCGATCCATATTCAACATGGATCGATGCGTGAAAAAGATGCATCGTTCTATCACAAACATGGAACGATCCCTGCTTTACATGGATCGATGACTTGAAAACATGGACGGATCGATGGCAGGAGTGGAAAGAACTATCGCGTCGATCCGCGCTTCGATTGAAAAGATGGATGGCCGATAGGCCGATGAGCGACGATCTATGGGAGCGATGGATGAAGCGGGTGGAGCGTGTGAAAGGCATCGTTCGACGAGTCCGGGACGAACGAGACGGACCGTCTACTGTTTATCCCGGTCCTGTCGAACGACATGGAAGAAGCACTATGCCAACACAGCATCAGGCCGGAACGGCTTGCCCGGCAGTCGACTTGTCTGTCGTGCGGGAGCGACGAATGAAGCGGCGGCCGAGATCGTCGAGGGCATCTTCCAATGCCCCATTAGCGACATGTGCCGCCTTGGTATAGGTGTAGACATGCAGTGCAGCGGTATAAGCCTGGCTGCCGGCGGCATAGTAGGTGTCTTCCACCTTGCCGAGCAAATTGGCCAAAGCCAACTGGATGGGATAAAGCGTCTCCACCAGATTGACATGGCGCTTCATGTCTTCCAGGCTGAATCCGCCGGGCAGGATTTCCGGATGCTGTGCCGCGAGCGCACCGGCTTTTACCACGAACGAGCGGTTTTTCTCGCCGAATTTCACCATTCCTTTCCGTTCATCAGGGCTCAGATCGATCAGGAAGGGCAATTGCTGCAGCAGGGAGTTGACCAGCGCCAAGGCAGCGTCGATATTTTCCTGAGTCAGGCTCGCATTGATACGATTCGCGTTCATGAGCGTTTCCTTTTCCGTGATTACAAGATTGCTAAAGCAACCGATAAAACCGCGTGTCTTTATCGGTCGGGCCAAACATTGCACGGAGTGCGGCATAAAAGTGTGAACCCGTTCACATCACGTTCTCGATAAGGAATGCTCGTAGCGTCACGGGCTATAAATCAACAAGCAAGCCCATATAGCGGCCATAGTTGACAAGTGGGACACTTCCTACGTCGCGTGAATTATAGGAGCGCAATAATTCTACAGGGTTATACCAGGACATCTATAAGTAGATTATTAGGAGATTAAGTATGTGCGCAATACTTAGATTCGTCGCTATCATATCTGCTGTAATACTTTTATCTAGTGCGGCATACGGTGCGACATTAGGTAAAGCAGAGCTAAATATCGACTGGAGCTCGTTTGTCGTAACCCCGGTTCCCGATGGCCAAATTACAACCCCTAGAATAACATGGGAAAATTTATATTCTGCAGTCAATGCATATACTTCGCAAGAAGTTTATATGGCTAATTGGACATCTCCGATTGCGGCACATACTGGAAATACGGGTATAATTTCAGAGTCAACAGCGAATGTTACAACGCTATATGCGTATGCAAAAGATATAAGTCAAGAAGATACGGCAGCTGGGCACTGGGTATCGCGTGGCGGAGAATTTTCTGTAGAGGGAACTGGAAATATTGAGCTGTCAGTGAATTATATGTGGGAAGCTACTTTGTTATCGAATGTTTCGGGAGCAAAAGATCAAAGTTTCGTCGACATATATTCAAACTTTCAGGCCGAAACCAGATACGAACGTCGCGAAAATCGTGCCGCTCATGATGGTATAAATATACAATTGTTAGCAATGTTTCCGTCAGATATAGGCGTCCATCAAGGCGGCGGAACTTTAAAAATAACTGTACCTGTAATTGATGGCGATAAGTTTTATTTTAATTTATTAGGAGGCACGACCGCAAATACCTTAAAGCCAATCCCGTTGCCTGGAAGTGGAGTGCTTCTTATTTTTGGGTTGTTAACGACATTTTGGGGTCGCTTTTTAACTAATTGCGCTATCCCGCTGAACTTCAGAAAATAAATTTGGATATCAACTATCGAGAGCTTTCTGATTTTTACTCCGATAATCCGTAGCGGGCTTTTATAAATATAAGCTATGGAAAGTAATCTTCTGAATCTAATAACTAAATACGCTTGTAAATGTCAAAAGTTATAAAATGGATAAAAAGTGGCGGCGCGATTTCCTTGATGGATCAAGCGGTATCGTCTCTAGGTAACTTTTTGACTGCAATGATGCTGGCTAAATCTCTAACTCCATCAGATTTCGGAGTATATACTTTAATCAACACTACTATGCTTGTTACTAATGGGCTTGCTGCAGCCTTGGTAATTATGCCATTAAGAGTGTTGGGGGTGGGATTAGCAGGTAAGCGGCTTGATTTATATGTTAGTCATCGCATTATATTCCAATTCATAATAACAAGCTTGCTTGCGGCTGCCGGTATAGCATTTCTTTATGTTGAATATACTCACGACAATAGTCTTCTGCTGACATATATAGTTTATTCGATATTAGGGCAGTTACAAGAGTTTGGTAGGGCATGTAATGCAAGCCATTTTAAATGGATGACTCTCTTTGTCTCGGATATATTAAGTGTGACGACTAGGGTCGCATTATTGGCAGCGATGGTATGGGGGGGGGCTTTAGATGTTGTATCGGCAATATTGATATGCTCACTAGGGTATGCCGTAGGATCATTAATTGGTTCGACCGGCAAGGCTCGATTTATTCTAGAGTTCAAGAATGTAAGGAAATCATGGTTTGAAAATTGGCGGTTTGGAAAGTGGTTGATGTTTGAAAGTGCAGTTTATACTGTTTCCACACAAGTATATTTTTACCTGATAGCGTCTTGGGTGGATATTGAATCAGCAGGCGCGTTTGGAGCGGCGCAAGTCCTGTTGAATATGTTAAATGTCGTAATGCTGGGTTTGGTAAATTACGCAGTTCCAGTAGCAAGAAAACGCTTGCTCGAGAACGGACAGGCGGCATGGAAACAGTGGTGGCGATTAATCGGAAGTGTAATATTTATAATTAATTTTACGGCGTGTATTTTAATTTCAATATTTGCTGTCCGCCTATTGTCAATGTTGTTTCAGCCTACATTTAGCCAATATGCTTATATCGTACCGATCTTGGCATGCGCCATGGTACTTACGAGCCTAACGACAGTCATGAGCGCCGCACTGCGTACCGCCGAATTGCCACAAGCAGGATTTGCTGCCAAGCTTATTTCCGCAGTGCTTACATTGGTGATAGCCCATCCTTTAATAATGAGCTTGAATGTGGCCGGCGCCGCAATAGGAATGATTGTAACGCAATTATGTTGGCTTTTAGTTTATGTATATTCGCTAAAGGAAAGAGTGGGGCCGCGCCAATTATATTCAAGTACTTCTTAGTAGTTATTTCCGACTTATAGAATATATTTTATGAGGAGATTTTTATGAGTAAAATGGATAAAGCGGGAGTGGCAGCGCTTATTAGTTTGTTATTAACAATAAGTTCTGAAACGGATGCAGCAGTCGAAAAAGCGTTTTATGTATCACCTAACGGCAATGATAGAAATGCGGGTAGTATTAATAGTCCGTTTGCGACAGCTAAAAGAGCTCAAAGCGCTGTGAGGGCGTATAAAACAATTGATTCTTTAGTTCCCGTAACCGTATATTTCCGACAAGGTATATATTATTTCAATGAAACACTCAATTTGCTAAATATAGATTCCGGCACAATAAATGCCCCGATAACGTATCAGGCGTATGGACTTGAAAAAGTAGTCTTTTCAGGTGGGTTAAACGTGCCAGCTTCTCAGATTAAGCCTTTAGGAAATATTCAGATCTCGGGGGTAAATACAGCAAATAGTAAAAAATTTCAGGTCGTTGATCTTCGTGCCGCCGGAATAGCTGCAGCACCGGCTTCTAGCTGGGCGAGATCGGAAATAAATTCCCCTGAAAAGGATCCGTTAGCACCGGAAGAGCTTTTTTTGAATCAAAGACCTATGCAGGTCGCCAGATGGCCTAATGGAGAGTGGGCGTATACGCAGAATAGCGTTTTTATTAAGACACCTAAAATACCATATTCTAATGAGATGGAAAACCGGGTTATAAACTGGCGGCGTCCGAATACCTGGCTTAAGGGTTACTGGGGAAAAGATTGGTATGATGAGGCGATTCAGGTGTCTTTTGTAAATACCGTTGATCACACAGTTAGACTCAAAGACACGCCTGAATATGGCATTGTTGCTGGGGCACGCTACTATGTATTGAATAATATATCAGAATTGGATGCGCCGGGTGAATATTATATAGATAGAAGTACAAGAAAAGCGTATTTTATACCTGATGAAGAAGTAAACTCAGATACAACGTTAACGGTAACAAAACTCTCTGCGCCAATTGTTGCCACACATGAAGCTTCGAATATAATATTTAAAGGAATTTTGTTCGAGGGCGGTCGCGGGAATGGAGTCGAGATCATTGGTGGTGATCATATTTCAGTATTTGATGGCATTGTAAGAAATATTGGAAAAACTGGGATAGTTATTCAAGGCGGTAAAAATCATGAAATAAAAGGTAATGAAATATATGCGACTGGTACGGGTGGCATATATGCCAATGGTGGCGAGCGAGTTAATCTATCACCAGCCAGCTTTACGATTTCCAATAATCATATACATGATTACAGCCGAAATATTTCTACGTACCGAGCTGGGATAGATGCCCGTGGAGTTGGAATCGCTATTAGTGGAAATATAATACATAATGCTCCACACGTTGCAATATGGGTGGACGGAAATAATCATTTAGTAGATAAAAACAATATATATCGTGTATGCTTGGATACGTCTGATTCAGGGGCTATATATATAGGGCGGGACTGGAGTGCAAGAGGTACGGTAATTAGTAATAACTACATACATGAGATCGCCGGACTGCCTGGAAAAGGTGATGTCTCCGGGATTTATTTAGATGACTTTTCAAGTGGCATAAAGATCGAGAAAAATATTCTAAGCAATATATATAGAGGAGTATTAATAGGGGGTGGGCGGGATAATCTAATTACAAATAACATTTTCGCGTTTAATCAAGTTTCATTGTCATTGGATGCAAGAGGAACTACCTGGGCTAAAGCGGCTATTTCGCCAGGCAGCGATCTACAGAAAAAGCTCGCATTAATGCCATATAGATCGTCAGTTTGGTCCAAGCAATATCCTTCTTTAACAAATATATTATATGACGATCCTGCTACACCTAAAGGAAATAGTGTAAAGGGAAATTATATTTATGAGTCAGGAAAAATGCTTATAGATCAGCTTGCGATACAATATGGCGATTTTAAAAGTAATTTAATAACTCGTGATAACCTTGGGCTCAGGAACCCTGGCGCAAACGATTTCAGTGTAAGTGATTGGTCTCAGTTTAAGGCGCGCATACCAGATTGGCAGTCTATCGACAATTTAAATGTCTGGTTTAAATGATGTTTGTGATTTCTTAATATTATTGAATTATAAAACCTTATGAAGTTAGCTGCCTTGTTTCTATGTGTGTCGTTAATTGCTAGAAATACGCTTTATTCGCCGGCACTACTAGATATACCAAGAGCGATAGCTTTGTTATTGGTGGCTTTCTTTGGAATATATGGGCTTCTAACAAGTCGTTCGGTTTTAAGGCTGGGTAGATATTGGGCTCAGTTTGGTTATATTGTGTCGGTTCTAATATCAATTATCGGTGCAGTCGAAGTAGGGTATGTTGCATTTCAGGCAATTTCGATATCGGTAGTTATTTTGTTCTCAATTTCTTATTATGAAAGAAGCGCACCGGAAAATATAAATTCATCCCTATTTACTGCGACTTTTTGGTGCTACGTCGCTATTTTGTTTATTAGTCTATTGTTACTTATAGTTAGCCCAAGCTTGGTATACGAAACTCTTTATGGTGGCGAGTTAAGGTTTCGCGGAATTTTGCCAAAATCGGGCATGATTGGTGCCAGTGCCGGCGTATTAATAGGAATTGGATGTTTTCATAAACTTCCACTTTTAATGAGATTACTGGCTTTTGGAGTTGGATTTCCTTGTTTAATTATTACTCAATCTAGGACATTTATGGTTGCTTTCCTAGTGGCGGTAGTAGTAACTGTATTTATATATTATAGAAAGTTAAGGAAGCTTATTTATATTGGCTTATTTTTATTGGTTTCTATGGTAGTTTCAATTAACTCGCTAGATATTAATGTGAGAAGCGTCTCCATAGAAAAATTTATGCGAATTGAAACAATCTCCAATTTAACAGGGCGCGTTTCAATTTGGGAAAATGCTTTTGAAGCATTTAAGAAGAATCCTTGGCTAGGTGTTGGCATTACGGCCGGGGCGGCGGCCTTAAATAAGGATCAGTCGTCCATTATGCTAAATGATAAGGATGATCTCAATGTTGGAAGAAATATAGGCTCTACAACAATGCATAACGGATATATTCAGTCCTTGTTAGATGTGGGTGTTGTTGGTACTTTTTTTTATTGCGCCATCGTTTTACAAGCTATTGCTAAATTATATTTGAACGATAGTTATAGAAATTTGTCACTGGAATTTTTCATTCTGATATTTCTGTCCATTTCTAATTTGGCTGAAAATGTTATCTATGCAGTTACTGTCTATAATAGCGTGCTTTTCATGATGGTCGCGACTTTTAGTGCGAGTAAGAATTATGTTACCAATAAGGCTAGGGCCTCGCTGTTGATGAGCAATAGTAAAATTAGTATCCCAACTTAATTTAGCCGTCTTATCATAATGATTTCTTTGACGATTATTCAACGAGTGCTTCCACATTATAGAGTTCCTTTTTTTGAAGGACTCAATTCTGAATTGGAAAAAAAGGGGGTTCGGCTCACGTTATTGGCAGGCAGAGAGAAGCCGGGAACCGTTCCTCGTTCTGTGAATGTAGATTATCAATGGTTGCAATGGGTTGAAAACACTTATTTCGATGTGGGTAGATATGAACTAGTTTGGCAGCATTGTCTAAATAAGACCATTTCTAGTGATCTTGTTATTATAGAACAAGCTAATAGGTTGCTAATTAATTATTGTTTACTTGCATTAAGGACGGTTAGAAGTCGACCCAGAATTGCGTATTGGGGGCATGGTAAAAATCATCAAGCAACTAAAGATGATAATTACTCGGAAAATATAAAGGCTTTACTTATTTCGCAAATTGATTGGTGGTTTGCGTATACAGAGGAAACTGGAGCTTATGTCAATTCACTTGGCGTTCCTCGGGAGAAAATTACAATTGTCGATAATGCAATCGATACAGAAAGGTTAGTGAGAGGCGCTGGTTTAGTTAGCCCAGATGAACTATCAATTCTCCGGCGGAAGCTAAATATTAATTCTTCACAGGTAGGTATATATTGTGGGGGTATGTACGAAGGTAAGCGCATAGAGTTTTTAATGGATGCCGCGGCACAACTTCGCACAAAAATCCCGGATTTTCATCTTATATTGATCGGAGATGGGCCTCAACAAAACCTAGTTGAACGGGCCGCAATGCAATGGCCATGGATTCATTATGTAGGTCCCAAATTTGGTACCGACATCATTCCTTATTTTTTGTTGTCTAAGTTAGCTTTGATGCCAGGATTGGTTGGATTAGGCGTTTTAGATTCGTTTGCGCTTGGCACCCCTTTGGTTACTACTAATATACCATATCATAGTCCTGAGATTGGTTATTTAGAATCTGGTATCAACGGAGTTATTTCAGATAATCATGTAAGCGATTACGTTCGTCGAGTCGCTGAAATTATGAATTCTGATATTTTATTGAACAGACTTAGAGATGGCTGTTCCGTAGCTAAACAGCGATATACCTTAGAGAATATGATAGCTAGATATGCCAAAGGAATTATGGCGTTTGGGAATGCATATTTATAAGAGCTGATTTAGTAGGTTTTTCGTAAAGGAATTTATTGGTGAAAGTTCTATTGGCTCACAATTTTTATCGATCTACAGCTCCAAGCGGGGAAGATTCTGTTTATCGCAGTGAAAAAAAATTACTTGAACGTTATGCGGAAGTAATCCCGTTTGAAAAGTTTAATGATGATATAGATGATCGAACATTATCAAGTAAAGTTCGTATAGCCATAGATAGTGTTTGGTCTAAACATATTTATGATGAATTGACTAAACTGATCGTGGCGAAAAAGCCGGATATCGCACATTTTCATAATACATTCCCTCAATTATCCGGAAGTGTATATGCAGCTTGTCATGACAATGGGGTACCTGTAGTCCAAACGTTACATAATTTTCGATCTATTTGCGCTAATGCATTATTACTGAGAGATGGCAAACCGTGTCTCGATTGCGTTAATGGTAATCTGGTGCCTGCACTAATACACCGCTGTTATAGAGGCTCTTTTGCTGCGACAGCGGCTCAGGTAATGACAATTCAAAGCAATCGCTGGCGGGGAGCTTATGTGTCCGGCGTCGATCGATATATAGCGCTTACTAATTTTGCGGCTGAAATTCTCATTGAAGGTGGACTTCCACGAGATCGTATCGAAATTAAGGGTAATTTTGTATCGCGTCCGTCTATTAAGGGGGCCGGTGATGGTAATTATGTTTTATTTATTGGGCGGTTATCTGAGGAAAAGGGTGTCAGAATATTAATTGAAGCGTGGAAGTATGTTCGTGACGTCTCACTTAAGATTGTTGGGGATGGGGCATTGATGCAAGAGTTACAATCGTTGGCGGCGTCAGTGTCAGATAATATTGAGTTTTTAGGTTTGAGAAGCCACGATGAAGTCCTAGAACTACTTGGACATGCGTTAGTTATGGTAATGCCTTCTATATGGTACGAAACATTTGGCATGGTAGCTATTGAATCTTTTTCAGTCGGTACGCCAGTACTTGCTTCTGCTATTGGTGGATTAAACGAAGTAGTAGAGGATGGTATTACCGGATTAAAGTTTGAGCCGGGAAACCCCAAGGATTTAGCAGAAAAACTTATCTCCTTATTAAATAATCGGGGAGGTTTGGTTAACTTACGTAAATCTACCTTAGCAGTATTCGAGGAAAAATACACGGCGGAAAAAAATATTGAAGATATTTTAATGATTTATAATAAGTGTATGAGTCTTTATAATTCATCTAAGCTGTAGGTAGATTATGGATGTGAGAGCTTCCCTTTTAGGTATATCCATACCCCTGGCATCTTTGCAAGAAATTACTGAAAAGAGCGTTGGTGCTATAGCAGCAGGATCTGAGCCTCTAACATTTGTTTGCGCAAACCCTCACTCTCTTGTTGAAGCACAGAAGGATTTGGATTTCTTTCGGGCATTGAAGTGTGCAGATTTAATAGTGGCTGATGGTGTTGGGGTTACCGTGATGGCACGAATTTCGAATATTTCTATTGGTCCACGAATTACCGGGGCAGATTATTTTTTTTCATTGATGACGTCGCTTAACGAGAGTGGAGGTGGTAGGGTCTTCTTTTTTGGGTCTTCTCAGCATGTCCTTGATCTTATCTCACAGCGGTTTGTAAAAACGTTCCCATCGTTGGAGTTATGCGGAGTTCTATCTCCTCCATTTGGTTTGTGGTCCGAAGATGAGAATCAGAGAATGATTGAACAAATTAACGCGGCTAAACCCGATGTGCTTTGGGTTGGCATGACGGCGCCTAAACAAGAGAAATGGGTTGAAGCAAATCGCACGAAACTTAGCGCTTCAGTGATCGGTTCAATTGGTGCGGTTTTTGATTTTTTTGCTGGTACCTATCCAAGAGCGCCCGATTGGATGTGCCAACTAGGTATAGAGTTTGTATATCGGTTGCTGAAAGAGCCGAAGCGAATGTGGCGACGAAATTTTATTTCAACCCCCCACTTTATTTCACTGGTTGTAAAACGTCACATATTAGATTGTGAAAACCGTGCGTAAATTTATTATTTGCGGTTTGCCAATGTCGATTATTATAACCCAAATAGTCTCTGTAGGCTTTTTGTCGCTATATGGCGAGTTTTTTTTTTCCGGTCCAGCAGGTATTCCACGGAAGTCTGAGTTAATTGTTGTACTTGGCGGTAATATGATGTTTGATCGATTAAAAAGGGGCGCCGAGTTATATCGTGAAGGCTGGGGCGAAAAAATATTGGTAACAGGATTTAGCGAACCTAATCCTCCATCTGAAGATTGGCGATTAAGATATTTAAAGCGCTACGGTGTTGAGGGAAAAAGTATAATTACGGATTTTTCGTCTACTTCGAGTTGGCAGGAAGCTCGCTTGGTTAGACGCTTAATGAAAGACAATGGCTGGTCTCATGTATTAGTTGTTAGTGATCCACCGCACTTACGTAGGCTATCTTGGATTTACGAAGCAATTGTTAATGGGGATATGAGTTTCACATTGATTTCTTCATCTCCGGCGTGGTGGATTCCACATTATTGGTGGAAAAACTCAGATGCGGTTTCGTTTGCTCTCCAAGAGCTTATCAAGATGATTTATTATAAATTCGAATACGGGGTGTAAGTGCTTAGTGCTAAGATGGAGTAAGACGTTCTGGTGGAATGTAGGGTATCGACTAACGGAGTAGTGAAAAACTTTGCTTTCACACAATATGTAGCTGGAATAAGCGGCTGTCAGCTACAATATTAGATATTGCTCTGGACTTGCAATTCATTGTTGAAGTCAGTGTTAGATAATCGGAATTTCTTGTTTTTAATATACTTATGGCGTAAATTATTATGTCGGCTATGCGATCCTTGGGCGTGTTTTATAAGTTGACAGCATCCCAAGTGATGTTATTTATATCGTTGTTAGGTATTGTTGGGCTTATTTTTCGGGGTGGCATTTTTTATCTTGTGGATCAGTGGCTTAGTTATGAAGAATATAGTCATGGCGTTTTGATTCCAATTATATCGCTCTTTTTGATTTGGCAACGCAAGAATGAGTTGATTGCGATGCGCTTTACATCATCTTGGTTCGGGATACCCGTTATATTCGGTGGGTTGCTGTTGTTTTTTTTAGGGGAGCTTGCCGCGCTGTATATAATTGTCCAATATGCCTTTCTGATTGTTTTGTTTGGTATAACTCTCTTTACGTTTGGTAAGGCTGTATTTAATTGCGTTTGGTTGCCAATATCGATTCTTTTTTTCTCCATTCCGCTCCCTAATTTTATTTACAATAATTTATCTTCTAAATTACAGCTTTTATCGTCCAAGTTGGGCGTTGTTTTTATTCGTTTGTTTGATATTAGTGTTTATCTTGAAGGTAATGTTATTGATTTGGGCTCGATGCAATTGCAGGTAGTCGAAGCTTGTAGTGGTCTTCGTTACTTGTTTCCGTTAATGAGCTTGGCTTTTATATGCGCGTATTTTTTTAAAGTTGCAATGTGGAAGCGCGTGCTGGTTTTTCTGTCTAGTATACCCGTCACGGTGATAATGAATAGCCTTCGTATCGGCATAATAGGAGTCACCGTGGAGTATTGGGGCAAGGATATGGCCGAAGGGTTTCTGCATGACTTTGAAGGCTGGTTCATTTTCATGGTGTGCACAGGCGTATTGATCGCCGAAATGTGGGTCTTGGCGCAGATAGGCGGTCAAAAAAGGCCTTTGATGGATGTGTTCGGGCTGACGTTTCCAGAGCCTTTGCCGGAGGGAACACAGTTTCGCGATCGCGAATTGCCAAAACAATATTGGGCCGTACTGGGTTTGCTGATTGTCGCTTTGGTCGGCTCGTTTTCGCTTGAGCGGCGTGAGGAAATCGTTTCTTCGCGTTCGGTTTTCGCCGAATTTCCCTTGAAACTGGATGATTGGCACGGCCGGCGTGGGAGCCTGGAGCAGCAATATATCGATCAGCTGAAGTTCGAGGACTATATTCTGGCGGATTATGTTTATGCGCCGGAGAAGAGCCCTCACCCCGGCCCTCTCCCAGAGGGAGAGGGGATAAATAAAGGCGTTCTCCCTGTGGGGGAAGGGATCAAGGCAGGGTCTATCGTCAATTTTTACTCGGCTTATTACGCCTCGCAGCGCAAGGGCGAATCCATACATTCGCCACGTTCGTGCATCCCCGGCGGCGGTTGGGAGATCGGTTCTCATGAGGTTGTGCCTTTGGATGGGCTGGACTGGGCAGGACAGCCATTCAAGGTGAATCGTCTGCTCATACAGAAGGGTGAGGATAGGCAGTTGGTGTATTACTGGTTCCAGCAACGCGGCCGTCTGTTGACCAATGAATACGTCATCAAGTGGTATTTGTTCTGGGATGCGTTGACCATGAATCGGACCGATGGCGCCCTGGTCAGGCTGACGACCTATGCGCCGAAAGGGGAAGATTTGGCCGCAGCGGACCGACGTTTGATATCGTTCTTGAAAGCCTCTTCGCCGGAATTGGATAAGTACATCCCCCGTTAACGTTCGGCGGCTGTGGCGTCGGCGGGTAGGGCGTTATGTTGTGGGTGTCGGGGCATCTGAATGGGGCTATGTCTGCGCTGGAAGACGAAAAGTTTTCACTCCCTCTCCCTTTTGCAGGGGGGGGAGGGAGGGGCTAGAGCGCTCAACACTTGGCGTCAAATCCTGAGGTGCGAAGACCGCTACAGGCGCAAAACCCCCATCCCAACCTTCTCCCTTGCAGGGGAAGGGGTTTAGCAAAGTTGAAAAGTCTTCACTCCCTCTCCCTTGCAGGGGGAGGGTAGGGAGGGGGTAGAGCACTCGATACTTACTCACGTCCTGGGGTGCGAAGGCCGCTACAGGCGCAAAACCCCCATCCCAACCTTCCCCCTTGCAGGGGGAAGGGGTTTAGCAAAGTTGAAAAGTCTTCACTCCCTCTCCCTTGCAGGGGGAGGGTAGGGAGGGGGTAGAGCACTCGATACTTACATCAAGTCCTGAGGTGCGAAGACCGCTACAGGCGCAAAACCCCCATCCCAACCTTCCCCCTTGCAGGGGGAAGGGGTTTAGCAAAGTTGAAAAGTCTTCACTCCCTCTCCCTTGCAGGGGGAGGGTAGGGAGGGGGTAGAGCACTCGATACTTACTCACGTCCTGGGGTGCGAAGACTGCTACAGGCGCAAAACCCCCATCCCAACCTTCCCCCTTGCAGGGGGAAGGGGTTTAGCAAAGTTGAAAAGTCTTCAGTCCCTCTCCCTCGCAGGGGGAGGGTAGGGAGGGGGTAGAGCACTCGATACTTACATCAAGTCCTGGGGTGCGAAGACTGCTACAGGCACAAAACCCCCATCTCAACCTTCCCCCTTGCAGGGGAAGGGGTTTAGCAAAGTTGAAAAGTCTTCACTCCCTCTCCCTTGCAGGGGGAGGGTCAGGGAGGGGGTAGAGCACCCGATACGTACATCAAGTCCTGGGGTGCGAAGACTTCTACAGGCGCAAAACCCCCATCCCAACCTTCCCCCTTGCAGGGGGAAGGTCGCGACTGAAGCGACGTTTGCGATTGGAAGACTGGGATGGAGGTGGGATGTTCGGGCGAAGAAGCAAGGTCGAAGTTCAGCGCATAGATCACGGCTCAACCCCCACCCTGGCCCTCCCCCTGGAAGGGGGAGGGGAAAGAATAGTCTCTATTGCCCCTTCCCCCTAAGAGGGGGAAGGTCGCGACTGAAGCGACGTTTGCGATTGGGAGACTGGGATGGAGGTGGGATGTTCGGGCGAAGAAGCAAGGTCGAAGTTCAGCGCACAGATCAAGGCTCAACCCCCACCCTGCCCTCCCCCTGAGAGGGGGAGGGGAAAGATGGATGGTCCCCGCTGGAGAGAGGCGGGGTAGCAGAAAGATGGATGGTCGCGGTTGTGGAGATAGGCGGGGGAGCAGAAAGATGGGTGATCCCGGCTGGCGAGGGGGAGTGGTTTTCAACTTTTAGCGTAGGCATAGCCCTTTATAGAGCTGTTCGGATCGGTTCGGACGCCTGGGGCGAGACGGACGCTGGGCATGCGGTCCGACTGTTCATGGACAGCCAGGGCGGCTTTCCCGTAAAATTCTCCTAGCAAAATCAAAAGACAACGACGGGAAGGGCCTGGGGCTCCTCCCGTTTTGCACATCTGAAGGTAAGCGAATTTTGAAAACGCCCGCTCTGCTCGCACTCGAAGACGGTACCGTCTTTCGGGGCATCGCCATCGGTGCCGACGGTCTGTCGGTTGGCGAGGTGGTGTTCAACACCTCCATCACCGGCTATCAGGAAATCCTCACCGATCCTTCCTATGCACGTCAGATCGTCACGCTGACCTATCCGCATATCGGCAACGTCGGGGTCAATCCCGAGGATGTCGAGTCGGACGGCATCTACGCGAGCGGCCTGGTCGTGCGCGACGTGCCGCTGTTGACCAGCAACTGGCGCGCCCGGCAGAGCCTGCCGGATTATCTGAAAGAACGCGGCGTGGTCGGCATCGCCGGTCTGGACACCCGCAAGCTGACTCGCATCCTGCGCGACAAGGGCGCGCAGCGGGGCTGCATCGCGGCGGGGGCGTCGCTGGATGTCGAGGAGGCCTTGGCCAGGGCGCGGGCGTTTCCGGGCTTGCAAGGCATGGACCTGGCGAAGGAGGTCAGCGCCAGGCAGGCTTATCATTGGAACGAGGGCGAATGGCGCCTGGAAAGCGGTTATCGTTCGACGTCTTCGGCGCGCTTCAACGTGGTGGCTTACGACTTCGGCATCAAGCGCAATATCTTGCGCATGCTGGCCGAGCGGGGATGCCGCCTCACCGTGGTTCCGGCGCAAACGCCGGCGCATGACGTGCTGGCCATGCAGCCGCACGGGGTGTTCCTGTCCAACGGCCCCGGCGATCCGGAGCCTTGCGATTACGCGATCACCGCCATCCGCGAGATTCTGGCGGCAGGCACGCCGGTCTTCGGTATCTGTCTGGGGCATCAGTTGCTGGCGCTGGCCAGCGGCGCGCGCACGGTGAAGATGAAGTTCGGTCATCATGGCGGCAATCATCCGGTGCAGGAAATCGCGACCGGGCGCGTGGCCATCACCAGCCAGAATCACGGCTTCACGGTGGACGAAGCCTCGCTGCCGAACAATCTCAAGCCGACCCACCGCTCCCTCTTCGATGGCAGCTTGCAGGGCATAGAGCGCACGGATTGCAAGGCGTTCAGCTTTCAGGGACATCCGGAGGCAAGCCCCGGTCCTCACGATCTGGCGCCCTTGTTCGACCGTTTCGTCGACATCATGCACTCCAGCCATTAAATACGAATCACCGACGGTAAGATGCCAAAAAGAACCGACATCCAATCCATCCTCCTGCTGGGCGCCGGGCCCATCGTCATCGGCCAGGCCTGCGAATTCGACTATTCGGGCGCACAGGCTTGCAAGGCGCTGCGTGAGGAAGGCTATCGCGTCATCCTGGTCAACTCCAATCCGGCCACCATCATGACCGATCCAGAGATGGCCGATGCGACCTACATCGAGCCCATCGACTGGCAGACCGTGGCCGCCATCATCGAGAAAGAGCGCCCGGATGCGCTGCTGCCGACCATGGGGGGCCAGACCGCGCTGAACTGCGCGCTGGATCTCGACCGCGAGGGCGTGCTGGCGAAGTACGGCGTGGAACTGATAGGCGCCAACAAGGATGCCATCGAGAAGGCGGAGGACCGGCAGAAGTTCAAGGAGGCGATGGACAAGATCGGCCTCGGCTCGGCCCGCTCCGGCATCGCCCACACCATCGAGGAAGCCTTGGCGGTGCTCGACCGCGTGGGTTATCCGGCCATCATTCGTCCGTCCTTCACCCTGGGCGGCAGCGGCGGCGGCATCGCCTACAACCGGCAGGAGTTCGTCGAAATCTGCGAGCGCGGTCTCGAGCTTTCGCCCACTCACGAATTGCTGATCGAGGAATCGCTACTGGGCTGGAAAGAGTTCGAGATGGAGGTGGTGCGCGACCGCAAGGACAATTGCATCATCATTTGCTCGATCGAGAACTTCGATCCGATGGGCGTGCACACGGGTGACTCCATTACCGTGGCGCCGGCCCAGACCCTGACCGACAAGGAATACCAGATACTGCGCGACGCCTCCATCGCCGTACTGCGGGAAATCGGCGTGGATACCGGCGGATCGAACGTGCAGTTTTCGCTCAATCCGCGCGACGGCCGATTGATCGTGATCGAGATGAATCCGCGCGTCTCGCGCTCTTCGGCGCTGGCTTCCAAGGCCACCGGTTTTCCCATCGCCAAGGTCGCGGCCAAGCTGGCGGTGGGCTATACCCTGGACGAACTGCGCAACGAGATCACCGGCGGCGCGACCCCCGCTTCCTTCGAGCCTTCCATCGATTACGTCGTCACCAAGATTCCGCGCTTCGCCTTCGAAAAGTTCCCGCAGGCCGATAGTCGCTTGACCACGCAGATGAAGTCCGTGGGCGAGGCCATGGCCATAGGGCGGACTTTCCAGGAATCGCTGCAGAAGGCCTTGCGCAGCCTGGAAACCGGTGTCGACGGGCTGAGCCCGAAACAGGATTTGAACGCCGAAGACGCGCGCGAGAATCTGCAGACCGAGCTTCGCCATCCCGGGCCCGAGCGCATCTATTACGTGGCCGATGCGTTCCGTGCAGGCTGGTCGTTGCAGGAGGTGCAGGAATGCAGCAGCATCGATCCCTGGTTCCTGGCGCAGATCGAGGATTTGATCCAGGAAGAAAAATCCCTAGCCAAACGCATCCTGGCCACGCTGAGTGCCGAGGATATCTACGGCCTCAAGCGCAAGGGCTTCTCCGATTCGCGCCTGGCCAAGTTGCTGGACAGTAGCGAGGCGGAAGTAAGGGCGCATCGGCACAAGTTCGGCGTCCGCCCCGTCTACAAGCGCATCGATTCCTGCGCGGCGGAGTTCGCTTCCAGCACGGCTTATCTTTATTCGACCTATGAAGAAGAGTGCGAGGCCCTGCCGACCGAGCGGAAGAAAATCATCGTCTTGGGCGGCGGTCCCAACCGCATCGGCCAGGGCATCGAATTCGACTATTGCTGCGTCCATGCGGCCATGGCATTGCGCGAGGATGGCTACGAAACCATCATGATCAATTGCAATCCGGAAACCGTGTCGACCGACTTCGATACCTCGGACCGCTTGTATTTCGAGCCGCTGACCCTGGAAGACGTGCTGGAAATCGTCCACCTGGAGAAGCCGACCGGCATCATCGTGCAGTACGGCGGTCAGACGCCGCTGAAACTGGCGCGTGCCCTGGAAGCCGCCGGTGCGCCCATCGTCGGCACCTCGCCGGATTCGATTGACCTGGCCGAAGACCGCGAACGCTTCCAGAAGCTGGTCGACCGTCTGGAGCTGAAGCAGCCGCCCAACCGCACGGCGCGTTCCCAGGAAGAAGCCCTGATCGGCGCCAACGAAGTGGGTTATCCGCTGGTGGTGCGGCCGTCTTACGTCTTGGGCGGGCGCGCCATGGAGATCGTCTTCAACGACGAAGAGCTGAAACGCTACATGCGCGAAGCCGTGAGCGTGTCGAACGAATCGCCGGTGCTGCTGGACCGCTTCCTCGACGATGCCATCGAGATGGATGTCGACGCGATCTGTGACGGTCAAAGAGTGCTGATCGGCGGGCTCATGCAGCATATCGAACAGGCCGGCGTGCATTCGGGCGATTCGGCCTGCTCCATTCCGCCTTATGACTTGTCGCAGGAGATCCAGGCCAACATCCGCGAACAGGTGAAGTTGTTGGCCGAAGCCTTGGGCGTGGTGGGATTGATGAACACCCAGTTCGCCATCAAGGGTGATGAAATCTATATTCTGGAGGTCAATCCACGCGCCTCGCGCACCGCGCCTTTCGTGTCCAAGGCCACCGGCTATCCGCTGGCTAAGATCGCGGCGCGTTGCATGGTCGGCAAGACCCTGGACGAGCAGGGCGTGATCGCCGAGCGCATACCGTCTTATTATTCGGTCAAGGAAGCGGTTTTCCCCTTCATCAAGTTCCCCGGCGTCGATCCGTTGCTGGGGCCGGAGATGAAGTCGACCGGCGAAGTGATGGGCGTGGGCGAGACTTTCGGCGAGGCCTATGCCAAGGCCCAGCGCGCGGCGAGCGTCAAATTGCCGCGCAGCGGCGTGGCCTTCATCAGCATACGCGACGCCGACAAGTCCAAGATCGCTCCGGTTGCCCGCAAGTTGGCCCAGCTCGGCTTCCAGTTGCTCGCCACCGGCGGCACGGCGCAAGTCATCAACGACGCGGGTGTCGAGTGCAAGCGGGTGTTCAAGGTCAACGAAGGTCGCCCGCACATCGTGGACATGATCAAGAACGGCGAAGTCCAGTTCATCATCAACACCACCGAGGGCAAGAAGGCCATCGCCGATTCGTTTACCATCCGCCGCCAGGCTTTGCAGCAGCAGGTGACCTACACCACCACGCTGTCGGGTGCCTGGGCCACGTGCCATGCGTTGGACGAGTTACACGCCAAGGACGTCAACCGTCTGCAGGATTTACACCAGAGTTTTCAATAACGGAATTGCACGAGCATGAATAAAGTCCCCATTACCGTCCGCGGCGCCGAGCGTCTGCGAGAAGAGCTGAGCAATCTGAAGTCCGTGGTGCGGCCGCGCATCATCCAGGCCATTTCCGAAGCCCGCGCGCACGGCGACTTGAAGGAAAACGCCGAATACCACGCGGCGCGCGAACAGCAAAGCTTCACCGAAGGCCGGATCAAGGAGATCGAGGCCAAACTGAGCAATTGCCAGATCATCGACGTGACCCAGTTGCATGCCGACGGCAAGGTGGTTTTCGGTTCGACCGTCGAGATCGAAGACCTGGATACGGAGCAGGTCGTGACCTATCAGATCGTCGGAGAGGATGAGGCGGACATCAAGGCGGGCCGCATCTCCAACACGTCGCCCATCGCGCGGGCCTTGATCGGCAAACGCGAGGAAGATGTGGTGACGGTGCAGACGCCGGGGGGTGTGAAGGAGCTTGAAATCCGCAAGATCAGCTACATCTAATGCCTACGGGCAACTAACCGGTGTGTGAGAACGCACATCGGTGTCCCCCAGAGGGCCATTCCATTTAGTTATTCGGTGGCCCGAACTATCCCAGGTCGTTTGTGGGAGCGGGCTTTAGCCCGCGAAGATCGCAGCCTGAAGACCGTGCTCCCACCATGACCTCTGGGCTGGGTGGCCATGAAAGTCGCGAAGCGGCCACTTTGATCTCCTTCTCCTTCTGGGCCAGGTAATCCATACATCTTCTCAACGCATTGATTTTCACCCCTCTCCTTTTGGGAGAGGGGCAGGGGTGAGGGCCTGGGCGCTCGATGCTTACGGAAAAGTCGTTGAAAATTCGGAGCTTTGCCCTCACCCTAAATCCCTCTCCCAAAGGGAGAGACCGCTCGGCCCCATGGCCCGCGGATTGTAGCCCAGGAACCGAGTGGTCTCTTCCCTCATTCGGCCCTTCGGGCCACCTTCTCCCAGAGGGAGAAGGGGATAAGGAGCGACCTTCGGTCGCCGGTTCCTGGGTAGGGATTTGTGTAGATACCTATGCCCTCTGGAAGAGGGACGGGGTGAGGGCGTGGTCGCGTAGCGATCGGCGCAGCCGGAACTTTTCTAATGTTTCTCGGGGTTCAGGCGGTAAATCACGGCGATGTGTCCTAGCGTCTGGACCAACTCCGCTTTTAGTTCGGTGCAGATCCGATCGCTCATTTCCTTGCGGGCTTCCCTGTCCGCGGCGTTTAGGCGTACCTTGATCAGTTCGTGGTGCTCGAGCGCCAGATTGATTTCGTTAAGGACGGCCTCGCTGAGGCCGGCCTGTCCGGTAATCACGACAGGTTTGAGGGCATGCGCTTGGGCGCGCAATAGTTTTTTCTGGTCCGATTTCAAACGATACTCCCGGATAGAGGGTGTGACAGCTTATGGCGCGTAGCCGCAGTAGCCAGCGTTGGCTGGCAGAACATTTTTCCGACGAATACGTGAAGATGGCGCAGGAACGCGGGTTTCGCTCGCGTGCCGTGTTCAAGCTGGAAGAGTTGGATGCGCGCGACCGCCTGTTCAAGCCCGCTATGAGCGTGGTCGATCTGGGCGCGGCGCCCGGCGGCTGGTCGCAATACGCGGCGCAACGGGTCGGAAAAAGCGGGCGGATTATAGCCTTGGACATCCTGCCCATGGAAGCGCTGCCCGGCGTGACCTTCATCCAGGGCGATTTCCAGGAGGACGAGGTTCTGGATCGTCTCATGGAGGCGCTGGAGGGGCGGCCGGTCGACCTGGTTCTGTCCGATATGGCGCCGAACATGACCGGTGCGCGCGCGGTTGATCAGCCCCGTGCCATGTACCTCGCGGAGCTGGCTTTGGACACCACCTGCAAGATACTGAAACCGGGTGGCGTGTTCGTCGTCAAGCTTTTTCATGGCGCCGGGTTCGATGAATATCAGCGACTTGCGCGCGCTTCATTCGCCAGTATTTCCAATCGCAAGCCCAAGGCATCGCGCGACCGCAGCGCCGAGAGCTACATGGTGGCTAAGGGCTTGAAGAAAACTTGAGTAAACTCGTCGGGAACCAAGGCCGAGCGGTCGTGTCCTATCGAGCAGGGCGGTTCCACGCTTCGCTCGTTGAGTCGGCCGTAGATGCCGACGCGACCTTGGATTCCTGATAGTATTGAGCCATCCAATCGGGCCTTCATCCGAGAAGGGAGAGACAAGTGAACGATATGCTAAAAAATATATTGCTGTGGGTGGTCATCGCCGTCGTGCTGATGTCCGTGTTTAATAACTTCGGAACCCGCAAGTCGGTCGATTCCTCGATGTCCTACTCCCAGTTCATCGCAGCGGTGAACGAAGGTCAGGTGAAACAGGTGACCATCGACGGTCAGACCCTGCGCGGCATGCTGGGTACCGGGGAGAAATTCAGCACCTACACCCCCCAGGATCCGCATCTGGTCGACGATTTGTTGAAGAACCACGTCGAGATCAAGGCGCAGCCGCCGGAACAGCAATCGCTGCTGATGCAGATCTTCATCTCCTGGTTCCCCATGCTGTTGTTGATCGGCGTGTGGGTGTTCTTCATGCGCCAGATGCAAGGCGGCGGAGCCGGCCGTGGGGCGATGTCCTTCGGCAAGAGCAAGGCTCGCTTGCTTGAAGAGGACCAGGTCAAGGTGACCTTCGCGGACGTCGCCGGTTGCGACGAGGCGAAGGAAGACGTCACCGAAATGGTCGATTTCCTCAAAGACCCCAGCAAGTTCCAGAAGCTGGGCGGCAAGATACCGCGCGGTGCTTTGATGGTGGGGCCTCCGGGTACCGGCAAGACCTTGCTGGCGCGCGCCATCGCGGGCGAAGCCAAGGTTCCGTTCTTCACTATCTCGGGCTCCGACTTCGTGGAAATGTTCGTCGGCGTGGGCGCGTCCCGTGTCCGCGACATGTTCGAACAGGCGAAGAAACATGCGCCTTGCATCATCTTCATCGATGAAATCGATGCCGTGGGCCGTCATCGTGGTGCGGGCCTGGGCGGCGGACACGACGAGCGCGAGCAGACGCTGAACCAGTTGCTGGTCGAGATGGACGGATTCGAGGGCAACGAAGGTATCATCGTGATCGCCGCCACCAACCGTCCCGACGTGCTCGACCCGGCACTGCTGCGCCCTGGCCGTTTCGACCGCCAGATCGTGGTGGGATTGCCGGACGTGAAAGGCCGCGAGCATATCCTTAAGGTGCATGCCAAGCGCGTGCCTTGCGCGGACGACGTGGAAATCAAGTGGCTCGCTCGCGGTACGCCGGGATTCTCCGGGGCCGATCTGGCCAATCTGGTGAACGAAGCCGCCCTGTTCGCCGCCCGCAAGAACAAGCGGGTGGTCGAGATGGACGACTTCGAAAAAGCCAAGGACAAGATCCTGATGGGTGCCGAGCGCCGTTCCATGGTCATGAGCGACGAGGAAAAGAAACTCACCGCTTACCACGAGGCCGGTCACGCCATCGTCGGCCGCCTGGTGCCGGAACACGACCCGGTATACAAGGTCAGCATCATGCCGCGCGGCCGTGCGCTGGGCATCACGATGTTCCTGCCGGAGCGCGACCAGTACAGCGCCAGCAAGCAGAAGCTGGAAAGCCAGATATCCAGTTTGTTCGGCGGGCGCATCGCGGAAGAGTTGATCTTCGGCAAGGAGCGGGTTACCACGGGCGCTTCCAATGACATCGAACGCGCCACCCAGTTGGCCCGCAACATGGTCACCCGGTGGGGATTGTCCGAGCGTTTGGGTCCCTTGGCTTACAGCGAGGAGGAGGGCGAGGTATTCCTCGGCCGCTCCGTGACCAAGCATAAGTCGGTGTCGGAAGAAACCGCGCATCTAATCGATGAGGAAATCCGCTCGGTGATCGACCGCAACTACGAGCGGTCTGAGCAGATACTGCGCGAAAACCTCGAAAAGATGCACGTCATGGCCGACGCCTTGATCAAGTACGAAACCATCGATCGCCTGCAGATAGACGACATCATGGAAGGCCGTACTCCTCGTCCGCCACAGAGTTGGGACGATGTCACCCCGCCGGCCAATAAGGACGACCGGGGAGCGGGCGCGACGGGCGTGTTGGACGACACCGGAAGCCTGGGTGGGAAACCGGCCGCGCAGCATTGATCCTGAATCTATAAAGCTCCATACCGGCCCCCGCCTTGAGCGGGGGCTTTGTTTTTGGAGCCCTGAGCAGGATTTTCCAGTCCCTTGCGGCCACGGCTTTTTGGCCGCCGTTGCATTTCCGGTTTCGGTGGGGGGCCCCGCTTGTTCCGTCGCCATGTCGATGGCGGATTGCCTTCTGGCCGGACGGAATTCTGAGCCGAGTGAACGGGATGGAATTTGCTAGAATTCGAGGGGCTTTTCAGGCCCTATACAAGGCTCGGAACGGGAGCGCTCACTTAGTTCGCTTATCGAGTATGAGCGAGCGGCTCGCAGGGTGCGCAGTTGGGCCTATGCCTTCTTGGCTTTGGAGCAGTTGAGTGATTAAGGTGGCCCGGATCATCTATTTGTGGGGGCAGTCTTCAGCCCGCGAAATATCGCGGCCTGAAGGCCCGTTCCCTGACCTGTCAATCATTACAACTGCCTTACTCGGAACACAATTGAGGACGTCATAGCGTGAAAAAATTATATTTCGGTACGGATGGCATACGCGGGAAAGTCGGTGTTAGCCCCATCACGCCCGATTTCATGCTCAAGCTGGGTTGGGCGGCGGGTCGGGTTTTTGCCCGCGAAGGCGCGCATAACAATGTGTTGATCGGCAAAGACACCCGTATATCCGGATATATGTTCGAATCGGCTCTGGAAGCCGGTTTGTCGGCTGCCGGGGTCAACACCCAGTTGCTCGGTCCCATGCCAACCCCGGCGGTGGCATATCTCACGCGCGCCTTCAGGGCCCAGGCCGGCATCGTGATCAGCGCCTCCCACAATCCGCATTACGACAATGGGATCAAGTTTTTCTCGTCCGACGGTATGAAGCTGCCCGATGAGATCGAGCTCCAGATAGAGGAGCAGCTCCAACAACCCATGAGCACGGTGGATTCCATCCGCCTAGGGAAAGCGTCGCGTATCAGTGACGCGGCCGGCCGTTATATCGAATTTTGCAAGGGTACCATTCCGTCACGCATGGATTTTTCCGGCACGAAGATCGTGGTGGACTGCGCCCATGGCTCGACTTATCACGTCGCGCCGCCGGTGTTCGAGGAAATCGGCGCCAAGGTGATACGCATAGGCGTTCAGCCCGACGGGCTGAACATCAATGAAGGCGTCGGCGCCACCAAGCCGGAGAAATTACGGGAAACGGTGCTGGCCGAGAAGGCGGACTTCGGAATCGCGCTGGACGGCGACGGCGATCGCTTGATCATGGTCGATCACCTGGGCGAAATCGTAGATGGCGACGAACTGCTCTTCATCATCGCCAAATCGCGTTTGGATGCCGGTACACTGCGCGGTGCCGTGGTGGGTACCTTGATGACGAACCTGGGCATGGAGCACGCCCTGGCCGATCTGGGCGTTGTGCTCAAGCGTGCTGCCGTCGGCGACCGCTATGTCATGGAGATGATGCTGGAGCTCGAAAGCCTGCTGGGCGGCGAAGGTTCCGGGCATATCATTTGCCGAGACCGAACGACCACCGGGGACGGCGTAGTGTCCGCGCTACAAGTCATGGCGGAGTTATGGTCGTCCGGCAAAAGCCTGCACGAACTCAAGAGCCGGATGCATAAATACCCTCAGGTATTGCGCAACGTGAAGATACGCGAGCGGGTCAACCTCGACACCATAGAGTCGGTACAGAGGGTCAAGGCCGAGGTCGAGAAGGAGCTGGGTACCGCCGGGCGTTTGCTCATACGCGCTTCCGGTACCGAGCCTCTGATCCGCGTCATGGTAGAAGGCCGCGACGAGGCGCAGGTGGAGAGCCTGGCCGAGCGGCTCGTCGATTCGGTAAGCGCCGCGTTGGCCGCCTGAGTTTGAGGGTAGGCAGGAGCATGTCGATGAGAATATTGCACACCATGTTGAGAGTGGGCGATCTGGAGCGATCCATCGCTTTTTATACCGAGGCGCTGGGCATGAAGCTGTTGCGTAGGCATGAGTACCCGGACGGACATTTCACCCTGGCTTTCGTGGGGTTCCAGGACGAACGAGATGCCAGCGTGCTGGAGCTCACCTATAACTGGGGCGTGGACCGTTACGAGTCGGGCACCGGTTTCGGACACATCGCGGTGGAGGTCGACGATATCGATGCCGCGTGCGATCGCGTCCGGCTATGGGGGGGCAAGGTCACGCGCGAACCGGGGCCCATGAAACACGGAAATACCGTGATCGCTTTCGTCGAAGATCCGGATGCTTACAAGATCGAATTCATACAAGCGGGAAGCTGGTAGTCTGGTTCACAACGCCGATGGCAGGGTCGGCAGTGATCCAGGCGTTATGGCATCTCCGCTATGCAGCCTATCGTTAGAACTTGAACGTGGCGCGCCATGATGCCACCGTCGGATTTAATCAAGGGTTACACTCTCTTCGGCAAGGGGGAGATACTTGAAAAGCTGCGTATCATCGAGACGCGGCGGATATTGTTGAGTTCGAGTGTCGCCGGCAGCAATACCGGATTTCTCACCCTCATCGTGAAAATCCTGCCGGAAAAAGGCTTGATGGCGGTCGATACCAGTGCCAATGAAGGTCTGAACCGGTCATTGGTGGACGCAGAAGAAGTCAGTTTTGCTTGTCGCGTGGATGGAATCGAAGCCCGATTTTCCGTTGGTCGAGTCAAAGAGGCCAGTATCAATGGGCAGGACGTGTTTGCCGTGCCGCTGCCCGATCGCCTGTATTGGCTTCAGCGCCGCAGATGCTACCGTGCCTATGTGCCGCAGGCCATGCGGGTGACCTGCCATATTCCCCTAGCCGGGAGAGAGCCGGCCGAATTGGAGGTGTTGGACATCAGTCTCGATGGCCTCGGCTTGTCGGGATTTAGCGAGCAATTTTCCGCCGAACCGGAAGTCGGTCAGCGTTTCGAAAACTGCTTGCTACTGCCGCGTCTGGCGGGTGAACCGGCGACGATCGAAATCCGAAGCAAATTGGCGACCACCGTAGGCCATCGGCCCGCCTTCCGCCTGGGATGTTCGATGTCGAGTCGGAGCCGTGGCTTTCAAGTGCAAATCCAGAAGCTGCTCTACGACTTGGAAATGCACAAGAAGAAGATGGATCAATCAATTAGTACCGGTGTTCACTCTCCCTGATTCTGGGTTCTGGATATGACGACACAAGAAAATAACGCGCTCGTGGATTGCGAATGGCTCGCGGCCAAGTTGGGCGATGCAGACCTAAGAATAATCGACGCCAGTTTCTTCTTACCGAACCAGCAACGGCACGCTCGCGCGGAGTATCAGCAGGCGCATATTCCCGGCGCGCTGTTTTTCGATATCGACGAGGTCGCTGATCGAAGCAGCGGTTTGCCGCATATGCTGCCGAGTCCGGAGCACTTTGCCGCTGCACTGGGCCGACTGGGTATAGACGCGCAAACACGGGTGGTCGTTTACGACAGCAATTTTTTTATGGCGTCGGCCCGTTTGTGGTGGACTTTTCGGGTTTTTGGCCATGAGCGGGTTTCCGTGCTGGACGGCGGGTTGGAGCGTTGGCGTGCATCGGGGTATCCGGTGACAAGAGACGAATCTTCCCCGGCCGAAATCCATTACCCCATCCCCTCCGTCCGTCGCGATCTGGTGTGTGATTTGGCCGCTATGAGGAGGTTGAGCGGCGAAGGAAGCGCGCAGATCGTGGATGCCCGGTCACCGGGACGATTTGCCGGCACCGAGCCGGAGCCCCGGCCGGGGCTGCGCTCGGGGCATATCCCCGGCAGCCGGAACCTTTTTTTCAAGGATCTGATTGACGATCACACGCGGTGCCTGCGGCCCTTGGAGGCGCTGGCGACGCTTTTCGCGCCGGTTGTCGCCGACGAGCGACGCATCGTGGCCACTTGCGGTACTGGCGTCACGGCTGCGATCCTGGCGCTGGGGCTCTACCGCCTCGGCTACCAGGATATCGCTGTCTATGACGGTTCCTGGACCGAATGGGGAGGGCTTGACGATACCCCGGTTGCTACCGGCTGAGTGGAATCTTCACTGCACTTAGCCTGATCGCCCCGCGGAAATTTCCTGAATCAACACCCAAGGCGCGGTAACCACGGCCCAGAATTCGGGTTGTGTCTCATGCCAGCGACGGGCCTCTTCGATACCCGCTTTTCCGAGCAGGTGTTCCGTTAACCATTGCTGAACCACCGCTTTGTCGTCCGCGGCCATGGCCGCGGCGACCTCCACCAGATCGAGTTGGCCGCTCACCCATATAAGCGCTCCGCGCGCGAAATGGCGTTCGAGTTCGGACCAGGTCAACCGACCGGTCTCTTGGTTTAACTTGGCATTCAACTCCGATAGTGTTTGTTTCATAGGGTATGGAGGTAAGGTTATGTCTACCGTTATTAACCGGGCGCTTAATATGGATTGGCTCAAGATTAATGTAGATCAGTCAGTTATGATTGATTAATCGTATTCTGGCCGGGTTGATAGCAGAAATGGGTAGGTAATATTTTGCCTTCGGCAAGGCGTGCCTAATGATTTCCGGGCGGGTGGATGGTGGTAAATTCTATACGGATAATACGCAGTGCAATTTTACACGTCATTCGACACGATATCCCCCGGTAATCAGGTTGACGTCGACAGGCGACAACCACTGGCTTCGATCACGAAAAGCCCTTAATGGCAGGGGTAAGGCCGCTTCTGGATAGTGCTGACTCGGTATACCGCCGCTTTCAGAGCATGGTTATTGTTGATTGGACAGCACAAATAAGCACCGGGGTGTCCGAATTTTTTACAACACCCGATCAAATCTCGGGGCATGAAGTTTCGAGTGGCGCCGGAGGCTTTATAAAACAAAGGTTTGAAATTGTGGCTCATTTTTTGCAATAGTTATCCGTGGGCAGATGCAGTGACTTAGGCCAGTTTGCATCGGTCGTTCGCATGTGCTGCAGTGTCTCTGGCGTATCACGTCCGAAGCGTAAGTGGGAGTTGTTTTGCACCCAGGGATGAGACTGTAGGTACGGAAATTTTCATTTTTTAGAGGACCTGTTATGAATAAACTGAAACAAGCTTTGGTTGCAGCCGGCTTGGCGTTTGCCGCATCGAGTGCGAGTGCGGTGACACTACACGGCGCGACCGTAGACTTTTCTTTCGATGAGTCGCTGCTGAATGGTCTGTTTGGAACTTATTCTGTAGTAGGGGACGAGTTGTCTTTCTCGCCGGTGGCTTTCGAAGCGACCGCGCCGGGTACGGGACTGCCGGTGATCACCCAATCGACCACTCCTCTGATCACGGTCACCGCGAAGTCCGGTTATACCCTGACGGGCGCCAACCTGTTCGAGCAGGGCGGATATGAGCGCTGGGGTAACACGGCTGGCGACACGACGGTTGTCGGCGCGGGCGGCAATTTCTACGTGAACAACCTGTCCAATCCGTTCAGCGCAGGATCGCTCGACGATGTGAAGACTTGGGCCGAGGCCGCCGCGGACACGGCGCCTACCGATTGGTGGGCGACACAAAGCGCGGGCTTGGATTCTGCAGAATCCGCAACGGTGAAGATCACCAACGTCTTGCTGGCATGGAGTTCGTCGCCGGCCGATTACGCCTCCATCAACAAGACGCTGGTTTCCATCGGCATCGATACCACCGCGGTACCGGTACCGGCGGCTTTCTGGCTCTTGGCATCCGCCTTGGCCGGTTTGTTCACCATCGGGCGTCGTAATAGCGCTGCTTGATGCGTCAGGCTTGGTAACACGGAGAACCCCGCTTCCGAGCGGGGTTTTTTTTGCCCGAATCGCAGCGCTTGCGCCGAGCGCCGTGTAAGAGTACCCGCCCGGTTCGCTCGGGGCCGCGCTAAGCCGGTATTTCGGGGATGTAATCGGCGATACTGTTAAAATGGCCAGCCGAAATACTCGATTGTAAGGATTTTTATGAATGTCATCGCGCGTATAGCCGAAGAGCTTGCCGTCGGTCTGCGCCAGGTTCAGGCGGCGGTCGATTTGTTGGACGAAGGTGCGACGGTGCCTTTCATCGCCCGGTATCGCAAAGAAGCGACGGGCAGTCTCGACGATACCCAGCTCAGAACGCTGGAGGCGCGGCTCGTTTATCTCCGCGAATTGAATGCGCGCCGTGAAGTCGTCCTCGCCAGCATTCGCGACCAGGGCAAGCTGACGCCCGAATTGGAGCAGGCGATCCTGGCGGTCGATACCAAGACTTTGCTGGAAGACCTTTATCTCCCCTACAAGCCGAAACGCAGAACCAAGGCGCAGATTGCCCGCGAGGCCGGCCTCGAACCACTGGCGGATGCCTTGCTGGCTGACCCCGGCCTGTCGCCGCAAACGGAAGCGGCGAACTATGTGAGCGAGGAAAAAGGCGTGACGGATGTGGCGGCGGCCCTGGAAGGCGCCAAACAAATCTTGATGGAGCGTTTTGCCGAAAATGCCGGTCTGCTGGCCGCTTTGCGCGACAAAATCTGGGCGGAAGGTATCTTGGCCTCGACCTTGGCAACCGGCAAGGAAACCGAAGGCGCCAAATTCCGCGACTACTTCGATTTCGCCGAGCCGATCGCCAAAGTCCCGTCGCACCGGGCGCTCGCGCTGTTTCGCGGGCGCAACGAGGATGTGCTGAACCTGAATTTGCGGGTAGGCAAGGACGAGGATGCGAGCCATGCGACCTGTGCAACCCTGGTCGCGCAGGCTTTTGGTATTGCCGATAAGGGACGGCCGGCGGATCGCTGGTTGCAGGACGCCGTTCATTTCGCCTGGAAGGTGAAGATACTCACCCGCATCGAGCTGGATCTGATGCAGCAATTGCGCGAAACCGCCGAAGAAGAAGCCATAAGGGTGTTCGCCCACAACCTGAAGGATCTGCTGCTGGCCGCTCCCGCGGGTCCCAAGGCGACGATGGGCCTGGATCCCGGCCTGCGCACGGGGGTCAAGGTGGCCGTGGTGGACGCCACCGGCAAAGTGCTGGATACGGCGACCATCTATCCGCATCAGCCGAAAAACCAGTGGGATCAGTCCATCGCCATCCTGGCCCATCTGATCAAGCAACACGGTGTACAGCTGGTCAGCATCGGCAACGGCACGGCTTCCCGGGAGACCGACCAACTCACGGCCGATTTGATGAAGCGCCATCCGGAGTTGGGGATCACCAAGATCACGGTATCGGAAGCCGGCGCCTCGGTGTATTCGGCTTCCGAACTGGCGGCGAAGGAGTTTCCTGATCTCGATGTGTCGTTGCGCGGGGCTGTGTCCATCGCACGCCGCTTGCAGGACCCGTTGGCCGAATTGGTCAAGATCGACCCCAAGTCCATCGGCGTCGGCCAGTACCAACACGACGTCAACCAGTCTCATTTGGCCCGCAGTCTGGACGCGGTGGTGGAAGATTGTGTCAACGCCGTGGGTGTGGACGTGAATACCGCCTCGGTCTCGCTGCTGCGCTATGTCTCCGGCCTGTCGCAAACCATAGGGCAGAACATCGTCGAATACCGCAACCAGAACGGCCCGTTCAGAAACCGCGATGAATTGAAGAAGGTCGCCCGCCTCGGCGAGAAGACTTTCGAACAGGCCGCCGGTTTCCTGCGCGTCATGGACGGCGATAACCCGCTCGATGCTTCCGCCGTGCACCCGGAAGCCTACCCCATGGTGCGCAAGATCGTCGGGCAGACCGGCAAGGACATTCGCGAGCTGATCGGCAACGCCGCCTTCCTGCGTGGCGTCAATGCCGAGAATTACGTGGACGAGCGTTTCGGCCTGCCGACCGTGACCGACATTCTGAAAGAGCTGGAAAAGCCGGGTCGCGATCCGCGCCCGGAGTTCAAGAGCGTCAAATTTCTGGAAGGAGTTGAGAAGATCACCGATCTCAAACCCGGCATGACGCTGGAGGGCGTGGTCACCAATGTCGCCAACTTCGGGGCTTTCGTCGACATCGGCGTGCATCAGGACGGTCTGGTGCACATATCGCATCTGGCCGATCGTTTCGTCAAGGACCCGCGCGAAGTGGTCAAGACCGGCGACATGGTCAGGGTGAAAGTGCTGGAAGTGGACGTGGCGCGTCAGCGCATCGCCTTGAGCATGAAAAAGGAGGCCGAGCCGGCGGCCAGAGACGGCAAGCCCGCCGCCGGAGCGTCTCGCGGTTCGAACCCGAAAGAGGGCGAGCGCGGCGGCCGGCGCGAGCGTCGCGAACCTCAGCCGCAGGTCCAGGGTGCGATGGCGGAGGCTTTCGCCCGGGTGTTGAAGAAATAGCTTCGGTCGGGGAGGGTGGTGATCGAATCCCGCTCGCCGCATGGCTGCGGCAGGTCTGCAATCCCGTTCGTATCGCGCAGGCCTTAGCCGGTATTCCTGAAAATGCCGAGCTTCTGCATGCGCGAACGCAGGGTGTTGGGGTTCAAGTCCAGCATCGCTGCGGCGCCCTTGGGGCCGGAGATGACCCAGCCGGTGTCGCGCAGGGCTCGCAGGATGTGCTCGCGTTCCACCGCTTGCAGGGATTCCACGCGCCCCACCGAGCTGACGGGGGCGGGGCGGGGATCGACCAGGGGCGGGATTTCCAGCTTCGTGCCCGGACTGAGGATGACCGCGCGTTCGATTACGTTTTGCAGCTCGCGCACATTGCCTGGCCATGAATAATGCAGCAGCCGTTCCAGCGACAGGGTTTCGATGTCGGTGATGCGCTTGCCGAATTTCCGCGCATATTTGTCGAGAAAAAAGCGGGCCAGTAGCGGGATGTCCGAAACCCGCCGACGCAGGGCGGGTACCTCGATGGGAAACACGTTGAGCCGGTAATACAAGTCGGAGCGGAAGCGCCCCAAGGCGACTTCTTCGGCCAGGTTGCGGTTGGTCGCGGCGATCACCCTCACATCCACCTTGAGCGTCTCGCTGCCGCCCACGCGTTCGAATTCCTGCTCCTGCAACACGCGCAACAACTTGGCCTGCGCCGAGGGCGGAAGTTCACCCACCTCGTCCAGCATCAGCGAGCCGCGATCCGCCAATTCGAAACGTCCCTTACGCTGCTGGGTTGCGCCGGTAAAGGCGCCTTTCTCGTGGCCGAATAACTCGCTTTCGATCAGCTCGCCCGGCAGGGCCGCACAATTCACCTTGACCAGCAGCGCGCCGCGGCGTTCGCTGTATTCGTGGATGGCGCGGGCGAGCAATTCCTTCCCGGTGCCGGTTTCACCCAGCAACAGGACGGGGGTGTCGGTGCGGGCCACCATGCGCGCCTGTTCCATCACGGCCCGCATCTCCCGGGAACCGCTGACGAAATCGTCCGGATTGTGCTCGTCGTTGAGCACTTCCTGCAGATAGCCTTTTTCCCGCTGTAGCTTGTCCAGTCTTTCCTCGGCCAGCCGTCGGTCGTTCACGTCGCGCAGGATGAGGGTGTAGAGTTTTTGCCCCCCCGCTTCCAGCGGCGAAAAAGTCGCCTCGATGGGGAATTCCTCCCCGTCGGCGCGGCGCGCGGTGAGTCCTTCGGGGGCCCAGGATTTGCGTGACGAGGTGTCGAAGTCGACGAACTGTTCGAACAGCGCGCGGCAGTGCGCGGCGATGAAGCGATCTATGGGCTGGCCGAGGGCGAAATCGGCCGCACAGCGGAATATGCGGGCTGCGGCGGCATTGAACAGGGTGATTTTATGATCCCGGTCTATGGTCACGATGGCATCCATCGCGGAATCCAGGATGGAGGAGATGCGCCGCTCGCTGTCGCTCAAGGCCTGCATCGCCAGTCTTTGTTCCGTCCGGTCGCGCTGGGTCTCCACGACCGCGATGATTTCGCCCCGCTCGTCGGTGATGGCGCCGGCGTCGATAACCAGATAAAGCTTGCGCCCGTCGGGCATCAGGCACCAGTTTTCCGTGTGACGGGTGGCGCTGCCGGCGATGCCATCCCGGCTCAATTCATAGAGGCCGGCGGCGTCCCCCAGGCTGTCGTCGAGCAAGAGATCGGCGAGGCAAGGCCGCTCCTCGGTGTAAAAGCCCCGCCAGTGGCCATTCGTGCCCAACATTTCCGCGGCCGCGATGCCCGTCAGTTGTTCGCAGGCTTTGTTCCAGATCACCACGCGATGCCGGGCATCCAGCACGAAGGCGGCAACCGGCATGTGTTGCAGCAGATGCTCGGCGAGGCTGTCTCGAGTCAGTCTTTCCATCGGGAGCTCAAACGGGGTCGACCGCTATTTCCAAGCGCGGAAGGCAGGCGCCGAACAGCTTGCGCTCCAGGTCGAGCGGATCGACCACCGTGCGCAGGTTTTGATAGGCACGCTCCGCTTCGGGATAGGTGCGGCGCAGATAATTCAACCATTGCTTCATGCGCCCGCAACGGTATTTGACTTGCACATGCCGGCCAACCAGACGCCAAAACTCCAGCAGCAGCGGTTGCAGTTCCGACCAGGACACCCTGGCATCCTGGCCGTGCTTGATCGTCCGGGCCAATCCGGGGTTGGCCACCGCACCCCGGCCCAGCATCGCATCGTCCACGCCCGAAATGTCCCGGCAGCGCTGATAATCCTCGGCGGTCCAGATCTCGCCGTTGGCGACGACCGGGATGTTGACCGCCGCCTTGATCGGCGCGATCCGCTCCCAGTAAGCCGGCGGACGATAACCGTCTTCCTTGGTGCGTGCATGCACCACCAGTTCTCCCGCTCCGCCGGCCCTGATGGCCCGGGCGCAGTCCACGGCCCGATGCGGATCGTCGTAGCCCAGGCGCATCTTGGCGCTGAGCAGCATATCCGGCGGGATGGCGGCGCGGACGGCGGAAACCACGGCGTAGAGCCGCTCGGGTTCGCGCAGGAGGATGGCGCCGCCCTGGTGCCGGTTCACCGTTTTCGCCGGGCAGCCGAAATTCAGATCGATGCCGGTCGGCTTCAGCGTCGCCAGCCGGGCCGCGTTCTGGGCCATGAAATGCGGATCCGAGCCGAGCAGTTGCACCCGCACCGGGACTCCGCTGTGCGTCAGGCTGCCGTTTTCCAGCTCGGGCGCAATGCGCAGGAAGCTGCGCGGCGGTTGCAGGCTGCCCGACACGCGCAGGAACTCCGTCACGCAGATGTCGACGCCGCCGAGGCGGGTCAACACGTCGCGCAGGATGTGGTCGAGCAGGCCCTCCATGGGGGCGAGGTAGATACGCAAGGACTGAAACTCCGAAGGCCGGATCGTCATTATTACGCAGTGCGAGGCCTTAGGCTCGCTTCATATGAACACCGGCGTGCCGCTTCGGGGATAATGCCCGCTCGCCTCCATGGTCCAATCCACGTCTCATGCCCAACTCGCCCGATCTACTCGCATTCCGTCGTGCGGCCGAAGCGCCTTCGCTGCCGACCGGCACCTTCCGCTTCATCCGCTACTGCATGGCCCGGTTTCGCGGCTGGATCGTGCTGATGTTGATCCTGGAAACGGGGCAGGCGGCGAGCAACATCCTGGCGCCTTATGCCATCAAGACCGTCATGGACGCGGTCGAGCGCGGATTGAAAGGCGGCGAGGTGCTGAATCTCCTGGGAGGGCCGCTGCTGCTGCTGGCCGGGCTCAATCTGGCGGAAATCCTGTTCAGCCGGAGCAGCGGCGCGGTACTGATCCTGGTCGGGCCGCGCCTGCGCATGCGCACGACCCGGGCGCTTTATAGCTATCTGCAGTTCCATTCTCCCCGCTATTTCGGCGATCACTTCGCCGGCGCACTGGCGCATCGCATCAGCGAAACGGCCATGAGCGTCAATCACACGATTTGGACCCTGATGTTCGATTTCTGGCCCATCGCGGTGGTTTTCGGGGTCTCCATCGCCCTGCTGTTCGGCGTGCATCAGGGGCTGGGCGGATTCGTGGCCGGCTGGATCGCGGTTTACGTGGCCTTGTCCTACTGGCTCGCCACCCGTTGTCAGCCCTATGCCCAGAATTTTGCGGCGGTGCGCAGCCAGGTGAACGGCAAGATCGTCGATGCCGTGACCAACATCCTCAACGCCAAGCTGTTCGCCCGGCTGGGCTACGAGCGGGAATACCTGGACGAGTTTCTCGATGCCGAGGTCCAAGCCGGGCGCCGAACGTTCTGGTACATGGAGCGGGTGCGCTGGTTCCAGTTCATCGCCGCGGCCACGCTGAAAGTGGGCACCGTTTATTACGCCTTGACCCTGTGGGACCAGGGCCTGATCGGCGTGGGCGATTTCACCATGAGCGTCGGCATCGCCCTGCTCATCATCGGCGATGCGCGCAATCTCTCCCGCCGTTTCCTGGAGTTCTTCGAATATCTGGGCAACGTCGCCAACGGCGTGGACACCATCGTCCGGCCGCACGAGATCGTCGATGCGCCGGGCGCCGGCGAACTGGCCGTGAAGCAGGGGCGCATCGAATTCCGCGAGGTGCGCTTCGGCTACGATTCCGACCACCCGGTGTTCGACGGCTTGAACGCGATCATCGAGCCCGGTCAGCGCGTCGGTCTGGTCGGTTATTCCGGGTCGGGCAAATCCACTTTCGTCAGCCTGCTATTGCGCAACATCGAGCCGCAGGGCGGCGAAATCCTGATCGATGGAACCGACATCGCGAGCGTCACGCAGGATTCCCTGCACGAACAGGTCAGCCTGATTCCTCAGGATCCCAGCCTGTTCCACCGCAGCCTGGGCGAAAACATCGGCTATGGCAAGCGGGGAGCAAGTCAGGAGGAAATCCGCGCGGCCGCCCGTCTCGCGCATGCCGACGACTTCATACAGGCCATGCCCGAAGGGTATGCCGCCCTGGTCGGCGAGCGCGGCGTGAAACTTTCCGGCGGACAGCGCCAGCGCATCGCCATCGCCCGGGTGATGCTCAAGGACGCGCCCATCCTGATCCTGGACGAGGCGACGTCCAGCCTGGATTCGCTGACCGAAAAAACCATACAGGAAAACCTGGAGCTGGCCATGGGCAAGAAAACCGTCATCGCCATCGCCCACCGCCTGTCCACCATCGCGCACCTGGATCGCATCCTGGTATTCGACGGCGGACGCATCGTGGAGGACGGCGGCCATGACGCGCTGCTGGCCCGCAAAGGGCATTATCATCGTTTGTGGACCATGCAGGCCGGCGGCTTTCTTCCGGAAGAAGTCGGCTAGCGCTTGTTCAATCCGGCGCGGCTGAAAACCCGCTCCCACACTCGTAAGCGACGACCAATTCGTCGTCCACCCAGCGTCGAAGCAGGCTTGCGGCCACGGTGGCGGCGTCGGCGCCGCCGTCCAGGCGCAGGCTCAGTTCTTCGCACCAGTCGGCGAAACTCGCGCCCTTGCTGGCGGTTTGCAATGCCCAGCCTTCGTTGTCGTCCAGGACACGGTAATAAACGCTCAGCCCCCGGCGCCATACCAGCCAGGGGCGCGGATTTTCTTCGGCCGGCATTTCGGGCAGGGCTGCGTCGTCCGTGGCGGCCCGCCACAGCGGCGCCACGTCGTGGCGCAATTCAAAAATTTGCAGGGACGCATGAAAGTGCAGCCGCAAGTCGGGCCAGTGCTCCAGTGGGACGGCGCTGAGCGCGGCCACCTCCAGCGGGCTCGCGTCGGCCGCGTCGAAAGCCAGGCTCAGTGCCCATTCGAAGCGCGCCAGGTCGGCCAGGCCCGGATGACCGGACAGCCGTTCGGCGAGGCTCGCCCCCGCCCAGCGGATGGAATAATGCCTCGACGGCACGGTTTCCGCGTAGGCGTAAGCCAGCTCGGCGAAAGCCCCGGCACCCATGACGGCGCGAAGGGCCGGGTAGTCCGCGCCCAGGGCTTCGGCCAGGCGGAGCCGGTAGGCGTCGTGATAAACGCGAAAACGCTGCTCCGCCGCCTCGGGCGTCTCGGCGGCCACGAAGCCGGGTGCGCCCGGCTCGCCGCTCAGGACGGCGGCCTGGAAGCGCCGCTGCAGTTCGGCCAAGGGTACTTCGTTTTTCAAGCCCATAAGTCTTCCGGGGTCCCGAGCGTTTCGGCGTGTTTGCGGCCGCGATCCTGCAATGCCCGACCGGCGGCGTCGCGCGCCAGTTGCAGTTCGTCCAGCAAGTCCGCCAGGGGCGGGATGGCGTCGTCGCGCTCTATCATGGTGGAAACCGGTCCGCAATGGCGTATCGCTTCCTCGTACAAGGCCCACACCGGGTCCGCCACCGGATGGTCGTGGGTGTCGATGACCAGATCGCCGTAGTCGGAATGGCCGGCCAGATGGATTTGCCAGACGCGTTCGGCGGGTATCCGGGCAAGGTATTGCCCGGCATCGAAGCCGTGATTGCGGGCGCTGACGTAGATATTGTTGACGTCCAGCAGCAGCAGGCAATCGGCGCGTTCCGCCATGGCGGCGATGAATTCCCATTCGCTCATTTCCGAGTGGCCGAAGCTCAGATAGCTGGACGGATTTTCCATGAGGATGCGCCGGCCGAGGAAATCCTGGACTCGGGCGATGCGCTCGCAGACGTGGCGCAGCGTTTCCTCGGTATAAGGCAGCGGGAGCAGGTCGTGCAGGTTGATGCCGTTCACGCCGGTCCAGCACACATGGTCGGAGATCCAGGCCGCTTCGATGTCTTTCGCCAGGGCTTTGACCTTGGCCAGGTAGCCGAAGTCCAACGGGTCCGTACCGCCGATGGACAATGAGACCCCGTGCATGACGATGGGGTAGTGCGCGCGGATGCGCTCCAGGTAATGCAGCGGCTTGCCGCCATCCACCAGATAGTTTTCGGTGATGATCTCGAACCACTCCAGAGGCGGTTTTTCCGCCAATATGGTTTCGTAATGTTCTTTGCGCAGCCCCAAGCCGTAGCCCAGGTAAGGACGCTCGCGGTGTTGCAGCATGGATGAATTCTTCGTGGGATGGCGGAGCCGGCGTTTGCCGGCTCCGCGCTGGAGCTTACTTGGAGATGACCTTGCCGCCCTTGGCCTCGCATTCGGCCTTGTTGGCGGCGTACAGCCAGCCCTGGCCCTTGCAGGCGTTTTGTCCGGAACAGGCATTGCTGGCGGTGCTGCAAGCCGACTGGCCCTTGCAGGCATTGATGCCGGCGCATTGGACCTTGGCTTCCTGGGCTCCGTCTTTTTCCGCGGCCAGCGTCGTGCCGTTGGCGAACAGGGCGGCGGCGGCGGTGGCCAGCAACAGGCCGGAGCGGTAAGGAGCTTGCTTCATGATGAACTACCTCTCTAAGTGGTTATGATATAGCCGTAGATGAACCGGCCTCGCCGGCCCGAGCCCTAGGACTCCTCGCTTTGTCGCACAGCGGAGGTCTTTCTTACAAGGCTCTTCCCTCAGCCCCGTCAATTTACCCGAGATTCCGCATGCCACCCTCCGCCATACCGCCGGACGACCGAGTAAGCACCGCCCCCGAGACCTGGCTGGACGCCTACGGCGATTATCTCTACCGCTATGCCCTGGTGCGGGTGCAGGACGTTGCCCTGGCCGAGGACCTGGTGCAGGAAACCCTGCTGGCGGCGCTCAAGGGCCGGGAGGGTTACGACGGCCGCGCCTCGGAGCGCACCTGGCTGACCGGCATACTCAAGCACAAGCTGTTCGATCAGCTGCGCCGCCAATACCGGGAAATACCTTACTCCGACGCCGCAGATGGCGATCCGGCCGACGAAGACTCCGGGGCAGGGGATTTTTTCGCCGCCGAAGGGCACTGGGTGAGCAAGCCGGCCGCCTGGAGCGACCCGGCCAAGTCCCTGGAAAATGCCCGATTCTGGGAGGTTTTGCAGCGCTGTGTCGAGCGTCTGGTACCCAGACAGCGCCAGTTGTTCGTGCTGCGGGAGTTGAACGGCGACAGCAATGAGGAGATTTGTAAGGCGTTGGGTATTTCGGCGACTAACGCGGGTGTGGTGCTTTATCGGGCGCGCATGAGCCTGAGGCTGTGCCTGGAACATAACGGCTTCGGCGAACCGAACGAACGGGAGCTCGATCGATGATGAATTGTCGTGAAACCAGCCTGCTGCTGTCGCGGAGGCTGGACACCCCCTTGTCGTTGCGGGAGCGGATCGCCTTGCGCCTGCATCTGATGATGTGCGACGGCTGCCGGAGTTTCGCCGCGCAGATGCGCTGGCTGCACCGGGCCACGGCGGAACTGGAAACCCGGATACTCGGGAATGCTTCCTTGAAACTGAGCGAGCCCGCGCGGACGCGGATCGCCCGGGCTTTGCGGGATGGACGGCATTGATCGCAACGGGCTAGGCGGGCGGCGACACTGTCACGAAATATCGCGAAGTCATGATATTTGGTGATGGTTCCCGCCTCGATCCCTGGCCCCGACACGGGGTTCATGCCCTTAAGTATTTGAAATTCATGAAGTAAAGCGATGTCCGCGCGCCCGGCACGGGAGCTGCAATGGACTGGGCCATCCAGCCTCCATTCCTTATCGCTCCGACGCATGACATCCGCCGACAAGAACGCCCGCGCCGCCTGGGCACCGCTCACCCACGACAGCCTGAACAAAGCCCGGAACGGCGCCAGTGCCCTGACCGGCGTGCAATTCTTCCTGCTCAATTTCGGCTTGCTGTTGGGCAATCTGCTGGTCCTTTTCAACACCGGCGCTTTCGCTTCCATCAGCCTGCACGCCACGGGCGATCTGGGTGTCAGCCCCAGCCACGCGTCCTGGCTGCAGAGCTACTACTTCGTCAGCCTGGCGATCTCCCTGCCCATCAGCGCCTGGCTGGCCGCACGCTACGGCGAAGTCCGCCTCTACCTGTTTTCCCTGCTCGTCATCGCGCTCGGCTCGCTGATCTGCGCTAGCACCGGAGATTTGAGCGCGTTCGTGCTGGGCCGGGTGTTGCAGGGATTTTTCGGCGGACTCACGCTGCCTTTGTCGCAGACCCTGTTGATGCGGGAATACCCCGAGTCGCAGAAGGCTTACGCCGTGGCCTTATGGAGCCTCGCGGCCCTGAGCCCATTCACCCTGGGGCCCTACGCAGGAGGCTGGATCGCCGATCAGTGGGGGTGGCGCTGGCTGTTTCATCTGAGCATTCCGCTGCTGCTGGTCTCGGCCGGACTGGGCTGGGCCTTGCTGATCGAGCGCACGGCGGAGCGCCGCTCGCCTCCTTTCGATCGCGTCGGCTTTGTTCTGCTGGTCTTGGCGCTGGGCTGTTTGCAGACGGTATTGAACCGCGGGCAGGACGAAGACTGGTACAACTCGGCGCCGCTCGTAGCGCTGGCCTGTCTGGGCATCACGGCGCTGGCCGGCTTCATCGCCTGGGAGCTGGGCGCCAGGACCCCCTTGCTGGACCTGAGGCTGTTCGCCCGGCGCAATTTCGCCGTGGCCACCCTCGTGCTGAGCCTGGGTTTCCTGTTCATGTATGGCCTGCTTTCCGTCCTGCTGGTGCGCCTGCAGGCGGTGTCCGGCTATTCCTCGCTGCTGGCCGGTTCGGTGCTTCTGCCCTTGATATTTTTTGCCAAACCCATGGCGGCATTTTTCCACCGTTATGCGCAAGGCCGCGACGCGCGCCTGTTGGCCAGCCTCAACCTGCTGGCGTTCGCGGCTTATTGCTACTGGACCAGCCGCTACGATTTTTTCGGGCGCAGCAGCCTGTTTACCAACGTCTTGTGGTCGCAGGTCTTGGAGGGCTTCTGCCTGGGCGGCTTGTTCGTGCCGCTGACCACGCTGTTTCTTTCCGGCCTGACGCCGCGCAGGCAGATACAGGCGGTGGAACTGGGCGGCATGTTGCGCGTGCTGGGCGGCAGCGTGGCGTCGCCGCTGCTGGGCGTGTTGTGGGAGCGGCGCGCCGCGTTCCACCAGAGCCGCCTGGCCGAAGGCCTGACCGCCTACGATCCGCTGTCCGGCGCAATGATCTCCACGCTGCACTCCGCCGGCCTGCAAGATGCGCAAGCCGTGGCGGGTCTCGCCGGCGTGGCGGGCCGGCACGCCGCGATCCTCGGGCTGGACGACACGTTTCGCTTTTGTGCCTGGGCCTTTATCGCCCTGGCGGCCCTGGTCTGGCTGGCCGAGCCGGTGGGTCGTCCAAGGCGGGTCAAGCGCGGGGAAGCCACACGCGGAAACGCTTTAAGCTCACGGATGGAGGCGCCATGAGTCTCCGTCGAACCGTCGGTCCGGCATTCACCCTGCTCGGCCTGTCCGCGCTGCTCACCGCCTGCATGCCGTTGCCCGGCGGCGGCGTGCAGGCCAGGCTCATGGATTTGTCCGGCGAATCGCGGACTTTGAGCGCGGATCCGGCTGCCGAGCGCATCGTGAAGCGCTGGCCCCGGGAAAAATGGTGGGTCGATTTTCACAATGCCGAGCTCAACCGGGTCATCGAAGCGGCGCTGGCCGGCAGCCCGACGCTCAAGGTCGCGGTCGCGCGCCTGAGCCAGGCCGAAGCCGCGGCCGATTACCGGGCGGCGGACCTGTTGCCCAGCGTGGGGGCCCGCGCCGATCTGCACCGGCGCCGGTTTTCCTCCACCGATTTTTACGGGCCCGCCGGCGGCCACACCTACACCGGTGCCTACCTCGATCCCGCGGTTTTCAATTACCACCTGGATCTCTGGGGCAAGGACAAGGCGAATCTGGAGGCGGCGCTGGGCCAGGAAAAGGCGGAAGCCTCGGAGCTCGCCGCGGCGCGCCTGCTGCTGAGCACGGCGGTGGCGCGCGCATATTTCCTGCTCGGTTCGACCGAGGAGGCCATCGCCTGGGCGCACGCCCGGGTGGAAAAATCCGCGGAAAAGCTGCGTCTCGCCCGTTTGCGTTGGGAGCGCGGCTTGGAAGCACAGGATCCGGTGCACGAAGACGAGCAAAAGCTGCAAGATGCCCATCAACGGGAAAGCCATTTGCATGCCGAAGCGCAAACGCTGCGCAACCGGCTCGCCGCCCTCGCCGGACGAGGGCCCGACTGGGGACGGGAAATCCGCATTTCCGCCGGCGCCTATGCGGAACGCTTCCCCCTGCCCGAAAGGCTACCCCTGGGGTTGCTGGCTCACCGGCCCGACGTGGCAGCGGCGCTCTGGCGCGCGGAGGCGGCGGCTCGTTTGGTGAAAGTGGCCGAGACCAACTTCTATCCGGACGTCGATCTGGTGGGTTTCGCCGGGCTGCGCAGCCTCAATCTCAAGGACTTGTTTCTGTCCCACGGAGCCAGTGTCGCCTATTCGATAGGGCCGACCGTGACCCTGCCGATCTTCGAAGGCGGCCGCCTGGAGGCCGAGCTGAAGCACGCGCAGGCGGCCCACGCCGGTGCGGTGGAGGGCTACAACGCGGCCTTGCTGGCCGCGGTGCAGCAAGTCGCCGATGCATTGGCCCATTGGCGGGAAACCCTGGATCACGACGCCACCCAGGAGCGGGCGCTGGCGGCCGCGGAGGCGGAAGCCGAGTTGGCCGAGCGCCGATTCCAGGCGGGCTTGAGCACCCGCGACGGCGAGATAGACGCGGCAACCAGGCTGATCGAACAGCGCCTGAAAGCCAGCGAACTTCGATCCGAGCATCTGCAAGCCGCCGTCGGCCTGATCGCCGCCCTGGGCGGCGGCTACGAAAATCCCCAGACCCAGCCGGCATCCGGCACGCAACCATGAGCAAACGACACGAAGGCAAGCCCACTGGAATCAAAGCGATCAGGCGACTGGTGAAAAAACACACGGTCCGCAGCCTGCGCTACCGCGAGCGGCTGGATCGGCGTACCCACCGGCTGGCCGTGATTTCCGTTCTCGTGCTGGTCACGGGGCTAGGCTACGCGCTTTACTGGCGGGTCTGCGCCAGCCGCTACGTCGTCACCAACGACGCCTATGTCGCGGGCAATTTGGTCCCCCTCAAGGCGCAGACCAGCGGTACGGTCGTCGATGTCCGCGCCGACGACACCCAGTACGTCCGGCAGGGCAATGTGCTGGTGCGCCTGGACGGATTGCAGGCTCAGGTCGCCTTGGAGCAGGCCGAGGCCGATCTGGCGGATGCCGTGCGCGAGGTCGAAACCCTGTTTAGCCGGAGCGAGGAATTGCGTGAGAAACTCGCCGCCAAGGAAGCAATGCTGAACCGCGTGCGCCGCGATCTATCCCGTTACCGCAGCGTGGCCGGCGAGGGCGCGGTGTCGGGACAGCAGGTCGAAGATACCGAATACCATTTCCGCGAACTCGAAGCGGACGTTCGCCAGGCGCGCGCCGAATTGGCCGGCGCCGATGCGCGGGTGCAGGCCACCACACCGGAGGACAACCCGAAAGTCCGGCAGGCCGCGGCTGCGCTCAAGCAGGCGTACTTGAGCCGCGTCCGCCAGGACATCGTCGCCCCGGCCTCGGGCTATGTGGCCAAGCGCGCCATCCTGCCGGGCGACCAGGTAAAGCCGGAGACGCCGCTGCTGGCCATCGTGCCGCTGGATTATTTGTGGATCGACGCCAATTTCCTCGAGGACGAGTTGACCCACGTCAGGCCCGGCCAGCCGGTGGAGATCACGGTCGACCTGTACGGCTCCGGCGTCGTCTACCACGGCGAGGTGCTGGGGCTGGCGCCCGGCACGGGCAGCGTGTTCGGCCTGCTGCCGCCGGACAACGCCACCGGCAACTACATCCATATCCGCGAGCGGGTTCCGGTGCGCATCGGATTGCGGGCCGAAGAGCTCAAGGCCCATCCTTTGCGTCCCGGCTTGTCTGCGCTTGCGCGCATCGATACCGGATCGCCCGGTCGCCCGGTGCTGGAACCGCTGACCCCCTTGCCGGCGGATGCCTACCGAACGGAGGTTTACAGCCGTCAGCTGGAGGGCGCGGAGGCCTTGATTCGGGACATCGTGCGGGCCAACCGGCGCCCGCTGGCCGGACATCTCGCGGAGGCTGGCGATCCGGCCAAACATAAGCTTTGATTTATCGTCTGGATCAGAAATAGTTACGCTTTTGGGAACGTATAAGTTTCCTGTATGCAAACAATGCATTTCAGACTAAATCTCCAGGAATTCGGTATGATTGTTTCCGAAGCATAAATTCTGGAGGTAGTTATGCACTTTTTGTTGCTGATATTGCTTTCGCCTTTCGGGGTCTTGCTCGCGGTCTTCGGCTTGGTGGTCTTGATCCTCGCCGTTTCGGCCGTGCTGGAGTTCCCCTGGATCATACCGCTCGGATTCGGCATCGGTTTGCTGAACCGTTTCTTGTCTCGGAAAATCAGCAAGCCGGGTATTCCATGCGAAAACGAAATCTAAGCCTCGTCGCAAGGCTTTCCCTTTGAAAATCCCGGTCATGCGCCGGGATTTTTCTTTTTGGGGCCCGCGGAAATTTGGCCATCGGTCAGATGGGCGTAGGGACCAGCCGGGCCCCGGACACGGATCGTTAAGGCAGTAGAAATTGTCGTATTGACACGGAGTTTCGTTGCCAAGCCGAACGGACCGTGATATTGCATCACTCGCGTTTTGCTGGTTGGCCGCTGGTGTTCCCTGTACGGCATTTGGACGCTGTATGGCGAGCTAAGAAATGAGTGACCGGGTTCGGGTTCCTCGTCCCGTCGCCGGACACGTTGCGTCGGTATCGATCAGTGCGTGGGAGTAGCCATGAGCCATGCAAGGCTTTGTTGGAGTAGCGCGGGCCGTAGGATGAAATTGCAGCCCGGGATCACTACGGATTACCGCTTTCTCGTTGCGTCCACGGTCAACGGTTCGTCGAGAACCCGGGCCGGTGGAAGCCGGTCTGTCGTCGACGAAGCGGTCGATCAGCTTAGCCGTGTTCGCTATCCCTACGGGAATTTATTCCCGCTCGATACGGGCCTGGGGGAGATAGGCCCCGCCTACCCGGTGAGTACGAATAAACACGATGGTTAAGGATAGAGTGATCACAAGGCGTGTCATGAGGATATTCACCAACCCGACCCTGATTCCGCTGGCCCTGTTCGTGGTCGGCTTGGTGATCGCCGGCACCGAGGCTTTCCGTCTGCACGCGGACAATGCCGCTTTGGCACAGACGCGCTTCGACGTTCTGGCGGATCGCGTCGCAGGCCAGTTGACGGCGCGCCTGCAGACCTACGAATACGGCCTGCGGGGCACACGAGGGGCCGTCATCGGCGCCGGCGGCACGACGATCACCCGCCAGCGCTTTCGTCTATACAGCGATTCCCGCGAGCTGGCCCGCGAATTTCCCGGCGCCCGGGGTTATGGCTTCATCCGTCGCGTGGCGCCCGAGCAAAAGGACGACTTCGTGTCCTCGGCGCGCGACGACGGCGCCCCCGGTTTCGCGATCCAACAGCTGGAACCCCATGCGGGCGACCTTTTCGTCATCCAGTACATCGAACCGGAGGACGCCAACCGCGAGTCCATCGGTCTGGACATCGCCTCGGAATCGACCCGGCGCGACGCGGCTATCTCGGCGATGCTCAGCGGCAAGCCCACGCTGACCGGGAGCGTCACGCTGGTGCAAGCGCCCGGCCGGGCCAACCGGGGCTTCCTGTTGCTGTTGCCGGTCTATCGTCTGGGCGAAACGCCGGTGACTCCGGGCCAGCGCATGGCCGCGACCTTGGGTTGGGTGTACGCGCCGCTGGTCATCGACGAGATCCTGGCGGACTTCGATTTTCACGAACAGGAGTTCACCCTCGCTTTGACCGATGTCACCGACAGCGAAGCGCCGGAGTCCTTCTTCCGCTCTCCGGGAAACGAGCGGGCGGAGGTCGACGGCCTGGTCAAACGGATACCGATCGCGGTCTTCGGCCGCCAATGGCAGGTCGAGGTCAAGGCGCTGCCGGTGTTCCTGACCCGCCTGAACCTGTTCAGCCCGGCGGCCGCGACCAGCTTCATCGCGTTGCTGGCCGCCTTGCTGGCCCTCCTGCTCTATGTCTATCTGCGCAGCATAAGGCGGCGGCTGCATGCCAGCATCGCGCGGTCGCAACTGGCGGCGATCGTCGACAGCACGATAGACGCCATCATCGGCAAATCGCTGGACGGCCGCGTGACCAGTTGGAACAAGGGCGCCGAAGCGCTGTTCGGATACACCGAACAGGAGGCCGTGGGCAGGCTCCTGACCGATCTGATCGTGCCGCCGGACCGGCTGGCCGAGGAAGCGGAGCTCCTGGCCCACATCGCACAGGGTGAATGCGTGGCTCATTTCACCAGTGTGCGCCGGCATCGCGACGGCCGGCTCATCGACGTGTCGGTCGCGGTGGCCCCCATCGTGCGGTCCGATGGGCGTGTCGTGGGCGCGGCCAAAACGGTGCGCGATATCACCGACAGCAAACGTGCGGAAGAGCGTTTCCGGCGAGTGTTCGAAGCGGCGCCCAACGCCCTGCTGATGGTCGATCGCATGCGCAGGATCACGCTGGTCAACCGCGGGATAGAGGAGATGTTCGGTTATACGCGTGAGGAGTTGGTGGGAGAAACCGTCGAAATCCTGGTCCCCGCGAATTTTCGCAATCATCATCCGGCTCAGGTCGACAGCTATTTCCGCTCGCCCAAGGCTAGGGCTATGGGCGCTGGCCGCGAGCTGTACGGGGTCCGCAAGGATGGAACCGAGGTTCCCATCGAGATCGGCCTCAATCCCGTCGACATGCTTGACGACTTGTACACCCTGGCATCGATCATCGACATCACCGCGCGCAAGCAGGCTCAGGAGCGGATACTCGCCCTCAACGCCACGCTGGAACAGCAGGTCGTCGAGCGCACTGCTCAACTGCAGGCTTATGCGGCCCTGCAGCACGCCATATTGGCCAACGCCGGCAACGCCGTGATCGCGACCGACACACGCGGCACGATCACGGTGTTCAACCCCGCCGCCGAGGCCATGTTGGGCTATCGCGCCGACGACGTGATAGACCGGACCACGCCGGAGATTTTTCACGACCGGCAAGAGGTGGCGGGCAAGGCGGCGGCCCTCACGCGAGCCTTGGGCAGGCCGATACCCCCGGGTTTCGAGGTTTTCGCCGCCGCGGCGCGGCAGGAGGGGGGCAATGTCAGCGAGTGGACCTACATCCGCAAGGATGGCCGGCGCCTGCCGGTCCTGTTGACCGTCAGCACGCTGCGGGAGGATGGCGGGCCCATCATGGGATATCTCGGCATTGCGGTGGACCTGACCGAGCGCAAACGCAGCGAATCCCTGCTCGCCGAACAGGAGGCGCTGCAGAGGAAGAACGCGGAGCGTCTGCAACTGGCGACCGAAGCCGCCGGCGTCGGGGTGTGGGAATACGATTTGACGACAGGACAGCTGTCCTGGGACGACTCCATGATCGCGATCTACGGCAAGGATAGAGCCACCTTGGCCAACGCCTACGCAACCTGGCGCGACAGCGTGTTGCCCGAGGATCGGCCTGCCGCGGAAGCCGCGCTGCAGGATTCGATAGAGCGCGGCCGGCCGTTCGACACCCGTTTTCGCATCCGCCGCGGCGACGGCGAGGTGCGCGTGATCCGCGCTCTGGCCCGGGTGCATCACGACGAATCCGGCCGGGCCACCCGCATGGTCGGCACGAACGAAGACATCAGCGCGGACGTGGCTGCCCAGGAGGCCCTCAGGGACGGCACGCAGCAACTGGAAAAAGCGAATGCCGAGCTGATGGATGCCAGGGCTCAAGCGGAACACATGGCGCAGGTCAAATCCGATTTCCTGGCCAATATGAGCCATGAAATCCGTACGCCCATGAATGCCATCCTGGGTCTGGCCTATCTCCTGGGCAAAAGCGAACTGTCGCCGCCGGTGCGGGATATGGTGCAAAAGATCCACCATGCCGGCCGTTCCTTGCTCGGGCTGATCAACGACATCCTGGACTTTTCCAAGATCGAAGCCCAGCGCCTGAAAATCGAGGAAGTGCCCTTCGGCCTCGGCGAGGTGCTGGACAATGTGGCCACCATCATGTCCTCGGCCGTCGGCGCCAAGGGCATCGAGGTGGTCGTAGGGTCCGCCCCGGCCGGTTGCGACGCGCTGAAGGGCGACCCCTTGCGGCTGGGCCAGGTATTGATCAATCTGACCAGCAATGCCATCAAGTTCACCGAGCAGGGCGAAGTGGTCGTCGCCATCACTCGCGTCGACAACGGTGGCGATAGGGTCCGCTTGAGCTTCGCCGTGCGCGACACCGGCATCGGCATTCCGCTCGACAAGCAGAAGGAAATTTTTTCTCCCTTCGCGCAGGGAGACACGTCCACCACCCGCCGTTTCGGCGGCACTGGCCTGGGTTTGGCCATCAGCCGTCGTCTGGTGGAGTTGATGGGCGGCGAACTCCGCGTCGCGAGTACGCCCGGCGTGGGCAGCGAGTTTTCCTTCGAGATTTCCTTCGAAAAGATCGATGCGAACGGTTGCGCGACGCCTTCCATGGCCTTGCAGCGCGTGTTGATCGCCGATGACCACGCGCTGGCGCGCAATATGCTGACCGAGCGGGCGAACAGTCTCGGCTGGAACGCGGAAGCGGTCGATTCGGGCCGTGCCGCCATCGCATCCGTCGAGGACAGCCGCACATCCGACAAGCCGTTCGACGTATTGCTGCTCGACTGGCGCATGCCCGAGGTGGACGGTCTGGCCGCCGCCGCCTCGATCAGGGACATGCTGGGGGACGAACAGCGACCCATCATCGTCATGGTGACGGCTCACGATCGCGAGCAATTGATGGCCCAGCCCGGCAGCGAGTTGGTGGACGTCATCCTGACCAAGCCGGTCACCAGTTCCTGCTTGTACAACGCCGTGCTGGAAGCGAAAAGTCGCCGGGGCGATCTGGGGCAGGCTGTCGAGACCGCTGCCGTGCAGCGTCTCGCCGGTCTGCACGTGCTGGTGGTGGACGACAGCGAGATCAACCGCGAGGTGGCCTGCCGCATCCTGGAGGGCGAGGGCGCGAAGGTCGAACTCGCCGTGGACGGCCGGGACGCGCTGACGCAGTTGTCGGCCGATCCCCAAGGTTTCGACATCGTTTTGATGGACGTGCAGATGCCCGTCATGGACGGTTACGAAGCGACGCGGGAAATACGCCAGACGCCGGCGCTGGCCCAGCTTCCGGTCGTGGCTTTGACCGCGGGCGCCTTCCGCAACCAGCACGACGCCGCGCTCGCCTCCGGCATGGATGGCTTCATCGCCAAGCCTTTCGTCGTCGAGGACTTGGTTGCGTTGCTGCGGAATCTGACGCGCGGTTCGCACGACCGTCCTTCGGCGCCGTCTGCGCCGCCCGCAGAGCCGGCGTCCGACGCGGCCCTGCTTCCTCTGATGGCGGTCGATCAGGGCCTGAATCTCTGGGGCGATGCGGCGGTCTATCGGAAATACCTGCGGACCTTCGCCCACAGCCACTGCGGCGACGGCCACGCCATCGCCGAAGCATTGAAGAATTCCGAGCGCGATGCGGCCGCGGCGATTGCGCACAAACTGCGTGGGGCCGCCGGCTCGCTGGCCTTGTCCCGGGCCGCCGGCATGGCCGGCGCCATCGAACAGACGCTGCGCGAAGGCGGCGAAGCGTCCAGTCTGGCCGAGGCCCTCCACCTCGCGCTGGACGAAACGCGTCGCGCGATCGCCGAATACGCCGCCGAGGACAGTGCCCAGCCGGCAATCGCGCCGGCGAATGCCGACAGCCGGGAGTTGCTCGGGCGTTTCTTAAGCTTGCTCGACAGGGACGACCCCGGCGAGGTCGAGCCGCTGCTGTCGGAGCTGGCCGTCGTTCTGTCCGCCGGGCAGGTCGGCCAGTTGAGGGAGTTGATCGATGCCTTCGATTTCCGCGGCGCCGAGGCGTTGACCCGAACGCTGCTCGCGGCGCTGGACAGTCCACGAGATACGGAATCGGGCCTTACGGCTCGATGATTACGGGATGCTCCGAGTCCCTCGGGGCGGATTGACGCTGGGTTTTTTAACGACAGGAGTCAGAGGATGCCCCAGGTTTCCATCTTATGTGTCGACGACGAGCCCAATAACTTGGCGCTCATGCGCCAGGTTCTGCAGCATCATTATCGGCTGGTGTTTGCGCGCAGCGGTGTCGAAGCCCTGCAAGCGGTGGCCAAGCATAATCCGGCCTTGATCCTGCTGGACGTCCAGATGCCGGACATCAACGGATATGAGGTCTGCCGCCGGTTGAAGAGCGAATCGCGGACCGAGGATATCCCCGTCATCTTCGTGACCGGCCTGTCCGACGAGGTCGACGAGCAGGCGGGTTTCGATGCCGGCGGCGTGGATTACATCACCAAGCCGATTTCACCGGCCGTCGTTCGCTCCCGCGTGCGCACCCATCTGTCCCTGGTGCGTGCCGCGTCGCTGGAAGCCAGTCATCGCGCGGCCATTCATATGCTGGGCGAAGCCGGCCATTACAACGATACCGACACCGGCGTGCATATCTGGCGCATGGCAGCCTATAGCCGATTACTGGCCGAGGCGGTCGGCTGGGACGAGGAGAAGGCCAGCCTGCTCGAACTGGCCGCGCCGATGCACGATACCGGCAAGATCGGCATTCCGGACGCGGTATTGAAAAAGCCGGCCAAGCTCGAGCCCGACGAATGGGCCATCATGAAAACCCATCCCCGGATCGGCCACGAGATCCTCCGCAAGAGCGATGCCCCGGTTTTCCAGCTCGCGGCCGAGGTGGCCTTGCATCATCACGAAAAATGGGACGGCAGCGGCTATCCCCAGGGCCTCGCCGGCACCGACATTCCCGAGAGCGGGCGCATCGTCGCTGTGGCGGACGTATTCGACGCGCTGACCATGAAACGGCCGTATAAGGATGCCTGGCCGCTGGAACGCGCCTTGGCGACGCTGGACCAGGCCTCCGGGGTACATCTGGAAAGCCGCCTGGTGGATGCATTCAGGGGCCTCTTGCCCAAGGTGCTGGCCGTCAAGAGCCATTGGGACCGGCAGGAGCAATTGCCCGAGGCCGACCGGTCGCCCTGGAGTTGAGGCAAAGTCCGGGACGGACCGAACGCGGCGCCCCGGCGGACATTTTTCCCCCATGACGGGCACGCGCCTGCTCGCGATTCCGTAACATCATTTAGACTATGGGACTCCATCATGCCCCGGCAGATCAGACGCCCCGTTTACCGCGCAATAGGGCGCGTCCGGCTGCGGTTCTTAGGTTCCATACTCGAAATTTGAGCGAGCGGATAAGCGAGCCGGATGAACTCCAAGCAGAATATACTCGTGCACGGGCCCAGTGATTTGAGCGTGCCTTGGGCCCAGCGTATCGTCAGTCACCATGCGGCGGATGCCCGGGTGTCGGACGTACAACTTCAGTCCGTCGACGTCGGCACCACTACCCGGTTTCGCGTGGTGGTCGAGCACGATGCGCCCGACCGCCTGCCCACGCGCTGGTTCGTCAAGGTGCCGTCGACGACGCTGAAATCCCGCGTCGTCACCGGCTTGCCGCGCTTCATGCATAAGGAAGTGCGATTCTATAGGGACGTGTCGCATTCCGTGCCGGTCAAGCTGGCCCCGAGCCTGGCGGCTCAGAGCCGGTTCGGTCGGGGAGCCACCCTGGTATTGTCCGACGTGACGGAGTTCGGCGGCGTGCCGGGTAATCCATCTGATGCATTGTCCTTCCGGCAGGCCTCTCAGGTGGTCGAGCACCTCGCGCAATTCCACGCCCAATTCTGGAACAAGCCGGCACTCGTTCACCGGCATCGCTGGTTATCCGGTTCGGTGTCTGCGGAAGACGTTCTGGGAACCGTCATGGCCGTGCCGCTGATGAAGCGGGGATTGTCGCTCGCGGGCGATCTGGTCCCGGCCGGGTTTCACGCGCCTGCACTGCGATATGCCCGCCGTCGCCGCGAAGTCATGCGGCGGCTGGCGCTGGGTCCCAAAACGCTGGTCCACCACGATTGCCATCCGGGCAACCTGTTCTGGACTTCCCAGGGCCAGCCGGGGTTACTGGACTGGCAATTGGTGCGGATGGGGGAGGGCATGGGCGATGTCGCCTATTTCCTGGCCACCTCGCTGGAGCCGGAATGCCGCAGGGCGCACGAAGAAGCGCTGCTGGATCTCTATTTGTGCGCCCTCGAAAGGCACGGCGTCGCCGAACTGGACGAGGTCCAGGCCCGGCTGCGTTATCGCGCGCATCTCGCTTATCCGTTCGAGGCTATGCTGCTGACGCTGGCGATAGGCGGCTTGATGGATCTCGACAGCAATCTCGGCCTGATCCGCCGGGCGACCGCGGCGGTGACGGATCACGACGCATTCGGCGCCCTGGCGATATAGACTAGGCTACGGGGGAGGCGAACCGCTCGCCGCTCCCCGTGTTCCGAACTCGCGTATCGCATTCAGGAGATCTGCGCAGCCATGAACAGGTTCGTCCAGCGCCTCAACACGCCATGGCTATGGGCAATTCCGGCGGCCCTGGCGGCCTACGCTCTCGTCGGTTTCCTGCTCCTTCCCGCGTTGGCCCGACATTACGTTCCCAAGCTGTGCGCCGAGATCCTGCATCGGCCGGTTTCCATCGCCGAATTCGGGTTCAACCCGTTTTTGTTCACCCTGGACGCCGGTAGCGTGGTCTTGGCGGAACAGGACGGCACGCCGGTATTCAGGCTGCGGCGTTTGTCGCTGGATTTCGAACTGGAAAGCCTGTTCCGCGGGGCCTGGACCCTGGGTGCTTTGCGCCTGGACGGGCCGGAGCTGAATCTGCAGGTCGATCCCGACGGGCAGTCCAACCTCGGCAGGATCCTGGAGCCTTTGGTGCCGAAAGAAGCCTCTCCGCCCGCAGCGGCGCCGACGCACTTTCTTCTGAAACACCTGGTCCTGGCCGGCGGCTCGCTGACTTACCAAGAATCTTCTTCCGCCGGATACTCCCAGACCGTCAGCGCCATCGAGGTGGAACTGGGTGGCCTCTCGAATTTGCCGGATCATGTGGCGTCCTATCGTTTCGCGCTGATGGCGGCCGAAGGCGGGCGCCTGGAAGGGCACGGCGATCTGCACCTGGAGCCGCTGCGCAGCGGGGGCGAATTGCGGCTGACCGACCTCGGTCTCGCCATACCGTGGAAATTCCTGCGCACCCGCTTGAATCTCGCCGAACCGGAAGGGACCCTGACCCTGTCCGCCCGTTACGCCTACGCCCAGACCCAGGATGCACCCGGTCTGCGCATCGAGGATCTAGGCCTGGAATTGAGCAAGCTGCGCTTGGCCCTGGCCAATGCAAACGATCCCCTGCTCACCCTGGATTCGCTCAAGCTCGAGCGCGCGAGCTTCGATCTGGCCGGCCGAACCCTCAGCCTCCCGGCGCTCGTCGTCACAGGCGGGCAAGTCGCGGCGGACGTCGACGCGAAGGGAAGCCTGGACTGGCAAACCCTCTGGAAGGACGAAGCGGGTGAGGCGAGTTCCTCCGCGACTGCCGCACCCGATACCGGGCAGGAAGCCCCCTGGCGCTTGAAGCTCGACGCCTTCAAGCTGAACGACCTGGCCCTGCGCTACTCCGATGCCAGCCGCCGGCGCCACTACGTCGCCAGCGTCGGCCGCCTGGGGCTGGAACTGTCGGCCGAAGCCGAAATCGGCGGTGTGGCGCCGAAAGTCCGGGTCGATGGATTCACGGCCGGGCTCAAGGATCTCGCACTGAAGGAAAGCCGTAATCCGGTTTCGCTGTTCAGCCTGGATGCCCTGGATCTCGCCGGCGGCAGACTGGATCTCGAAAAGCGGGAAGCGGAGATGGGGCGGCTGGCGCTCGCGGGAGGTGGCGCGCAAATCGTGCGCGACCGGGATGGATCCTTCCCTCTGGCGGATCTATTCGCGGCCAAGACGCCCCCGGTACCGACGCAGCCCGACGCGCACGAAAATCCTACTCCCGGCTGGAGTTTCGTTCTCCACGAACTGGCCTGGCGCGGCACGGTGTTGGCGTTGAGCGACGAAAGCTACAGCCCGGCCGTCGCCTACGACGTTCAGGACACCGATATCAAGCTGAGCGGCGTCAGCCTGGACGAAAAACAGCCCATCGCCTTCGAGGCGGGATTCAAACTCAAGCAGGGCGGAAACTTCCGTGGGGCCGGTTCCATCTTCGAGGGCGGCGGGCGCGTGGAGGCCAAGGTGCACGCGGAGCGCCTCAATCTCGGGCCCCTGCATCCATTGGTAAACCGGCTGACCGTACTCAAGCTGGGCAAAGGCGATTTGTCCGGCGACCTCAGTCTCGCTTATCGTCGGGGCGAGCGGGGGCCGGTGGTCAAGACGACGGGAACGGCGGGAATCGGCGATCTGCTGTTGAGCGATGAGAAAGACGGCCAGCGTTTCCTGTCCTGGAAACGGCTCACGGCCGACGGTGTGGATTTCAGCCTGTCGCCGGACCGCCTGTCCATCCGCGAGGTTCGCATCGTCGAGCCGGGCGCCCGGATCGCGATCGCCAAGGACAAAACGACCAATCTGCAAACGGTACTAAAAACCGGTGCCGCCAAACCCGCCCCGAAATCCCCGGTCAAGACGGCGAAGAAAACCGCGCCGGCTGCGGAAAAGCCCTTCCCGGTGACGGTGGAACGGGTCCGGATCGACGACGGCATCGTCGATTTCAGCGATCTCAGCCTGGTGATCCCGTTCGCGACGCAAATCCACGATTTCGACGGCACGGTGACCGACATTTCCAGCCTGCCCGAAGGGCTCACCCATCTCGCCTTGTGGGGGCGGGTGGGCGAATTCGGCGAGGCGCGGGTGGAGGGTAGTCTCAGGCCCGCGGCAATCAAGTCGCTTGCCGATATCAAGGTGATTTTCCGCAATGTCGAAATGGCCTCGCTGTCACCCTACAGTGCCACGTTCGCGGGGCGCAAGATCCAGGCCGGCAAGCTGAACCTCGATCTGCTCTACAAGATCGAGAACAGCCGGCTCAAGAGCGAAAACAAGATCGTGCTCGACCACTTCACCCTGGGCGAACGGGTGGAAAATCCCAATGCGGCCGATCTGCCTCTGGATTTGGCCGTCGCTTTGCTGACCGACAGCGAAGGCAAGATCGACGCCACGGTGCCGATCGAAGGCGATGTGGACAGCCCCGAGTTCGGCTACGGCAAGCTGCTCTGGAACGCTTTCACCACCCTGCTTGAAAAAGCCGTGACCGCGCCGTTCCGCGCCCTGGGCTCGGTCTTCGAAGGGGAGGAAGAGGCGTCCTTGCGGGCCGTTGCCTTCGCGCCGGGGAGCGCCCAGATCCCGCCTCCCGAGCGGGAAAAACTGCAGCAGGTCGCCCGGGTTCTGGCGCAGAAGCCCACGGTGAAGTTGAGCATCTACGGCGGCTACGACGCCGATGAAGACGGCAAGGCCTTGAAAGCGCTGCATGTGCGCCAGGCGGTGGCCCGCCAGCTTGGCCAGACGGTGGACGCCGGGGCCGATCCGGGGCCCTTGTCGTTTACCAACGCCAAGACCCAAGCGGCTTTGGAAGCGTTGGCGGTCGCGCGGGGAGGGCGCAATGCCCTGGACAAGCTGCAGGCCGACATCGAAAAGGCCAAGGGCCGCAAGCTGGCGAAGGTCGGTTTTCTGAGCGCGCTCCTGGGGATGGCGAGCGAGGACCAGGATTACTACGAAAGGGTGTTCCAACAGTTGGCGGAATCGGAAGCCTTGCCCCCGGGGGAACTCGAAAACCTGGCCCGGCTACGCGGACAGGCCATCGTGCAGGAGTTGTCCGGACCGAAGGGGCCGGATCGGTCGCGGATCGCGACGGGCCGGATCGAATCCGCGTCCGCCGACAAGGCGCGGAATGTGCCCACCCGACTGGAGCTGGGAGCAACCGAATGAGCGCATGGATGCGCGCTTAGTCGTCGCGGGCGCAGATTCTATTCCGCGATTCCTGGCGACGACGGACGCGCACGCTCCAGATCGGGTTCGCCGCAGTGACGCAGTATGCGCGCGCGGGCCGCGTCCCGCAGCAGCAGGGATGCCTGCCAAGGATCGCCCGCCGACGCGCATAGCGCCGTGGTATCGATGGGTTTGCCTAGGGTTACGGCTATCGCCCCCGGGCGGGGAAACCAAGTGTCTCCGCGCAGCATGGCGCGGGTGCCGCGCAAGGCCACCGGTATCACCGGAACGCCGGTTTCCACGGCCGCGGTGAAGGCACCCAGATGGAAAGGGCGCAGTCCCGGCATGCGGGTGAAGGTACCCTCGGCGAAATAGGCCAAAGTCCGTCCGCGCCGCAAGATGCCGGCCAGGCGTCGGGCATCGTCGGCGCCTTTTTCCGCTTCGAACCGCTCCACGAATTCCGCGCCGATGCGAGTCAGCGCCAGGCCCAGTCTCTTGTCCCGCCCCAGTTCGGCCTTGGCGACGAAGCCCATCGTCCTGGGAATGGCGGCTATCAGGACATAGGCGTCGAGATAACTCGCATGATTGGACACCAGGACGAAGGCCTCTCCCGGCTTCGGCAGGTTTTCCAAGCCGACTACCCGCAGGGGCGTGCGGGTCAGCGCGCGCAGCAGGCGGATCGCGGCACGCATGACGCGCCAGCGCGCGTCCAGGGTCGGCAGCAGCATCACGGCCGACCACACCAGCGGCGCCAGTAGTCCGAAGATCGCCCATCCGTAAGCCGCGAAGCCGAGTTCGAACAGCCGGCCGCGCAGCCGGCGTCCCCGTGCGGCGAGGCCCGCAAGCCTCAGTCGGATGCGCTCCGTCCACAAACGCCCGCGCGGCCGGCCGATCACGCCATTTTCGTAGAGCGCGCGGATGGCGGCGCGCCGCACCTTGCCGCTGGAGGTTTTCAGCACCGCCCCCGGCGGCGCCAGGACGACTTCGTCAGCGGGTTCGCCGATCAGTTCGCTCACGGCGGTATTGATGCGGGCGCGCAAGTCCTCACGCTGAAGAGGGTCGTGCAGCCGGGTCTCGGCGATCACCACCAGCCGTTCGGTGCCGGCTTCCGGATTGCGCACACCGACCGCGGCGGCGCTTCCCTGACGCACTCCTTCGATACCGCCCACCGCCTGTTCGATCTCCTGGGGGTGGATGTTGCGGCCGGCGCGGATGATGAGGTCCTTGATCCGGCCGGTGACATACAGCTCGCCGTCCACCACGTAGCCTAGATCGCCCGTGTCCAGCCAGCCGCCGTGGAACAGCGAGCGGGTATGTTCGCTGTCGCGAAAATAGCCGCTGGTGGCGGAGGGCCCCAGGAATTGGATGTTCCCTTGTTGCCGGTCGGGAAGTTCGCGGTCCCGGTCGTCCACCACGCGTATCTGGTGGCCCGGCAGCGGCGCGCCGCAGGCCACGAAGCGGAGCGGATTCGGGTCGGACTCTCCGGCGGGGATGGCCCGCCCTAAGCGAGCGAACGGTTCGCGCCGTACGCGGTCGATCAAAGGACCCCGGCCGGCCGGCGGAAAAGCCAGGCCGACCGAGGATTCGGCCAATCCGTAGACCGGCCACATGGCCTGGGCTTGGAAGCCGAATGGACGAAAGCGCTCGATGAAGCCGTCGATGGTTTCGGGGCTCACGGTTTCGGCGCCATTGAAGGCGCAGCGCCAGGATGACAGGTCCAGTCCTTCGAGGTCGCGCGGTTCGAGTCGGCGCCGGCACAGCTCGTAGCCGAAGTTGGGTGCGGACGACAAGGTGCCGCGGTAGCGGTGTATGGCCCGGAGCCAGCGCTGGGGGCGCGACAGGAAGCTCATCGGCGGCATGATCACCAGGGGAAAGGCGAAATAAAGACTGCCCAGCCAGGCGCCGATCAGACCCATATCGTGGTAGAGCGGGAGCCAGCTCACAAAGACATCGTCGGGCGTGGAGTTGACCGCCGCCCCCATGGCGCGGATGTTGGCGATCAGGTTGGCATGGCTCAGCACCACGCCCTTGGGCTTACCCGTGCTGCCGGAGGTGTATTGCAGAAGGGCGGTGTCGCGGGCGTTGACCTGGGGCTCCACCAGCTCGCCGGAGCTGGCCGACAAGTCCGCCACCGAGGTCACCGCCTGCAGGGAGACCAGCCTGTCCTGCAGCATGCCGGCAAGCGCCTGGACCTCGGGAACGGTGATGAACAAGGGGGCCGCGCAGTTGGCCAGGATGGCGATATGGCGGATGAGATGTTCTTCCAGTTGGGACAGGCGGGTCGGCGGATAAATGGGAACGGGGATGCCGCCGGCCAGCAGCGCGCCGAAGAAAGCGAAAAAATAGTCGGCGCCCGTGGGCAGCATGATGGCCACCGCCTGGGCGGGCTGCAAGCCCTGCGCTTGCAGGCCTATGGCCACCGCCATAGCACCCGCCTTGAGCTGGCGGTAGGAAAGCGTCTCGCCTTCGCTATCGTCCTGGTAGAAACGGATGTGAAGCCGGTCGGGGTGCCGGGCGACATGCCAGTTCAGCGTCTGGATGAGCGTCGTGGCCGTCGCCGGGGTGGGTTCGGCTGCACCCAGTGTCAGCTTGGAGATGTCCGCAATCGCGCTCCCGGCCTCCGACGGCACCGCCCGCAGCAGCGCGCGCAGCAGATCACGTGGGGTTTCGGCCTCCGCGAACAGCCGCTCGGGCAAGACCGCTTCGAAACGCCGCTCGATGCGGCTCAGCAGTTCCACCCGGCTCAAGCTGTCCAGCCCGAGGTCGGTGTCCAGGCTGGAATCCAGGTCGAAAATCGGGAGTGGCCCCCGGCCCGGATGGAGCTCGTGGACAAGTTCGTCCAGCACCGCCAGAAGATGTTCGGCAGCGTCGCGTTCGGGTCCTTTAACCGCGGTTTCGTTCATGGGGGCCGCCTGTCGGGTAGCTAGGCCGGCATCGTGCCATAGACCTTGGGCAAAATAGAAATTCCTGCGTAACGATGGTTTTTTCAGTCGTCCCTCCCGGGGCCGGCCGGGGCATGACGACGGGCGGACTTGTCGTCGAGACCCTGTTAACCTTACGCGGCTGGCGCGTGCCTAAGCCGTGCCACCGAGACGTTCGCCGCCTGCTTTAGCACACTAGGAGTTAGGGCGGCCCGGCATATTCCGAATCGCAATCCATGAGCTTCCCTATGGCACACAAACTCGCTTATCTCGGCTTGCTGTTAATCCTGTTGTCGGGCTGTTCGCGGGAGTTTCCGCCGATTCCGTGGATGCCGGCCGACGACGGGCGTCGCCTGGCGTTGCAGGAAAAAACCGACTTCGCCAGCCGCCTGGAACTGGGGCGCCTGGAGTTTCTGCATAACGGAATAGACGAAGCGGACCGATTATTGACCCCACTCGTGCACGAGCAGCCCAATAATCTCGAGGCCAAGGCCTGGCATGCAGCCAATCGGTGCAAGCTGGCGGAGCGGCGGGGTCCCTGGATGCTGGGCCTGGACAAGGTCGTGCTGCTGTGGAGTTGCCTGACGGAGCTCGAGCGGGCAGGACACCATGCCGGGGACAATCTGTCGGTAGCCTTGGCGCAGATCTATACCGATACCGAGGTGTCGGTGTTCGGCACCCGGCATCGGGCTTACCAGGCGCGCGACCGGCTGCAGCAGCGACTCGAAGCCAAGCCGCAGAGCTATGCGCCGGCGGATCAGGCCTCGTTCTACGAGGCGGTCGCCGCGCTGGAAGCGCGCTATGACAATGCCACCGGCGCCCGCGACTACCTGAGCCGCGTGATCGCCCTGAACGCGGACGCCGATAGCGTCGAACGTGCCCGGCAGAAGCTGCGCGCGCTGGAGGCCGACGCCGGGCGCTAGCGATGCGGTCGCGCAGCCCGGCGTGGCGGCGGTGCGTTTGGACCTACGCCTCCGTACTCTGTCTGGCGCAGCCGGCGGATGTCCTGGCGAAGGCCGAACGGGCGAGGGAACACAGGTTCAAGAACATTCCCGCAATCTCGATGACTCCGAAGAACGCCTGGCACTTCATCGAGGAACTCAACGTATTCGCCGGCAGCGTATTGGCCAACACCACGCTGGATTACGGTCATGCAGACGGCTGGAACATCGGACTAAGTCTGCTCAACGTCGGGCTATACGAGGAAACCTCCGCAGCGCTGTGGGATCCCGACGTATTGCTCAATGTGGAAAAATCGACACCGCTGACGCCGTCGTGGTCGCTGGTGCTGGGTACGCAGAACGGTGCCGCATTCTGGGATGCCCATCGGTCTTCCGGCGTGGAAAGCTACTCCTATCTCGACAACCAGTTCACTGTCGGCGCAGCGGGGGTACAGCTACACCTCGGTGGCTATGTCGCCAGCGGACTCATGACCGGACCGGGGGACCGAGCGGGCTATATCGTCGGTGCGCAAATCCCCCTCCCGGACCCGCGCTGGGTGCTCTCCCTGGATTACATCTCCGGCAACAACGCATTGGGCGCCGGAGCGATCCAGTTGCTGTGGCGATTCGCCCGGCAGTGGCGCCTGGATGTCGGCGCCCAGATACCGGCGATCAACAGCCCCAATGACTACGGCGCCCTGCTGGGCTTGGCCTGGCAGCCGTAAATGCCGCTTCGTCCTCGCCGATGATAGGCTGCCAAGCGCAAAATCATCCGGCTACCGGATCGCTGGGTAGGGATGAACATCGGCTCAAGCTTCCCCAGTAGGCCGAAAACGTGTGAGTTTGATCGTCCTCCGCCGTGGGCGCGACGTTTACTCGCCATTGTGGTTCACTATCGAATGCAAGGGTTTTGATCAATCCGCGGCCGGCTGGCGTACGGCCGGCCGTGCACACTGGGCTGTTTTTGGTTTTCAGGAGGAGTAGCTATGGAATATCGACGTCTCGGCCATTCTGGCTTCACGGTTCCCGTCTTGAGCTTCGGCACCGGCACCTTCGGAGGCCAGGGCGAGTTGTTCAAGGCCTGGGGCAGCACGGACGTTAACGAGGCCAGGCGGCTGGTCGACATTTGCCTGGAAGCGGGCGTGTCCATGTTCGACAGCGCGGACATTTATTCCGGCGGACTTGCCGAATCGATATTGGGCGAGGCGATCAAGGGCCGGCGCGATCGCATCATCATTTCCACCAAAGCGACTTTTCGCTCCGGCGAGTCGCCGAACGACGTGGGTTCTTCCCGCTATCACCTGATCGCGGCGTGCGAGGCGGCGCTGAAGCGGCTCGGCACGGACTATATCGATCTTTTCCAGTTGCACGGTTTCGACGCCCTGACGCCGGCTGAAGAGGTGCTGTCGACGCTCGATGATTTGGTGCGCGCGGGCAAGATCCGTTATATCGGGGTTTCCAATTTCTCTGGCTGGCATCTGATGAAAGCCTTGGCCGTGTCCGATCGCTACGGCTATGCGCGTTATGTCGCCAACCAGACCTACTATTCCTTGATCGGGCGCGATTACGAGTGGGAGCTGATGCCGCTCGGCCTCGACCAGGGCGTGGGCGCCGTGGTCTGGAGCCCGCTGGGCTGGGGCCGGTTGACGGGCAAACTCCGCCGCGGTCAGCCGCTGCCGCAGATCAGCCGGCTGCACAAAACGGCCGACATCGGGCCGCCCGTGGCCGACGAGTACCTCTTCCGGGTGCTGGATGCCTTGGACGAGATCGCCCAGGAAACGGGCAGGACCATACCCCAGGTCGCGATCAATTGGCTGCTTCAGCGGCCGACGGTTGCCACCGTGATCATCGGCGCGCGCGACGAGGGACAGTTGCGGCAGAATCTCGGCGCGGTGGGCTGGAATCTCACCGCCGACCAGGTAGCCAGGCTCGATGCCGCAAGCGTCGTCACCCCCGTGTACCCCTACTGGCACCAGAGCGGTTTCTCCGAACGCAATCCTGCGCCGGTATAGTCGCGCGCTGAGCCGCTGAGCGAAACTTCCGCACTTTGGAGCGCGCAAGCGCTAAGTCATATCACGCACAACTGCGCCATCTGACGCACGACGCCGTTTCACCGGCCATCGGGGCATACGCTAAGGCACTGTTTATTAAGGACGCCATGCGTTGGCACGCATCGAGCTTAGTGATCGCGGTGCACCGAGGGAATTGGCAGGACGCCGTTCGACAAGGATGACGGGGTGCGGTCTCTGGGGAAAAGCCGATTAAGCCCGGCTTTTCCCCTTCAGGGAGGCATACCGCGCACGCTGAATTTTTTCCTGGCATGTCATTCTCCCGAAAACAGGTTCCGCCGTCGCGGGTCTGCATGCGGAATGCGGACTTTATCGCACAGCCGGTCGAACGCCATGATGCTCAGTCCTTCTTTCCTCGCCGCCAAGAGCTTGTTCATCCGGCACCCGGTTCGTGGGCAATCCGCCGATACGGCCTTGTTCCGGCGCCACCCTCTGGCGCTGATAGGCACGCTGGTTCTGGTCGGCGCGAGCCACGCCTGGCTGCTCTACGGCTATTGGCTGAAGCCGGCTCCGCCGCCGCTGAAGAAAGCCATGCCGCTGCCCACCATCGACATCGCTTTCGCCGCGCCGGCCGGCCGGACGGTGACACCGTACGTGCAGCCCGTGGAGCGGCCCGCGCCCGCGCCCAAATCCGATTGGGTCTCGCCAAAAAAGGCCAGAAGCACCGTGCCGGTGAAGAAAACCGCCGCCCAGCAAACCTATCCCGCCAAGGATAGGCGCGAGCCGCCCCCGACAGCGGCTCCGGCATTGTCGCCGATACCCATGCAGGAAAAGGTGGAGCCTCCTCCGCCGGAGGAGTTAACGCCCGCCTCCGCCAACGCCGACTATCTGCGCAATCCCAGTCCCGAATATCCCGGCATCGCCCGAAGCCGGCGCTGGGAAGGGGAGGTGCTGCTGAAAGTCCTGGTCTTGGAAGACGGCCGCTGCGGCGAACTGGCGATACACGCATCCAGCGGCCACGAGGTATTGGATCAAGCGGCCCTGAATGCCGTGAAGAACTGGCGTTTCGTGCCGGCCAAGCTGGGCGGGGCTGCGGTTGCGAGTTGGGTCACCGTGCCCATTGGTTTCAAGCTGGACTCTTGAACCACTCGTCGCACCCGAACCGGCCCAACCACCCAGGGACCCGCTCGGAGGCTTTCTTGCTATACGCCGAGCGCTGCAAATTCGGGCGAATTTCTTCGTTATTAACCCGGCCCATTTATGGGCCGGGTTAATCCGGGGCAGGGATGCCCTGGCGCGGCGACAGGCCGCGTGAGCCAAGGCCGGGCGTGTACCGGCCTTGGCCTTGGCCCGAAATACCAGGAGGGTATTTTTGGGCCTGATTAATAAGCTGGGGGATTGCGCTCGCTCAAACGTCTTATATCGATGAGCGGCCGTGACATCCTGGCCGTGGCCCCGTGTCCGCCAACCTGTCGATCCGACCGAAGCACGCCATGCCCCAGAACCCCGATAGCCGAGATTCCAGCGTTTCGGGTCTCATCGCTTGGTTTGCCGCCAATCCGGTCGCGGCGAATCTGTTGATGCTGCTGATCCTGTTCGGCGGGGCCGGCAGCCTGATTTTTATGGACAAGGAAGTCTTTCCCCACTTTCTCCCGCACCAGATCCAAATCAGCGCGTATTATCCCGGCGCAGGGCCGTTGGAGATCGAGGAGTCGGTTTGTGTCCGTATCGAAGAGGCGATATACGATTTGCCCGGCATCAAGCGGCTGAAGTCGGAGATCACCCAGGGCGAATGCAACGTCAGGGTCGAGGTCCTGCCGGACCATGACAAGGACCAGGTGCTTAATGCCGTGCGCGGACGGGTCCAGGCCATCCAGCGGCTACCGAAGGCGCTGGAGAAGATCGATGTACAACCGGCCACCCGCAACGGCGACGACGGGGTCATCTGGGTGGCGCTGCATGGCCCCACCGATCCGCTGACCATCAAATCGCTGGGCGACCGCATCCAGGCCGATCTGGCCCGCATCCCCGGCGTGACCCGCGCTTACAATTATTTCGACGTGTCCTACGAGATCGCCATCGAGGTCTCTGCGGAAAAACTGCACCAATACCGCATCTCCCTGCACGAGGTCACCGAAGCGGTCCGGCGGGCTTCGGTGGACCTGCCCGGCGGGCTGGTGAAAAGCAAGGCCGGGGAGTTGCTGCTGCGCGTGCAGGGCAAGGCGCAAAGCGGCGAGTCGGTCGGCAATCTGGTCTTGCGAACCAACCCCGACGGCAGCCGGGTGCTGCTGCGCGATGTTTCCGTCATCAAGGACGGCCTGGAAGAACGCCTGGCGGAATGGCACCACGACGGCGAGACGGCGCAAGGCTGGGAGGTCCACGCGGAGCACGACACGGTCGCGGTGGCCAGGCGGGTCAAGGCCTATGTGGACGAAACCCGGGCGCATCTGCCGGAAGGCTTGTCCCTCTATACCTGGTGGGACGATTCCCAGGCGTATGAAGAGCGCACCCGGACCTTGATCGAGGACGGTTTGAGCGGCTTCGTCCTGGTGTGCCTGGTGCTGACCCTGTTCCTGCGCCTGCGGGTGGCGCTGTGGGCCGACGCGGGCATACTCACCTCGGTCTTCGGCGCGTTCTGGCTGATGCCGGCCTTCGGCGTGTCGCTTAACATGCTGTCCCTGTTCGGCTTCCTGCTGGCCATGGGCATACTGGTGGACGATGCCATCATCATCGGGGAGGCGGTGCACAAGGAACACGAAGGCAAGGAACGGGGGAGAGGCGCGGTAGAGGCCGCGATCCGTGGCGCGAAAAGCGTCGCCCTGCCGGTGACACTCGCCGTGCTGGTGGCCTTGGTGGCCTTTCTGCCGGGATTGTTCCTGCCCGGCTGGTCGGGGCAGATGATGCGGCCGATTTGTCTGGTGATGATACTGACGCTGGCGTTCTCCCTGATCGAGGCCTTGTTGATCCTGCCGGCGCATCTGGCCGCCCCGCCCCGGGCGACGCCGATTCCCTCGCGTCTGGCGCGACTGCGCCTGCGGCTCAACCAGGGTTTGGACGAATTCGTCCGGCGGATTTACCGCCCGTTCTTGGAAAGTGCCCTGGCTTGGCGTCATCTGACCGTCTCGGCCTTTGCGGTCCTGCTGATGCTCAGTGTGGCCTTGGTCGCGGGCGGTCATGTCCGGCTGTCGCTGCAGGCCGATGTGACCAAGGACAGTTTTTGGGTCAATCTCACGCTGCCCCAGGACGCTCCTTTCAGCGAAACCCGCCGGATCGCGGAAAAGGTCGAGAAGGCCCTGCTGGAATTGAGGGACGAAATGGACCAGGAGCCCAAGGGCGTTGGGCTGCCGATCCTAGACGCGCGGGCGGAAACGGGCGAGCTTGCCCCGGCTCCGCGCCCTAAGGTACGGTCCGGCACCTCCGTCATCGTCGGCCTGGAAACCATTGTCTGGGAAAACGGCGCGGGTTTTTGGACCGAACTCTCCCCACAAGGGCGGCAAACCATCAAGGTGGAGGACTTCATCCGCGCCTGGCGCGAGCGCATCGGCGA